>DATNAM010000275.1:0-7182 GCA_035572595.1 Gemmatimonadaceae bacterium
CCGGTTCGTTCGACGATCTCGAGACCATTGCCACCCTCTGCGACGCGCGCGGCATCTGGCTCCACGTCGACGCCGCGCACGGCGGCTCCGCGCTGCTCTCGGACACGCATCGCGATCGCATGCGCGGCGCATCGCGCGCCCGCTCGGTGGCCTGGGACGCGCACAAGATGATGCTGCTGCCGCTGTCCGCCGGCATGCTGTTCGTGCGCGACGAGCGCGACCTGGATCGCGCATTCGCCCAACGGGCGCCGTATCTCTTCCACGACACGGACGAGGGCCGCGTGTGGGACCAGGGCACGCGCAGCTTCCAGTGCTCGCGCCGCGCCGACGCGCTCAAGATGTGGGTGGCGCTCCAGCGCTACGGCGCCACCGGGTTAGGCACGATCTACGACCACCTGTGCCGGACGGCGCAGGATCTCCACGCCGCGATCGGCGCCCACCCGGACTTCGTCGCGTTGCACGAGCCCGAATCGAACATCCTCTGCTTCCGCTGGGTGGGCCGCGCCACCGACGATGATGAAACCGCCGACGCGTTCAACCGCGACCTGCGCGAGCGCTACAACAAGAGCGGCCGCGGCTGGATCACCACCACTGTGTTAGGCGCGCGCCGCGTGCTCCGCGTCACCGTGATGAATCCCCGTACCGGCCGCGACGAGATGCTCGCGCTGCTGGATGGCTTGAGCGACGAAGCGGCCGCCATGCGCCGCGAAGGCCGTTGAGGCGCTAGCTCCTCGACTGAGCTCCTGGCCGAGTCTCCTCGACAAAAGGGCTCAAAGGATAACCAAAAGGATTGCAAGAGATGGGGAAGATCGCTGCCACGCGTGACGCAGTGGCGTGGTCGCGCGCATGGCCTAAGCCAGATGCGTGAACGACGAAGACCGGATGTGCACGGAAGCGATCTTCCCCATTTCTTTGCATCCTTTTTGTTATCCTTTGAGCCGTCGAGGAGACTCGGCCAGCTACACATTCGGCGCTATAGCGCTCGCTTGATCGCGCTCTCGAGATCCTGGTCGCCGCCTAACCCGGTGTACACCACCTTGCCGGCCTTGTTGATCAACACCACGTAGGATGTCGCCGGCACGTTGTACGCGCTCACCGCGCTGCCGTCGGTGTCGTACACCACCTGATGCGTGTAGTGGTACTTCTGCGCGTACAACTTCACGCGCTCCGGCGACTCGTTCACCGATACCGCCACGTCCACGAACGTCACGCGCGGCGAATACTTCTTCACCATGTCGAGCAGCTTGGGCTCGAGCTCCTTGCAGTTGCTGCACCACGTCGCCCAGAACTCGAGCAGCACCGGGCCTTTGCCGATGTACTGATCGAGATTCATCGTCTTGCCGTCCAACGAATGCACGGCCGCGCCGGGCGCCGCCGTGCCGACGGCCACGCCGATTTCATCCTGGGCGTGCAGCACCGGCGCTGCCGCGAACACCGCCGCGCACGCCGCGAGCATTGCCAACCGTGTCGAGATCATATCAACAATTGTCCCATCTTGATGAGATAGTACTCGGCGGCGCCGAGCATGATCACTGCGAACACCTTCTTGACCCACACCATCCATTCGCCGGCGCGCGGCAGCCGCGACAACGTTCCCGCCGACAGCCCCACCGCCACCAGCAGCGTGCTCATGCCTAACGAAAAGACGAACAGGTAGATGAAGCCTAACGCCGCGCTGTGCGTCGTCGATACCCACGTCAGCACCGCCGCCATCACCGGCGCCGAGCACGGCGCCGCCACGAGGCCCGATGCCGCCCCCATCGCGAACGTCCCCGCCAGCTGGCCGCCGGTTCCCGCCGTGGCCGCCCGCTGCGCCAGGATCTGCGGCACGCGCACCGGAATCACGTCCACCATGGCCAACGCCGCGATCAACAACAGATTGGCCATCCCAAAGTACAACCATGGGTTCGTGCTCACTGTTCCGAACAGCGTGCCGCTCAGCCCGGCGAACAAGCCGAGCGATGCGTACACGAGGGCTAACCCGAGCACGTAGCTCAACGTGAGCGTGAGCGGCCGCCAGCGCGACCTCGTGGTCGTGCTCGCCGACTGGCCGCCCACCAGCGAGGCCGTGATCGGAATCATCGGATAGATGCACGGCGTCAAGCTCGTGAGCACCCCGCCCACGAACACTAACGGTAGCGCGACCCAGGGCCGCGACGAGAGCATTGCCGTAATGTCGGGTGCGAGCATGGCCACAGACTACATACCCGACCACGATTAGCGGAAGTTCCCCAGTCCCGGAACGCGCCTTGCGCGGGTGCAGGAACGGAGAGAACGTTTCACGGGCGGGATGCTGCGGCCCAGCGTCCCGCCCCCCAAGTGTCCCTCATCACGTTGTGTCACAGCATGGCGGTCCCGAGTTCGTCGTCACCTTCACCACGCCCAACACTCACTTCACCGCAGTCGCGAACCCGGCGTACGTCGAACGGCACCCAATTGCCGCCGCGCAAACCACCGCATATCGCGATCGAATGCGTCTCCCCATCGCTCGATGACGCGCGCTGGGCAGTCAAACGCATCTTGGGCGACTCCCTCGAGGTGAGCGCCGACATCTTCAAGGACGGACACGACATTATCGCGGCGCGCCTCCGCTACAAGCCGCCCGGCGCCGCCGATTGGCAGACCGCGCCGATGGTGTTCGACTACGACTCCGATCGCTGGACCGGCGGCATCGGACTCGACGCGATCGGCAGTTGGACGTTCACTGTGGATGCCTGGACCGATCGGTTCGGCACCTGGCGCGCGCAACTCGAGAAGAAGATCGACGCCGGCCAGGATGTGTCCCTCGATCTCCTCGAGGGCGCGCAACTGGTGGACACGGCCACCCACCGCGTCCGCTTCGGCGACACGCGGCGCGAGCTGGCCCAATGGGCGTCGCGCCTCAAGTACGCCTCGGCCGCATGGCGTGAACGCGCGCGCGAAGCGCTCGACCTCAAGCTGCTCGCGCTCATGGCGCAGCACCTGGCACCGGATGATCTCACGTCGTACGACCGCGAGCTCCGTGTGTGGGTGGACCGCGAGCGCGCGCGGTTTGCATCGTGGTACGAGATGTTCCCGCGCTCGCAGAGCGGCGACCCGCATCGGCACGGCACCTTCGTCGACGCCGAGCGCGCCCTCGCGCGCGTGGCTGAGTTAGGCTTCGACGTGGTCTATCTGCCGCCCATCCATCCCGTGGGCGTCACGAACCGCAAAGGCCGCAACAACGCGCTCACCGCCGCGCCCGACGACCCGGGGAGCCCGTGGGCGATCGGCGGACCGGCCGGCGGACACACGGCCATCGAGCCCCAGTTAGGCACGATCGACGACTTCGACCGCTTCGTCGCCGCGGCCCACCGGTTGGGCATGGAGATCGCGCTCGACTACGCGCTGCAGTGTTCGCCCGACCACCCGTGGCTGCGCGAGCATCCCGACTGGTTCTTCGCGCGCCCCGACGGCTCGCTCAAGCACGCCGAGAATCCGCCCAAGAAATACGAGGACATCTATCCGCTCGATTTCTGGTGCGCCGACCGCGACAACCTGTGGATGGCCTGTCGCGACATTCTGCTGTTCTGGATCTCGCACGGCGTGCACACGTTCCGCGTCGACAATCCGCACACGAAGCCGTTCGCGTTCTGGCACTGGCTGTTAGGCGAGATCCACGCGCGCCACCCGGAGATCATCTTCCTGTCCGAGGCGTTCACGCGCCCCAAGCGCATGAAGCACCTGGCGAAAATCGGCTTCACCCAGTCGTACACGTATTTCACCTGGCGCACCAGCGCCCGCGAGCTCCAGGAGTATCTCGAGGAGCTCATGCAGCGCGCGCCGCGCGAATACTTGCGGCCCAATTTCTTCGCCAACACGCCCGACATTCTGCACGAGTACCTGCAGCTCGGCGGACGCGCGGCGTTCCGGGTTCGTCTCCTGCTTGCCGGTACGTTGTCGCCGCTGTACGGCATTTACAGCGGATTCGAGCTCGCCGAAAACGTCCCGCTCAGGCCGGGGAGCGAGGAATACCTGCATTCCGAGAAGTACGAGATCAAGGCGCGCGACTTTGGCGCGGCCGACAGCCTCGACCGGGACATCGGACGCCTCAATCGCATTCGCCGCGAGAACCAGGCGCTGCAACTGGCGGCCAACATCACCTTCCACCGCTCCGAGAACGACCGCATCTTGTTCTATCACAAGACGGCCGGCAATCTCGGGCCGCCTAACGATCTGCTGATTGTCGTCAACCTCGACCCCGCGCGCCCGCAGGACACCATGGTGCACGTTCCGCTCGAGCCACTCGGCCTAACGGATGACGATTTGTACGTGGTCGAGGACCTGATCACCGGCGCGCGCTATACGTGGCGCGGCTCCCGCAATTACGTTCGACTCGACCCACGCGAAGAGCCCGGTCACGTGCTCCTCGTGCGGCGTTAGACGGACCACACTCGCCCCCCATGAGCTCGCTCTGGTACAAGGACGCCGTCATCTATCAAATCCACATCAAGTCGTTCCGCGACAGCAATCGCGACGGCTACGGCGACATGCCGGGCTTGATCGAAAAGCTGGATTACATCGAATCGTTAGGCGTCAACTGCCTGTGGCTGTTGCCGTTCTATCCGTCGCCGCTGCGCGACGACGGCTACGACATCGCCGAGTACCAGGCCATCCATCCGCAGTATGGCGCGCTGTCCGATTTCCAACGGCTCCTCGAGGAAGCGCACGCGCGCGGCATCCGCGTCATCACGGAGTTGGTCATCAACCACACCTCCGACCAGCACGCGTGGTTCCAACGCGCGCGCCTCGCGCCCAAGGGGTCGCCCGAGCGCGAGTTCTACGTGTGGAGCGATGATCCCACCCGCTACGCCGGCGCGCGCATCATTTTCACCGATACCGAGAAGTCCAACTGGGCCTGGGATCCGGTGGCCGGCCAGTTCTACTGGCACCGCTTCTTCAGCCACCAGCCGGATCTCAACTTCGACAACCCGGCCGTCGTCGAAGCGGTGAAGGATGTGATGCGCTTCTGGTTCCGCATGGGCGTGGATGGCATGCGACTCGATGCGATTCCCTACCTGGTGGAGCGCGACGACACGAACTGCGAGAACCTTCCGGCGACGCACGCGGTGCTCAAGGAGCTGCGCCGCACGCTCGACGAAGAATTCGCCGACCGCGTGTTCCTCGCCGAGGCCAATCAGTGGCCGATCGATGTCATCCCGTATTTCGGCGACAACGACGAATGCCACATGGCGTTTCACTTTCCGCTCATGCCGCGGATGTACATGGCGATCCGGCAGGAAGATCGCAGTCCGATCGTCGAAATTCTGGCGCAGACGCCGCCGCTGCCCGTGGAGTGCCAGTGGGCGATTTTCCTGCGTAACCACGATGAGCTGACGCTCGAGATGGTCACCGACCACGAGCGCGACTACATGTACCGCGAGTATGCGCGCGACCCGCGCATGCGCATCAACATCGGCATCCGCCGCCGCTTGGCGCCGCTGCTCGACAACGGCCGGCGTCAGATCGAGTTGATGAACGCGCTGCTCATGACGATGCCCGGCACGCCGATCATTTATTACGGCGACGAGATCGGCATGGGTGACAACATCTATTTGGGCGATCGCAACGGCGTGCGCACGCCAATGCAGTGGACGCCGGGATGGAACGCTGGATTCTCCGAGGGCGATCAGCAGGCGTTGTACTTTCCGCTCATCGTCGACCCGCCCTATGGATATCAGGCGATCAACGTCGCATCCGAAGAGCGCACGCAAACATCGCTGCTGCGTTGGATGCGGCGAATCATCAAAGTGCGCAAGCAATTTCACGCGTTCGGGCGCGGCAAATTCGAGATGCTGCTGCCCGAGAATCGAAAGGTGCTCACGTTTTTGCGGCGGCACGAAGACCAGGTGATTCTGTGCGTGAACAACCTGTCGCGTTTCGTGCAGCCGGTGGAGATCAACCTGCAGCGATGGAAAGGGTGGACGCCGCTCGAGATCATCGGCAACGTGCGCTTCCCCACCATCGGCGAGCAGCCGTATTTCCTGTCGTTAGGCCCGCACACGTTCTACTGGTTCCATCTCGTGGCGCCACAGTCCGACGGCGCGGCGGCGCAGTGACCGGATCGCCGCCGGTGGTGCACGTGGATGGCGGATCGGTGACGGGCGCGCTGGATCCGGCGGTGCTGCGCGGTCTGGCGCCGGCCGATCTGGCGCGGTGGTTGATGACCCGCCGGTGGTTCGGCGCCAAGGGCAGTCCGCCCGCGGAAGCGCGGATCACCGAGGTCGTTCCGTTAGACTGGGACGGCGATCGGGCGGTGGTGACGCGCATCGTGGCGACCGACGCGGCCGGGGTGGCGCGGAGCTATCAGGTGCCGCTGGTGGCGCGCGACGGTGCGCCGGCGGACGCGCGTGCGGCGGACGCGGTGGTGGCGCGCATCGCGGCCGCCGGCGCGTCGGGCGTCTTGCTCGACGCCCTCGAGGATGCCCGGTTCCGCGCGTACCTGGGCTCTGCGTTAGGCGCGGGCGCGGCGTTCGAGGGCGACGGCGCGCGCTGGAGCGCCGAGCCCGTCGGCACGCCCACGCACGGCCTGGGGGCGCTCGACTCCGAGGTGAGCCGCGCCGAGCAGAGCAACACCTCGGTCCGGTATGGCGATCGCGCCATGCTCAAGCTGTTCCGCCGCCTCGAGCACGGTGAAAATCCGGACGTCGAGATCGGCACCTTCCTCACCACGCGCACCGGCTTCCAGCACACGCCGTCGGTGTTGGGCGTCATGCGCTACTGCGACGCCCAGGGCTCGACCTATGTGACCGGCATGTTGTCGCGCTTCGTCGCCGGCGCACGGGATGGTTGGGCGATCGCGCTCGACGCGGCGCGGGCGGCGTTGACTCCCGGGGCAGCCCATGCTCCGGGCGATTTCGTGCCGGAGGCCGAGCGCATCGGCCGCATGACCCGCGACCTGCACGCCGCGCTGGCGTCGGCGCCGGACACGCCGGGCTTCCGCAGCGACCCGGTTGCGTTAGGCGACGTCGCGCACTGGGCGCAGGCGGCGCGCCAGGCGGCAGTCGGCGCGCTCGCCTTGTTGGACGAGCACGTTGCGACGCTACCCAAGGCGCACCAGGCCATGGCGCGCGCCATTGCCGGCCGCCGCGCCGCAGCGCTCGATCGCGTGCATGAAGCGGCCGCGCGCGTGCACGCGTCCCTCGGGTCCGCGCCGGCCGGCTC
>DATNAM010000276.1:0-3820 GCA_035572595.1 Gemmatimonadaceae bacterium
TCGACGAGCGGTCCGCCGCGCACGAGGCGGAGGCGGGCCGGTGCCGCGGTGAGTTCGACGTCGACGATGCCGGGGACCCTGGAGAGATTGCGGAGCTCGGGTGGTTGGCGCAGCGTGTCGGACGCCATCGAGGGCGACGACTGCGATGATGGTCCGATCCCCGCCGAGGCGAGCGGCGTGCTGAGGGTGCCCAACAGCATCATCGCCGTGGCCATCACTTCACCGATTGTGCGCATAGCGCACTACGTTAGGGGCTTCCGGAGCGAAAGTCCAGCGAACGACGACGGCTGCTGAACGGTGTCGTCGCGCCGGCCGCGCCAACGTGCGAGCGGAATTTAGCCCTTCGAGACGAATGCCATCGACGCGACCGCGCGGGACGCGTTAGGCAATCGCCATCATCCGTCCGCGCGCAGCGTTTCCGCGGGGTCGACGCGTGCGGCGCGCCGCGCCGGCAGCCAGCTGGCGAGCATCGCCGCCGCGACCAGCATCGCTCCCGCACCGCCCACCGCGACCGGATCCCAGGCGGCGACGCCAAATACCATCGAGTGCGCCAGCGGCGCCGCGGCGGCGAAGAGCGCGAGGCCGGCCGCCAGTCCGATGGCGGTGACCGTCATCGCTTCGCGCGTCGTCGCGCCCGCGACGGCGCCCGGGGTGGCGCCCAACGCGATGCGAATGCCGATCTCGCGCCGCCGCAGCGCGACGACGTACCCCATCACGCCATACAAGCCGAGGGCGCCTAACGCAAGGGTGACGATGGCCGCCGCGCCCAACACGAGCACGGTGAAGCGCAGCCGCGCGGTGGACGCGCGAACGGCCGCGCTCATGGATTGCACGTCGAAGAGCGGCAGCGATGCGTCGAGCTCGCGCACGATGCCGCGCACCGCCGGCGTGAGTGCGGATGGATCTTCGCGCGTGCGAAGGACGAGCGCCAACGTATGTGCGGTTCGCGCCCCGCTTGGATCGGTGGTTTCCGTTTCCGGGAAATAGACCCCCGGCACGGCAGCCGTGGCCAACGATGAATCACGGGTACTCCCCACGACGCCAACGATCGTGTACCAGCGACTCGTCGGCAGCACGCGAAAGCGTTTGCCGATCACCGAGCGTCCAGTCGAATCGTGCCAGAACATCGCGGCGGTCCGACTCGAGACAATCGCATCGCCTTCCCGCTGCACGTCCATCGCATCGAACAGTTTGCCGCTCATGAGCGGGATGCGCATCGTCCGGAAGTAGTCGCCGCCGATAGTGGTGAAGAGCTGCAGCGGCGGAAGCTTCTGATCGGTCTGGACGACGCCCTCGGCGTAGAGCGGATTATCGTTGAACCCCCGATGCACGAGGGGGACGCGCGACGTGAGACCTGCGCTCGACACGCCTGGGAGTGCGCGGGCGTGGTCCAACAGCGATGCGAAGAAGTGCACGATCGCGGTGTCCGTCGGATAGCGGCTCGCCGGCAGCGACACCCAGTACGTGGCCACGTGATCGGCGTCGAATCCCGGCCTAACGGAGTTGAGCCGCGCGAACGAGCGGACGAGGAGACCTGAAACGGCGAGGACCACGAGGGCGAGGGCGATCTGCACGACGACGAGCGTCTGTCGCGTCCGATTGGCGGCGCGGCTGGCCGTGCCGCCGCGGGTCCCGCGAACGAGTGGTAGCGCTGCGCGGCGGAGCCGGTGCATCGGGATGACGCCGCTCAGCATCGCGGCGGCCGCCGACGCCACCAGCAAGAACAGCAGCGATCGCCAATCGATGGCAACCTCGGCCAATCGCGGCAGGCCCGACGGACCGTCGCGCACCAGGAGGCCGAGCGCGACGCGCGCGAGGACGAGCGCCGCCAGTCCCGACACCGATGCGATGATCGCGATCTCGGAGAAATACGAGCGCGCGAGCCGGCCGCGGCCGGCGCCCAGCGCTTGCCTAACCGCAAGCTCCGACTGGCGCGCGTCGAACCGCACCAGCGCCAGGTTGCCGACGTTGATGCACGCCACGAGATACAGGAGCACCGCGGCCGCAGCCGTTGCCCACAGCGTGCCCGACACCGCACCGACGATGTCGTCGCGCAACGGTGTGAGAAATGGTCGCGGTTTCGTCTGGGCGAGGATCTGTCCCGTCGTGATACCGGGGACGAACTTCGGATAGAGCTCGGCCGCTCGCGGCAGCACGGATGAAAAATCGCGCTCGGCCATCTGGCGCGAGACGCCCGGTTTGAGTCGGGCGATGCCCTCGTAGGTGAAGGCGGCCGGCGGCGGATTCGCAGGATCGATGCCGAGCGGTACCCAGAGCGCGACGCCCGCCCGTGGAATCTGGAACGATCGAGGGAGCACGCCGACGATGCGACGCGACTCGCCGTCGACGTCGACCAGCTTGCCGACGACGTCCGGGTCGCTTCCGTACATGGAGCGCCAGAAGTCTTCGCTGATCACCGCGACCGGTTCGGCGCCCGGCTGGTCTTCGTCTCTGGTGAACAGGTGGCCGCGAAGCGGTGCGACGCCGAGCACGCTGAACAGAGTGGCGGTGCATCCGGAAATTGCCAGCCGTTGCGGATCAGTCTTTCCGTTGGCTGCCGCGACGTTGGCCGACGACTCGACGTAGAGGCCGATGCCGTCGATCGTGCGAGCCTGTGTGGCGTACGTGAAGTACGTCTGCGCCGACTGAGGCGCGTGGGGCAGGTTGATCACGGCCATGTCGTGCCAGGTGCCGACGAGCCGCTCGGGATCGCGATACGGCAGCGGGCGAAGCAGGATCGCGTCGACCAAGGCGAACATGGTGGTGAGTGCGCCGATGCCGATCGCCAGTGTTCCGAGTGCCGCGAGACAAAACGTGGGGCGTCGTCGCAGGGATCTGATCGCGTGACGGATGTCTTGCGTGATGCCGTCGAGTGTGCTTGCAACGCGGCGTCGACGATGAAGGTGGCGGTCCACCGCGGCCAATTCGCGCCGGGATGCCTGCACGTCTCCGTATTCGTCGAGCGCGATGCGGCGGGCGTCGTTTTCGGACAGCCCTTGGGCGCGCAGCTCGGTCACGCGACTCTCGACGTGGAAGGCGATCTCATCGTCGACGGCTGCTTCGATCGGCGGATCTCCGATGGAGACGACGCGCCGCACTTCGCTTCCGTTAGGACGCCGCATGCTCATGGCGCTTCCCACTGCGCCGCGTCGAGCACGCGGAGCAGGGCCTCGGTGTAGCGGGTGAGGTGGCTCGTGCGCGCGCGGAGCTCGGCGCGCCCGGCGCTCGTTAGGCGGTAGTACTTGGCGCGGCGATTGTTTTCTGAGAATCCCCATTCGCTGTCGACGAGCCCGCGGTCCTCGAGGCGATGCAGCGCCAGGTAGAGCGCTCGGTCTTCGACGGCGAGCGTCTCGCCGGAGGTCTGCTTGATCCACCGAGCGATCTCGTAGCCGTGGCGCGCACCCCAGGACAAGGTCTTGAGGACGAGCGCGTCGAAGGTACCGCGCAGCAGGTCTTCGGGCGCGTGCGCAGGGGCGTGCGGCATCGTCGGTTGCTCCCCGGAGTAGCTCCGGGCAAGATGCCGCGCGGCGATTCAGGCGTCAAGCATTCGATGAGGGCATGGCCTGGGCCGCCGTTGGTGAACCCGGTGCTCGGGTGTTCCTCGGCACCGCCGGGCGCATGCATGGGGCCGTCGAGCGTGACCAGGCGATTGAAATGATCTTTCGGATCATTTGTGTCCGGAGATGCCGCGAATTGGACTTTCGCGGCTGGTGATGCTACCGTCAATTCATGAGTGATCTCAGCAACTGGGAAGCGGACCACCCAGGTGTGTCGCCGGAGTGGTGGCGCGATCGGAAGGCACACTTTCCGATCCGCGCGT
>DATNAM010000277.1:0-9892 GCA_035572595.1 Gemmatimonadaceae bacterium
CACCTCCGGGATGATCCCATGCGCGCATCGTTCCTCGCGTTCGTCCAGGATCTGGGCCGGCTCTACCGCGAGCATCCATCGTTCTGGCGCGACGACTACGATCCGCGCGGATTCCAGTGGATCGACGTCGCCGACGCCGCCAACTCGGTGGTGTCGTACGTGCGCCGCGACGGCGACGAGCACGTGGTGGTGGTGCTCAACATGACGCCCATCCCGCGGGAACAGTATCGCATCGGCGCGCCATCGGCCGGCCCGTACGTCGAGCTGCTGTCGAGCGACGCGAACGCGTATGGCGGGAGCAGCGTCGAGACGCCCAAGCGGATCGAGACCGACGCGCTGCCGCTGCACGGTTTCGAGCAGTCGATGGCCCTCGTGCTGCCACCGTTAGGCGCGCTGGTGCTGGCGCCCGCGCCGCGCGGCGGCTGACCGGACTCGTGTCGTCGCTCCAGGCGCTCGCGTCGCGGCTCGGCATCCTCGATCAGTACGTCGACCAGACCGGCCGCGAGATCCGGCATACGTCGGATGCCACGCGCGTGGCGCTGCTCGCCGCGCTTGGCGTCGACGCGTCGACCGAATCGCAGATCCGCCACGCGCTGGTCGCGCTCGACGAGCGCGAGCAGCGCGAGATCATGCCGCCCGTGCGCGTGGTGCGGGAATCCGAGGCGTGGGACCGCACGCTCCGGTTCCGCATCCCGGGCGACGTCGCGCTGCCTAACGCAGCGTCGCGCGTGGAATATACGTGCACGCTCGAGGATGAGCGCGGCGAGCAGACCACCTACGCCGGCGCCGTCGAGCGGCACGCGGCCGACGTCGTCGACGTCGGCCTCGCGCCCCTCGTCGGCGCCGGCTACTATCGGCTTCACCTCGCGCTCCGCGGACGCGGAGCGGAGGTCCAAGCCCGCCAGACCCTCGTCGTCGCCCCGCCCGCGTGCGTCACCCCCGCTACCCCGCAGTTCGGCATCCAGGCCAACCTCTACTCCATTCGGAGCGCGTCTAACTGGAGCGTCGGCACCCTCGGCGATCTCGCCACGCTCGCCGAATGGAGCGCGGCGCACGGCGCGGCCTTCGTTGGCATCAATCCGCTCCATGCCATCCGCAATCGCGGCTTCGGCGTCTCACCGTACAGCCCGGTGAGCCGCCTCTACCGCAGCGCCGCCTACCTGGACATCGAAGCCAGCCCCGAGCTCGCGCACAGCGACCAAGCGCGCGCATTACTCGATAGCGATGCGGTGCGCGCCGAGCTCGCCGCGCTGCGCGAGGGGAACACCGTGGAGTACGAACGCGCCACCATGCTCGCGCGTCCGATCCTCGAGGCGCTCCACCGAACGTTCGCCGCCGCCCACCCGTCGCCTAACGATGCGCGACGCGCCGCGTACGAGCGGTATCTGGCGCGCGAAGGCGATACCCTCACCGCGCACGCCACGTTCTGCGCGCTCGACGAACATTTTGCCGCGCACGGGATCGAAGGATCGTGGCACGTGTGGCCCAAGCCGTTCCGCGTGCCCGCGTCGCAGGAGGTCGCCGACTTCCGCGCCGCCCACCGCGATCAGGTCGACTTCCATCGCTGGATCCAATTCGAGATCGATCGCCAGCTCGAGCACGCTGCCCAACGCGGCCGCGATGCCGGACTCGCCATCGGGTTGTACCACGATCTCGCCGTCGGCTCGTCCGCCGATGGCAGCGACGCCTGGGCGAACCAGCATCTGTTCCTCGCCGGCGCCGCGGTCGGCGCGCCGCCCGACGCGTACGCCACCGACGGACAGAACTGGGGCCTCCCGCCCATCTCGCCGCACCAGCTCCACGCCGATGCGTACGCGTATTGGATCGCGCTCCTGCGCGCGTCGCTCCGCCACGCCGGCGCGCTGCGCATCGATCACGCGTTAGGCATGTTCCGCCAGTTCTGGATTCCCGCCGGATGCCCCGGCCGCGACGGCGCCTACGTGCGATTCCCGACCAACGACCTCTTGGGAATCCTCGCGCTCGAGAGCGCGCGCCACCGCGCCATCATCGTCGGCGAAGACTTGGGAACCATCCCGCCCGAAGTCCCAGCCACGCTCCGCTCGTGGGGCGTCCTCGGTTCCCGCGTGATGTTGTTCGAGCGCGAAGCCGATGGCGCGTTCCGCCCCGCCGCGTCGTATGAGCCGCTCTCGCTCGCCAGCGCCGATACCCACGACATGCCCCCGCTCCAGGGATACTGGCAGGGCCGCGATCTCGACCTCGGCCTCACGCGGCGCAACGATCCCGCCTTGGGTCCCGCCCGCGCCGAGCGGCTCCGCGACCGGCACACGCTGATCGACCGCCTAACCAGCGATGGCATCCTCGGGCCGGGCTCGGATGACATCGCGGATAGTGCCCTCGTCGGCGCGGTTCACCGATTTCTCTGCTCCACGCCGGCCGCGCTCGTCGGATTGTCGCTCGATGATCTCACCGGCGAAACCGAACCGGTCAACATTCCCGGTCTCGCGTACGAGCGGTACCCCAGTTGGACCCGCCGCATGCAAATGCCGGTCGAATCTCTCGACTCGAGTCCAGCGGTCCGCGAATCGCTTCAGTGCGAGCGTGGCGCGAGATAGCGACAGGCGATATTTCTTCAAGACTCGAAGCGTGCGAGCCGGACACGGCCGTGCGCCGAACCCTTTGACTTGAGCCGGAACCCAGGATTCGGAATGCACGAGCTCGACAACCAAACAATCGCGTACTTCTCGATGGAGATCTGCCTCGAACAGCGGATCCCCACCTACAGCGGCGGACTCGGCGTTCTCGCCGGGGACACGCTTCGCTCGGCAGCGGACCTCGAGATTCCGCTCGTGGCGGTATCGCTCGCCCATCGGAAGGGCTACTTCCATCAAACGCTGGACTCTCAAGGCCAGCAAACCGAGACGCCCGAAGAGTGGCGGCCGGAGGACATTCTCGAGGCCGCCCACGCGCGCGTCACCGTAGAGATCGAGGGACGCACCGTGCACGTGCGCGCCTGGCGCTACGCCGTGCAGGGGATCAGCGGCCACACCATTCCGGTGTTCCTCCTCGACACGAATCTCGACGAGAACGATGCGTGGGACCGCACGCTCACCGACGTCCTCTATGGCGGCGACCAACGCTACCGTCTGGCGCAGGAGATGGTGCTCGGCATGGGGGGCGTGGCGATGCTCCGTGCGTTAGGCTACGAGGAGCACGTCCATTACCACATCAACGAGGGCCACGCGGCGCTGTTGACGCTGGTGCTGCTCGACCGGCAGCTCGGATCGCGCGCGCCGTGGGAAGCCGGCGACGCCGACTTGGAGGCCGTGCGCCGCCAGTGCATCTTCACCACGCACACGCCGGTTCCGGCCGGCCACGACAAGTTCCCGGAATCGCAGGTCGCCCGATCGTTAGGCGAGCACTTCTCGGCGCTGCTGAGCGCCACCAAGTGCTGCGACGAGGACGGCTCGCTCAACATGACGTACCTGGCGCTGCGCCTGTCGCGCTACATCAACGGCGTCGCGATGCGGCACCGCGAAGTGTCGCGCGAGATGTTCCCCACGCACCCCATCGATTCCATCACCAACGGCGTCCACGCCGTCACGTGGACGTCGGAGCCGTTCCGCAGGCTGTTCGACCGGCGCATCCCCGAATGGCGCCGCGACAACCTGTATCTGCGCTACGCCGTCGCGATTCCGCTCGAGGACATCCGGCACGCGCACGCCGCGGCCAAGCAATCGATGATCGAAGAGGTCGAGCGCCGCACCGGCGTCGCGCTCGACCCGGCGACGCTCACGTTAGGCTTTGCGCGCCGCGCCACGCCGTACAAGCGCGCCGACCTCATCTTCTCCGACCTCGATCGCCTGCGCGCCATCGTCGGCGCCACCGGGCCGCTGCAGATCGTCTACGGCGGCAAGGCGCATCCGCGCGACGAGGGCGGCAAAGCGCTCATCCGCCACATCTTCGAGGCCGCGCACAAACTCGAGGGCGCGATCCGCGTGGTATACATGGAGAACTACGACATCGACCTCGCGTGCAAGCTCACGTCGGGCGTCGATCTCTGGCTCAACAATCCGCGCAAACCGCTCGAAGCATCCGGCACCAGCGGAATGAAAGCCGCGCTCAACGGCGTCCCGTCATTGAGCGTGATCGACGGCTGGTGGTTCGAGGGCCACATCGAAGGAGTCACCGGCTGGTCCATCGGCGGTTCCGCCGACCCCGAGCCCGATGAGACGCGCGAGTCGAACGATCTCTACGTGAAGCTCGAGCAGGTGGTGCTCCCGCTCTTCTACGGCCTCCCACTCGGCTACGTCGAAGTGATGCGCCACGCGATCGCGCTCAACGGCTCGTTCTTCAACACCCAGCGCATGGTGCAGCAATACGTGCGCAACGCGTACTTCCCCGTGCAGGGCGAGTCCGTTCCCGAAGACGAGGAAGCCGTCCGCTCGTAGCCCCTGGTGCCTAACGATTGGCTCAGTGCGCCGCGGAGTCTGGTGCGCAGGACGGCGGGAGTGCGCAGTTTAGGATCTGCAAGAGGAGAGCGTTCTGCTCTGTGCCGGCACGCGCATGGTTCAAGGATAACGAAAAGGATGCAAGAGATGGGGAGGATTGTTTGCGTGTACATCCGGGCTTCGTCGTTTACGCACCTGGCTTAGGCCACGCGCGCGACGAGGGCACCTCATACCGCGTGGCAGCGATCTTCCCCATCTCTTGCATCCTTGTTGTTATCCTTGAACCACGCGCGCGATTTCGGCGCCGGCCCACGCCAGCGCCGCCGCGACGAGAGGGCTGAGCGCGATCACCACCGCGGCGGGCGCGTGCAAAATCCCGCCCAGCTCGCGGGCCAACACGACTAACGGAGCGTGCAGGGCCGTCCAGCCCAAGATGCCGCCCCACGCCGTTGCCGCGGCGAGGGCCAGGAGGCCGGGCGTGAACGAGCGCGGCGCCACGAGCAGCAGCACCGCCGCCAGCACCGGCACCACCGGCCACGGCGCCATGATCGTGCCTAACGCGAACAACGCCGCCGCGAGCAGGAACCGGAGCGTCGCGCGCATCAGCGGTGCGTTCCCGGCGGCAGCAGCGTGAGCGCCGGACTCCTCGGCGGCTGTGACAACACCAGCGAGTCGAGCGGGAAGTACAACGCGTCCAGCGTGCCCGTGCGCCAGTTGCGCAGCTGGTTGTCGTACCGCGCGCTGGCCGGATTCCCCGACTCGCCGCCCGGCAGCGTGCCCCAGCCGTGCACGTCCGGCCCCAACTCCACCACCATCCGCCAGCTCGGACCCGCCGTCCCGCGCCCGCTCGACGGACTCAAGGTCCCCGGTCCGCCCTGCACCGGAATGTCCAGCCGCGACAGCGACGGCAGTTCAAGCAAGTGATAGATGTTCGCGTGCTGCACCCGGCTCCAGCTCCACCCGCCGCCGTTAGGCGGGCCGTACCTGCGTTCGGCGTCGCCTAACGCGGCGCGCAGGCTCGCCGCCAGGATGTCGTCGCGATGCTCCACCACGCCCGGCGTCCGCCGGTCGTCCCACCACACGCTCGCCGGCTGCGACAGGAGCGACGCGATCACGCTCTCCGGCGGACGCACCGCGGGCAGGGAATCGCCGGACGGAATCAACTCGTCCCACAAGCGCTTCGTCAGCTCCCGCATCGCCATCTCGAACAGCACCGACCGCTCGTTGTCCGCCATGTACCGGCGGTCCCACTCGCCCAACAGACCGGCCGCCTCCTCGAGCGTCGAATCGTTAGGCGACGCCGCCAGCACCGCGTGCGCCGCGGCCAGGAACGCCGGCGCGAACAGATCCGCCCGCGCGCTCCCGGGATCCGTCTGGTCGTTCCGCATGTCCGCCACCGTCGCCAGCGAATCCGCGCGCAGCAGCTCGTTGATCCGGATCGCCCGCCACGGATCGGGCCAGTCGGCGCCCAAATACGTCGAGTCCATGCGCGGATCCACCGGCTGCTGGTTGGCCGACGCGAGAAATCCCTGCGCCGGGTTGCGCGCCGCCGGATATTTGGCCAACGGCCATTCGCCGGTCCAATCGCTCGCCGACCTGGTGCCGTCGCGCACGACGTCGCCGCGGCCATCCCCCGGCCTAACCGGATACGCGCCGGTCGAGCGGATCGCGATCGTCCCCGTTTTGTCGGCCACCAGCATGTTCTGCGCCGGCCACGCATACCCGCTCATGTCGGCGAGCCATTCGTCGGCCGTGCGCGCCCGCGCGATCTGCATGAACGGCGCGAGCACCATCGGCTTGTCGAGCACCGTCCACCGCATCGACAACCACCGTCCGCCCGCGCGCCGCATCGGACCGCGATGCGTGTACAACACGGTGTCCGTCGCCAACACGCGGCCGTCCGTGCCGCGGTACCGCTCGACGCGCTGCACGAGCGGCCGCCACCGTCCATCCAACAGATACTTGGTCGGACGCCGCGCCACGTCCACCGACTCGGCGTAAAAGTCCATCACGTCCGCGCCGGTATTCGTGAACGTCCACGCGACGCTGCGGTTGAAGCCGATGATGATGGGCGGCGCGCCGGGCAGGCTCACGCCGTACACGTCCAGCGCGTTAGGCGCTGAGAGATGCGCCGTGTACCAGATCGACGGCAAGGTCAGATCGAGGTGCGGGTCGCCCGCCAGCAGCGCGTACTTGTCGAACGTCCGGCCCGGCGACACCGCCCAGTTGTTGCTCCCCAGCGTCACGTCGCCGCCCGCGCGGCCGGCCGCCGCGGCCAGCCCGCGCGTCACCGTGCCTAACGCGAACGCCAGCGACCGTGCCGCGGTGTCGGGCGCGCCCGGCGGCGGCAACGCCGCCGTATCGATGCGCGGCGCGGCCTGTCCGTTGGGCACGATCGGTTCCTGGATCGCCGCGCGCGGCGAGAGCAGCGCCTCCGCCGCGCGGTCGCCCACCAGCGACGCCGCGCGCAGCCGCCGCACTTCCTCGTTGTCGTACGCCAGCGTCAGCCCCATGCGCGCCAGCAGATACAACGTGTTCACCGGCTTCCACCGCGCCGGCCGCGCGCGCAGCAACCGATACTCGAGCGGCAGGTCGGCCGCGCGCATCCCATCGATGTATGCGTTGATCCCGTCGGCGTACGCCTCCACGTCGCGCCAGGCATCGCTCGTCGTGTCGAGCGACGCCATCTGATGCTCGACCGCACGCGGCAGGCCCAACGCGCGCGTCTCGCGGTCTATGCCTAACGCCGCCGGCCCCACCAGCCCGGTGAGCGTCCCCTGCGCCGCGCGGGTCTGGAGCTCGAGCTGGAACAACCGGTCGCGCGCCACCACGTACCCGAACGCACGGTACGCGTCGCGCTCGTTCGCCGCGAACACGTGCGGCACGCCGCGCAGATCGTAGAACACGCGCGCCGGTGCGCTGAGCCCCGGAACCGTTCCCGTCGCCTCGTCCGGCAGCACCGCCGTCCGCGACACCGCCCACACCCCACGCATCGGGTCCAGAAACGGTACCACGGGAGGAATGGGTCCCACGCGCGCGATCGACACGAAGGTGAGAAGGCCGAGCGTGACGAGCGCGAGAACGAAGCGCGATTTCGATGGGATCATGGCAGCAGATGAATAACCCTGCGTCAACGGCGTTAACAACTCCCGGGCTCACGAGTCTCATCACACATGCGTACACCACTTCTCACGTTGCTCCTGATGGGCTCGGCCGCTTTCGCGGTCCAAGCGCAGGTGCGCGACACCAGCCGCGCCGCCGGCAGCGCGATGCCCGATATGCCCGGCATGGCGATGGGCGCCGATACCGCTTCGCCCGTCGACGCCGGAATCCACGCCGCGATGAGCCAGGCGATGCCCGGCATGTCGCTGCACATGACGATGACGCCGCCGCGCGCGCCGGCGCCCGGCGATTCCGCGCGCGCCCAACACATCGTGACCGTGCTGCGCGCGTCGATCGCCAAGTATCGCGACGTGAACGCCGCGCTCGCCGACGGATTCAAACCGTTCCTGCCCAACGTGCCGCAGGACGTCTACCACTTCACCAAGCGCGGCAACGGCATCAAGGCCGCGTTCACGTTCGATCCGGCCCGCCCAACGTCGCTGCTCTACACGAAAACGGCGAGCGGGTACGTGCTCGTCGGCGCGATGTACACCGCGCCCTTCCGCGCGACGCCGGCCGATCTCGACGCACGCGTTCCGCTCAGCATCTACCCGTGGCACCTGCACACGAATCTGTGCATTCCGCCGCGCGACCAACCGGCGCTGTGGCGCGAGCGGCGCGATGGGAAGCCGCTGTTCGGACCCAAGGGCACCATCACCACCAAAGCGGCGTGCGACGCCGCCGGCGGGACGTTCCGGCCGCATTTGTTCGGTTGGATGGTGCACGTGATGACCAACGACCAGGCCGGCGTGCGCGACGCCGACTGACCGCCGGTCGTTAGGCGTCGAGCGGCGTGACGCTCACCTCGGCGTGGCCGTCGCGCCCGTACGCCACGTGCACCTGCCACGGCTGGCAGCAGACCTCGCAGTCTTCCTCGTAGCGCTGGTCGCTGCCGCCGGCCGGGTCGATCGCAATGTCGACCGCCTCGCCGCAGTAGGGACACAGGACCATCGCGTCGGTGTCCACGGTCCCGTCGCCTAACGGGAACTCGTCGTCGAGGTCGTCGGGGCGGTCGCCGCCGTCGTCGGCGTCGGAGTCGAAGTCGGAGAGGCGCACGTCAGGGCCTCGGGCACTTGGATGCGTCGAACGTGTTGTTGAGATCGCCCACCTGGCCCGACAATTTGCGGAATCGCGCGTCGCGCGCGCCATCGATGGTTCCGCGGATCGTGTGGTAGGCGCTCGCCAGCGCGATGTATGCGTCGTCGGCGCCCTGGTAACCCACGCCGAGTCCGCGGCACGTGAGCCGCTTCACCGTGAAATCCGCGTCGCGATCCTGGAAATTGCGGATCGCCACCGCCAACGAGTCGGCCAGCGCATCGAAGCGCCGCGTTTTGGCGTCGGTCGCCGCCGGCGGGGCTGCGTTAGGCGATGGCACGGCCGCCGCGTTGGGCACCGGCGCCGGCGGCTGCGCGGCCGGTTGCGTCGCCGGCTGCGTCGCCGGGGTGGTCGCCGGAGTGGTCGCCGCGCTCGCGTCCGGCGTCCGCGCCGCGCCCGGCCTAACCACCGTCGTCGTGTCGATCGGCGCAGGCGCGGGCGGCGGCGCCGCCGCGGACATCGATCCGCCCGCTCCCAACCCGGCCGTGTCCTGCGGCGGATTGTACACCGACGTATCGCGCAGCCGGTTGCCCGCCGCCGCCGAGCTGGCCGGCGGCGACGACAACAAACTGCCTAACCCGCCGATCTCTCCCCTGTTCCGTGCGTTCCACCACCAATATCCCGTTGCGCCGAAGCCCGCGACGAGCGCCAGCATCGCGATCGTGCCGAGTCGATAGCGTCGTACCTCGGGCTGCGGCTCCAATGGCAAGTCGTCGAACTCCGACGGCTCCGGCAGCATCACCGGCAGCGTCGGCTGGCTCGTCATGTTCGCCAACGCCGGATCCCGCGGATCGGGAGTCGCGCGGCGTGGCGGCGGCATGTGCGGCCTCCGTTCCGATCGGTCGCCCTCCACCGGTTGCTCGGTGCGATAGTTCGCCCAATCGATGAGCGTCCGCTTGCGGCCGCCGGGCAAAAGCCCGTCGTCTTCCACGATCTCGTCGAACGGAATCAGCATTCCGTTGGACCCGCCGCTGCCCGGCAACAAACGGAAGAATCCGCCCGTGGGCTCGGGTCCGGTGGTCGCGATCACGAGCCCCGACTGCCAGACCTCGTGAAAGCGCTCGCGATGCGTCTCGATGTCCAATCGCGCCGGCGAGCTCCCGACGAATGGTGCGCTATGGTACCAACCCATGAGCCCGGCGCGCCGCCGGCGCAGCTCGAGCTGCATCCCCAACCATTCTTCTTCGGGGATCTGCACCGGCTCGACCTCTGCAATCACGTGACCG
>DATNAM010000278.1:0-8455 GCA_035572595.1 Gemmatimonadaceae bacterium
CGATGGATACGGCCGAGAAAAGAGCGCTAATGCCGACTGGCGTCCGGGCCACGTTCGACCGCGGCTGGCGGTTCGTGGGTGCGCATATGGGGTGGACTACTAGACTGTTCGTGTTGGCGGCATGCACTCTAGCGACCCCGGGCGCGCTCGCCCAACACCGATCGACGCCGGTCGACAGCATCGTGCTCGAACGAACGACGTGCTACGGGACATGCGTGCCCTATCGTCTGGCGCTGTATGGCGATGGTCGCGTGGTCTTTCACTCGCTCGATGCGCGAGACTCCACGCGCGTCGCCCACGACCGAGTCGACCCAAGGGCCGTCATGCAACTCTGGACGCTCTCACGAATTGCGGACTTCACCGACTTGCCGGACAGCATCGAGGGAACCGAGTATTGTCGCGTGCGCATGACCGACAATCCGTATGCGACGATCACGATTGCCGCGAATGACTCGATCAAACGGGTCCGCGACTACCTCGGGTGCCCCTGGGGTCCCTACGGATTGCGACAGCTCGAGCGCGCAATCGATAGCGTGGCGAACTCGCGACGGTGGGTGCCCGACGCCGATCGCGAGCAACGACAGAACACACCGCCGCAACGGCGCGGCGGGACGACGGATCCCCAACCACATGAGGTATGACATAGCGCACTTTCGCCACGGGAAAAATCGCCGCTGGCGAATGCAAAATGTGCCGTACGCCTAACGCAAACCGTCGGCCCCGCCGACCTCGCTCGTGACGCGTGCCAAATCCGGGGCGAAATCAGGTCGAAATGCCTTTCGGCGGTCCCGTCTCCACGGGCGTGTCGGACCGGCCGGCCCATTCCGTCCAACTTCCATCGTACACCGATACATTCGCGGCGCCCAGCAGCTCGAGCGCCAGCGCCACGCTGCACGCCGTGGTGCCCGATCCGCACGACACGACGATCGGCCGCGAGACATCGGCGCCGGCGGATTCGAACAGGCGGCGCAGCTCGTGTGGCGGCCGCACCGTTCCGTTAGGCGCGACGATGTCGGTGTACGGTACGTTGAGACTCCCCGGAATGTGCCCGCCGCGCAATCCCGCCCTCGGCTCCGGCGCAGCGCCGGTGAAACGGCCCGTCGAGCGCGCATCGATCACCTGCTCGCGCGCGGTGTCGATGTTGGCACGCACTTGGGCGAGATCGCGCACCCGCGCCGTATCGAGCGTCGCGGTAAATCTGCCGCGCCGCCGTGTGACGACGCCCGACTCGACCGGGAGACCGGCGGCGCGCCACGCGCCGAACCCGCCGTCGAGCACCGCCGTTGCGCGATGTCCGAACGCGCGGAACATCCACCACACGCGCGGTGCGCTCAGGTTGGTACCCGAACCGTCGTACACCACGATCGCATCCGCATCCGACAGCCCAAGCGCACTCATGCGCTCCGAAAATTCCGCGGCGCTCGGCAGCATGTGCGGGAGCGGCGTGCCGTGATCGCTCGATGCGTCGAGATCGAAGAACACCGCACCGGGAATGTGCGCGGCCGCGTATTCGCCGGCGGCCGTTCGCGCATCGTTCGGGAGATACCACGATGCGTCGACCACGCGAACAGTGGGATCGTCCAATCGTTGGGCGAGCCACGCGGTCGAGACGAGCGGCGGAATCGCGTGCGGGTCTGTCGGCATGTCCAATTCTATCGCCGGCGCCGCGCCGGCGCGACGTTGCGCTGTTTCACGCAACGCCCTAGTCTTCGCCAACGTCGCCGGAGTCCGCGGCCGACATGGCCCATCGCGATGCGCGCCGGCGCGGTCGATACACTCTCGGGTTAGGCAATGAAACACGTCGTCGGTATCATGTGTTCGTTGACCGCGATCGCGCTGCTCTGCTCGGCCACCGCGGCTGCCCAAACCAGCAATCAGAAAGTGAGCGAAGACGAACGACTGCGCACCGATTGGGCCGATGTCCATCGCTACGCCGGCGACAACGCCCGACTCGGCGCCCCCGCGCCGGGCGAGCAGCGCGTGGTGTTCATGGGCAATTCGATCACCGAGCTGTGGCTCACGCTGGACAGCAGCTTCTTCGCCGGCCGCCCGTGGGTGAACCGCGGCATCAGCGGACAGACCACGCCACAGATGCTGGTGCGATTTCGACAGGATGTGATCGATCTGCATCCGTCGGTCGTCGTGCTCCTCGGCGGCGTGAACGACATCGCCGAGAACACCGGCCCAACCACGGTCGACGCGATTTTCGAGAACATCGTGTCGATGGCCGAGCTGGCGCGGACTAACGGAATCACGGTGGTGCTCAGCTCCGTGCTGCCGGCCGCCGATTTTCGCTGGCATCACGGCCTGGAGCCGGCTCCCAAGATCGCGGCGCTGAATTCGCGGATCCGCCAGTATGCGTCGGACCATCACCTCGTCTACGTCGACTACTACGCGGCGATGGTGGACGGACAGGGTGGGCTGCGAGCCGAGCTCTCGGAGGATGGCGTGCACCCGACGTTGGCCGGGTACCGGGTGATGGAGCCGCTGGTCTCGAGCGCCATCGCGACGGCGCTGCAATCGGCGACGCCCGCGGGACGCTGACCCGGCGGGGGCCGACCCGCCGGCAACGGCCCGCCTAACGCCAGCCGCTCATCGCTGGAGCGCGTTCAGCGCGGCCTGCAGTCGCGCGAATCGCTTCGCATCTGATGGGACGCGCCGGGTGCCCGGCGCGTCTGCGTTCTCGCCGGCGAGGAAGTCGCCATCTTTGGTGAACACGAGCGTCTCCGGCCGCGTATCGCCCGAGAGCTCGAGCGCCAGCACCACGAAGTCGCCGCTCGTCCGCGCGGTGGCCGTCCCCGTGTCCCAGTGCGCCGATGTCGGCCGGAACACGGCGAAGGCATGTGAGGCTCCGTCGCGCGGCACGGCGAGCAGGACCGGCGCCAGGAGGTCGTCCATGGCGTAGTCGGCGATGCCCCACGACGCGCCAGCCGGTATCACGACCGACGTATCGCGCCCGCCGTGCCTAACGAAGAGCAGCGACCCGCCGCGCACGGTGATCGACTGCGTGCGGAGGCCGGTGCTGTCGGCCCACGTCGCGCGGTATCCCGTGATGCGCGAGCCGCTCACCTCCGCCGTGGCAACGCCCACCATGCCGTCGTTGCGCGTGAGCGATGTGGTGATGGTGGCCGGACCGCGCGCGGTGATGTGCGCCAGAATGATCGTCTGGCTCTGCACGATGAAGGTGAGCGACGTATCGGTGCCCGGCACGCGCTCCAGGCGGAAACGTGTTGCCGGGGTGTTGGACAGCGCGATCTCTTCCACGGATTCGAGACCGGCCGGCACCGTATCCGGCGCATCGGGCGGAACGCCGTGCCCAACGAGATGCATGTCCCATTGGCGTGCCAGCACGCGCCCCGCGTCGATATCGAAGAGATAGCGTTCGGTGTCCGGTCCGGTGACGTCGAGCCAGGCGGTTTTGTGCGTGGCGGCGTCCACCGAGAACCCGAACCGATAGTGGATCGTGCCGCGCGCCAGAACGTCGGCGACACGGTGCGCGCCTAACGTGTCGATGATCCGCTGCACGGTGAACCGGCGAATCACCTCGTACAGCTCCGGCCCCGCGGCGTCGGCGCCGGTGGCGCTCACGGTATCCGTCCAGACCGTGCCCGCCCGGAGCGGCGCCCGAGGCAACGGCAGCAGCAGGTCGACCGACTGCGACGCTTGAGGGCGCCGGCCATCGATGCTGCGGACGTGTCCGTTGGGCGCGAGCGCGAACACGTGCCGCTCGAGGCGCCGGCTGACGTCGAGCAGCTGGTTGTGGACGGTGACCTCGGGCTGCGATGCCGACCCGCTCCACACGTGCGATTCGACGCTCAGCTCGTGCTGCTGCGGGCCGACGGTATCGGACCCGTGCAGCCAGTACATGCGGAACGGATTGTCGACCGTGTAGTGCAGCGTGTCGCGCCGGGCCGCGTACCGCGCGGCCTGTGCCGGCGCGACGGCGGCCCAAGCGCCGAGCGGCGCCAGCCATCCCAGCACGAGCAGCCATTGCGTTAGGCAGCGCGCGGGGCGCCCGCGTGGGACGGTCACGGGTGCACGTTAGGCACGAGCACCGTGATGGCGATCGCGAACACGCCATCGCTGAGCGCTTCGAAACGGGACCTGCCGAGGACGAAACCGCTCGGGTGTTGATTCATCCTAGGCCGGTGCAATCGCCAGCACCCGCACGGGGCTGCCACTTCCGTTCACGATCTTGAGCGGCGCCGCGATCACGACCGCACCAGTCGCCGGCAACTGGTCGAGGTTGCACAGGCTGGCCAACCCGAACTTCCCGTTGCCGTGCATCGTCGCGTGGTTGGGGAACGGCGGGTCGAACGTGCCGGCCTGGCCGGCGTCCGTCCCCACCGTTTCGACGCCCACGCCTAACACATCGCGATCCTTGGCCAGAAGCTCCGAGGTCGTCTTGTGGAAGCCGGGATTGTGCGGCCCGTCGGACTTCACGTTGAGAAATTTGGCCGGGTTGGTGCGCGTGCTCCAGCCGGTGCGCAGCAACACCCACGCGCCGCGCGGAATCAGGCCGTGCCGCTGCTCCCACGCCGCCACGTGCTCCGGCATCAACAAATAGTCCTCGTTCTTCGCCACCTCTGCCGTCACGTCGATCACGCACGCCGGCCCAACGAAGCGGCGCGCCGGGATGGTGTCGCAGCGGTTGTCGGGCAGGTCCTTGCCCGTCACCCAGTGCACCGGTGCATCGAAGTGCGTGCCCGTGTGCTCGCCTAACCGAATGGTGTTCCAATACCACGCCGGCCCCTTGTCGTCGTAGCGCGAGATCACGTCCATCGACACGCCGGGCGACGAGGCGAACATGGGCGGCAGCCCGATCACCGGCGTGTCGGGCCCCAAGGGCTGCGTGAGATCCACCACCTTGAGCTCGCCGGCGTTGAGCGCGGCGACGAGGTCGGAGAGAACGGACATTGCTCGCTACCGTGAGAATGTTGAGAGGGCTTGGGCGTCAGACGCCGCTGAAAATGCGGAACACTTCCGTGAGCAGCCAGTAGATGCCGACGCCCAATATGATGATGGGAATCCCGTAGCGAATCCAATAGAAAACCCACATCGGCACCGGTCGTTCCCCTGCCCCGAACAGCTCGCTCAACGCCGCGCTGCGGCTCATGCACCACGCCACCGTGAGCACGGCCAGCAGGGAGCCGAGCGTCTGCATGCCCGAGCCGAACGTGAGGTCCCAGGGAACGAAGATCGCGTTGTTCATCATCGGCGGAATCGCGAGCACGAAGCACGCGGCCGACATCACCCACACGGCGCGCGTGCGCGTGACCGTCGTGTTGTCCGTTAGGCCGGCGACCAGCACCTCCACGGCGCCGATGTCGGACAGGTAGCCCGCGCCGAACAGGCTCACGAAGAACAGGCATCCGAAGAGCCACCCGGCGGGCATGGCCGCGAACACGTTGGGCAGCGTCGTGAAGATGAGGCCCGGACCCGACGCCGGCTGGAGGTGGAACGCGAACACCGCCGGGATCACCGCGAGCCCGGCGATGAGCGACGACCCGGTGTCGCCGAACACGGTCCACCACGCGGGGCTCGCGAGCGTCTGGTCGGCGTGCAAGTACGACCCGTACACCACCATGAACGTGCCGCCGAGCGACAGCGCGAAGATCGCGTGGCCGATGGCCGCGGCCATCACGTTGGCGGTGAGATCCGAGAACCGGAACTCGAGCAGATACCATCGCACGCCTTCCATAGCGCCCGGCAGCGTGAGCGCGCGCACCATCACGATGAGGGTCACGATCGTCATCGCCGGGAGCACGATGATGCTCACGAGCTCGATGCCTTTGCGCACGCCGCGCAGGAGCACGACCGCGCAGGCGAGGAGCACGACCGCCGTGCAGATGAGCTGGAGCACGAACGACCGCGCCACGAACCCGTGCGCGGGCGGGAGGATGGCGGCGGCATCGAACGGGATGTGCGCGGCAACGAGCACTTGGCCGATCGCGTAGTACAGCACCCAGCCAATGACCGCCGAGTAGTATCCGGTGGCCGCCGTGACGACGAAGAACAGGAACCACCCGACGTACTTGCCGAACGGCAGGCCGCCGCGCTCGAACGCGCCCGCCGGTCCGCGGCGGGTGTGGCGGCCAAGCGCGAACTCGGTCATGAGCGCGGGCACGCCGACGACGATCGAGATGAGTGTGTAGAAGAGGACGAACGCCGCGCCGCCGAATTTCCCGACCATGTACGGGAACCGCCACACGTGTCCGAGCCCGATGGACACGCCGACGATGGTCATGAGTCCGCCTAACCGCGAGGCGAACGTCTCGCGGGCGTCGGTCACCGGGCTGGCGCGAGCTCGGCGAGGAGATCGAGGGCACGGTCGACGTCGTCGATCGTGGTGAAGAAGTGCGGCGCCAGCCGGATCACGTCGCCGCGCGCCGTGGGCAGCACGCCGCGCGCGCGCATCGCCTCCTCGACGCCCGGCGGATCGCACACCACGAAAGCCGTGGTGGCCGTCTTGCGCGCCATGTCGTCGGTGCCGTGCAGCGTTAGGCCGCGAGCCCGGCCGCCCTCGATGAGCCGGCGTCCCAACACCTCGTGCCAGGCGCGGATGCGCGCCGGCCCGATCGCGTTGATGATCTCCATGCCCGCGCGCGCGACGTAGGCGCTGATCACGGGCGGTGTGCCGACGTCGAACCGGCTCGCCGTGGGCGACCAGTCGAGCGTGCGCGCCGTGGATGTGAACGGGTCCGCGCGGCCGAACCACCCGGTGACGGTCGGGTGCAGCGAGCCCACGAGCTCCGGCCGCACGTACAGAAACGCGATCCCGGGCATGCCCATGAGGAACTTGAGATTGCCGGACGTCAAAAAATCGATGCCTAACACGCGGACATCCATCGGCACCACGCCCAGACTTTGGTAGGCATCGATGAACGAGAGGGCGCCCGCATCGCGCGCGCGCGCCGCCACCCGGCCGACATCCTGAATGAAGCCGTTGGCGTAGTACCCGTGGCACGCCGCGACGAGCGCCGTGCGGTCATCGATCAACGTGTCGTACACGGCCGGGTCGATCGTGCCGTCGCACACCGGCGCGAAGGTCACCGAGGCGCCGCGCGGGCGTTGGGCGAGCCACACGTGCGCGACGCTCGGGAACTCGGCTTCGCTCACCACGAGACCCGAGCGGCGGCCGGAAAAGTCGAGCGCGCTCGCCACCGCGCTCGCCGCTTCGGACACCGAGCTGAACACGGCGATGTCGGACGGCGTCGCGCCGATGAGCGTGGCGAACTCCGCCTTGGCGAGCGCGACTTCGGCGAGCCACGCGTCCCAATCCATGCCGCGCGTGTTCCAGGAGTCGAGATAGCGTTCTGCTGCGGCGCGCGTCGCGTCGGTCTGTGGCGTCTGCGAGCAGTTGTTCATCGGGATGCAGGACGCGAGCAGCGGAATCCGCGCGCGCCAGGCATCGATGTCGTACGCCGGCCGGAGGCTCGTCATGCGGTGTGTCCCGCGGCCGGATGCGCGCGCCCCTGGATCCAGCGGCGGAACCGGAACGCGTTCTCGCCTAACTGCAGGTCCATCCCGTAGTGGTCCGGCCCAACGGGAGCCACCTTGGCGATGATGACGCTCAGGTCCTGCCGCTCCACCGCCGCCAGAAACGCCTCGCCGAAGTCGAGCGTCGTGACGGCCATGGCCACGTGCACGATGCCGGCGCCGCGGGCGATCGCGTCCAGGTCCGTGAGTCCCGACGTCGTCTGCGACTCGAATCCGCCCGTGGACAGGAGGCTTCCGTTGTCGAACACCACGTGGATCAGGTTCCGGGGCCGGTAGCGGGCGAGCGTGGCAAAGGTGCCGAGGTTCATGAGCACCGAGCCGTCGCCGTCGAGCACCACCACCCGTTCGTTAGGCAGGTGCGTCGCCAGGCCCAGCCCGATCGACGACGCCAACCCCATCGCGTGCTGGAGATAGAAGAAATTGTCCTTGTGCCCGAGGTCGTAGAGCTCCTGCGCGCAGGCGCCCATGATCGTGACCACGAGCTTGTCCTCGAGCTCGGGATACAGCATCGCGATGCACTCGGCGCGCTTCACAGCGGCTCCTCCATGAGGTCGCGCGTCAGCAGCAGCGCCACCGGCGCCAGCGCGCTCTGGGAGAAGGTGTAGGCCTCGCGAATCTGGCGGCCGATCTGCGCCGGATCGCGGGCGTACTCGAACGGGATGCCGAGCGCGCGCAGCACGCCTTCGGTCACGATCCCGCCGCGCGTGTGCCACTGGTAGGGCTCGCCCCAGTGGCCGCGGAGCGCGATCAGCATGCACAGCGGAATGCCGTAGAGCTGCGCCAGCGACACGATTCCGTTGATCGCGGCGAGGAACCCGTGGTTCTGCATCAGCAGGACGTGCCGCTCGCCCGCGAAGTACGCGCCCGCGGCGATGCCGATGGCCTCCTCTTCCTTCGCCACCTGAATCAACGTGACGTCGGGATCTTTTTCCGCCTGTTGCAGAAGGAGCCCGAG
>DATNAM010000279.1:0-2422 GCA_035572595.1 Gemmatimonadaceae bacterium
TCGGCGCGCTCGCCTATGCGGTCAAGCTGCGCTCGCGTGAATTCGGCGTGCGGATGGCGATCGGCGCCGATCGCGGCGCCATCCGGCGCCTCGTGCTCCGGCAGGGATTCGTGGTCACCATCGCCGGCATCGCGATCGGGCTCGTGGGATCGGTGGCGTTCGCCCGCATCATGACATCGGTGATCTTCCACGTTCGGCCCCTCGAGCCCTCGGTGCTCGGCGGCGCCGCGATCGTCATTCTTCTCGTTGGCGCGGTCGCGGCCTATCTTCCGGCGCGCCGCGCCACTGCCGTCGACCCGCGCTCCATTCTTCAGTGAGCGCGGAATCGCGCCGCAACAACGCGCCGCGGCGCTACGTGCCCGGCGCCGCGGTCCGGAGCGTGGCCCGCACGTAGCGCCGCACGAACGCCGACGGCGGATTGTGCGCCTTCGCCAGGTCGTACGCCTCGCGGTAGTGCGCCGCCGCCTCGTCGTGTTTGCCTAACTGGTCCTCGGCCATCGCCAGGAGGCAATGCAAAAACGGATCGTTCTCGTTGCCCTTCATGGCCAGTGCCCGGGTGAACTGCGCCTGTGCGGTAGCCGGGTCGTGCGAGTACAACGCCACGTAGCCCACGAGATACGGGAAGAACCGCTCCTGCTGCGCCGCGATCGCGGAGTCGGCGTCGAGCGCGCGACGCGCCGCCGCGATCTGCCGCTGCGCCTCCGCCGCGTCGCCCCGCCGCGCGGCGATCCTGCCTAACGCATGGGCGAGGCGGAAATCCCACAGCGGTTTCCGATGCGTCTGCGGCTCGGGCTCGGCCATCCCCAGCGCGTACCCCTTTCGGTACCATCGCTCGGCCGCGTCGAGATCGCCGGCGTCGATACACACGCGCGCAGCCTCGTCCGCCATCTCGCCCTGCTGGTAGTACGCGTTGGACCGATCGGCCTGCTCGCGCGAATGCCAGTAGTCGATCACCATCGATTCATACGTCGCGGTGTGCGCACAATCGCCATCTAACGCGTACGACATCGCGATTGCGCGTTGGACATCGGCCTTGGCCGCGGGATTCGACGTCGTGTCGAGAAGCTGCTCGAGAATCGCGCGCGCGTCCGTCGTTTTTCCGTCCAGATCGAGCCGCGATGCCTCGCGCATCTGTGGGGATGGGGCTCGACCTTGCTGGCCCTGTGCGACCACGGACGGCGGCGCGAGCAGCGGCGCGCAGCACACGGCGACGTACGCAACCACGCGGTACGGCATTCGACGGGACATCGACGCCTCCACCTGCAGGGATTAGGGCATTCTGAGACTCATGATCGATACATTTCGTGATGTGATGCAAGGGCCTGGGCACCACGGCGCGTGGCTTGCAGCATCACACCGGCTGTACCGCCGCCGCGCGACGACTCGCGCGCCCGGCGAGCCCGAACGACTACTCGCCGCCATGACCCTGTCCTTCTTCGCAGTCGCGCTTCGCCGGTCCATCGCGCTCGCGCTCGCCACGGTCGCGTTGGCATCGTGCGGGTCGAGTACGTCGCCTAACAATGGATCGGTGAGCGGCGTCACCGTAAACCCGGGCAGCGCCAACGTGATTGTCGGCGACTCGGTCGCGCTCGCGGCCACCGTGAAAGGTCCGGATGGCCAGGTCATTTCCGGGCAGCACATCTTCTGGAACACCGAAAATCCTTCCATCGCCACCGTGTCGGGCAACGGCGTGGTCACCGGTGTGTCCCAGGGCCAGGTGGAGATCGCCGCGAGCGCCGGCGGCATGTCGGGCATCTCGAACATCACCGTGCTGCCGACGCCGGTGGCGTCGGTGTCCGTCGCCCCGCCGCTCGACACCATCGTGCGCCCCGGCACGGTCCAGCTCACGGCAACCATGTTCGACGCGCAGCACAACGCGCTCTCGGGCCGCACGGTGACGTGGGCGAGCAACCTGCCTAACGTTGCCGACGTGGATGCCAGCGGCCTGGTGACCGGCGTCGCCGCGGGATCGGCCACCATTACCGCCACCAGCGAAGGCAAATCGGGAACGTCGACCATCGTCGTGATCCCGCCGCCCGTCACGTCGATCACCGTCGCGCCGCCGCTCAACACGCTCATCATCGGCGACACCGTCACGCTCACGGCCACGGCGAAAGACGCCGCGGGCGCCACGGTCCCGGACGCACCGCTCACCTGGACGTCGAGTAATCCCTCGGCCGCCACCGTGTCGAGCACGGGTTTGGTGACCGCGGTCGGCGGCGGGACGGCGACCATCACCGCCAAGAGCGGCAACGCGTCGGGAACGGCGTCGGTCGTCGTCCTTCCGATCATCTGACCTGGCCGCTCGCGCGGCGCCATCGACGCGACGTCGTTCCACGACGTAGATTCGACAGCCGGTGATCCCTGTCGCCGGCCGAGCAGCGCTCTCAAACGGCGCACACGCATCTCGCCTTCACGTTTG
>DATNAM010000280.1:0-14235 GCA_035572595.1 Gemmatimonadaceae bacterium
AGACCCATCGACACACGATCATGGCCGACCCAACCCGTACACCCGTCATTGTCGCTGCCGTTCGCACCCCGATCGGCAAATTCCTCGGCGCTCTTACGCCGGTTACGGCGCCCAATCTCGGCGCCATTGCGATCAAGGCCGCTGTTGCCCGTGCCCAGGTTCCCCTCGAGGACATCGATGAAGTGATCATGGGGAACGTGATTCAGGGCGGAGAAGGGCAGGCGCCCGCCCGGCAGGCGGCGATCCATGCCGGCATTCCGGGGCTCGTGCCCGCGCTCACCATCAACAAGGTGTGCGGCTCGGGACTCAAAGCCGTGATGCTCGCCGCGCAGTCGATCAAGGCCGGCGACCAGCAGGTCGTGATCGCGGGCGGTCAGGAGTCGATGTCCAACGCGCCGTTCTACGTATACGGCATGCGCTCGGGCGTGAAATTCGGCGACCAGAAGCTCGTGGACGGCCTCATCAAGGATGGGCTCTGGTGCTCGTTCTGCGACGTCCACATGGGCGGTCACGCCGAGTACACGGCGAAGAAGGCGGGCATCACGCGGAAGATGCAGGACGAGTTCGCGCTCGGCTCGCACCAGAAGGCCGTGGCGGCGATCGACGCGGGCAAGTTCGACGCCGAGATCGCGCCGGTCGAGATTCCCGGCAAGAAGGGGCCGACGAGCGTGTGCGTCGACGAGGGTCCGCGCCGCGACACGTCGCTCGAGCAGTTAGGCAAGCTGCGGCCGGCGTTCCCGAACGACGCCCCCAAGGACATTCCGCCTAACGAACTAACGGTCACCGCCGGCAACGCGCCGGGGCTCAACGATGGCGCCTCGGCGCTGGTCGTGGTGTCCGAGGCGTACGCCACCGCGCACGGGCTCTCGATCATGGCCCGCATCACCGGCTACGCCACCGGCGGCGGCGAGCCGCGCGACCTTTTCTTCGCGCCGATCATCGCCGTGAACAACCTCATGCGGAAGACCGGCGCCGCCATCGGCGACTACGACCTCATCGAAGCCAACGAAGCCTTCGCCGCGCAGGCGCTGGCCGATGGCCGGGCGCTCGAGTGGGATTGGGATCGCGTCAACGTCAACGGCGGCGCGATTGCGTTAGGCCATCCGATCGGCGCCAGCGGCGCGCGCATCCTCACCACGCTGCTCTACGCGATGCGCGATCGCGACGCGCACACCGGCATGGCGACGCTCTGTTTGGGCGGCGGCAATGCCGTCGCGCTGAGCGTGGAGCGCGTCAACTGATGCCGAACGCAGCGGTCCTCGCGTCGCGCGACCGGCGGATAGCGGTCGCGGGCGTTTTCGGTTTTGCCGTGGCGCTGGCGGCGGCGTCGCAGGTGGCGATCCCCGTGCCGGGCACCGCGGTCCCGATGACGCTCCAACCGCTGGTGGTCGTGCTGGCCGGCATCTGCCTTGGCCCCGTGACCGGCGCCGCGAGCATGGTGCTGTACCTGGCCGCCGGCGCCGCCGGGCTTCCCGTGTTCGCGCCGGAGGGACTGCCGGGCGTGGCGCGGCTCATCGGCCCGACGGGCGGCTATCTCATCGCCTATCCGTTAGGCGCGTGGGCCGCCGGATGGCTGGTGCGCGTCCATCCGCGCCGGTTCGCCTGGCGCGTGCTGGCCGCGGCGTCCGGCATCGCCGTCATCCACGTTGGTGGCGTGGCGCAGTTGGCGATCCTCACCGGAAGCCTGACGCGAGCGTTCGTGTTGGGGTCGCTGCCGTTCCTCGGAATGGACGCGGTGAAGGCGGTCCTCGCCGCGCTCTACTCGCCCCGGTTCTCCGATCGCGCGCCCGCTTGAAGGCGCGCGATTTCTTTTATCGATCCTCGGGATCGCTTCGCGCGCCGTGGCAGTGGATCGGCTTTCTCCTCATTGCGCTCTCCGTCAGCCTTCTGACGGCGGCGCTCGTCGCGCCGTATGCGCTGCGGGTGCTGTCGCAGGCAGCCCTGAGCTTCTGGTCGCTCCTGGCCGGACTCATCGTGGCGCACGTCGTCATGGTGCGGTTGGTCGATCACGGAACGTGGGCGCCGATCGGTCTCGCGCGGCGGCAGGCCGCGCCCAGCCGCCTCGCGGTGGGCCTCGCCGCCGGATCGTTAGGCATTCTCGCGCCGTCGGGCGTGCTCCTGGCGGCGCACTGGTTGGGCGGCGAGCCGGCCACCGCGCCGTACTCATGGATCCATTATGCGGCCGCGTGGGTGGCGTTCTTTCTGCCGCAGTCTTTGGCCGAGGAGATGCTGTCGCGCGGCTATCTGTTCGCGCGCACGCGCGACGCCATAGGCTGGAAGGGCGCGCTCGCGATTACGAGCGTCGGATTCGGCCTGCTGCACATGGCCAATCCCGGGGCGACGCCGGAGAGCATCGCGATCGTCATCATCGCGGGCGGATTTTTAGGCGGCATTCTGCTGCTCACCGACAGTCTCTACGCGGCGTGGATGGCGCACTTCGCGTGGAACTGGTCGATGGCCGCGCTGCTGCATGCACCGGTGAGCGGACTGCCGGCGAATCCGCCCGACTATCGCATGGTGGACCATGGACCGGCGTGGCTCACCGGCGGTGGGTGGGGACCGGAGGGCGGCGTCGCCGCCGCGTTGGGCATGGCCGTCTGTATGATCGTACTCGTCGCGTGGTACCGCCGGTCGCCGCGCGCCGCACCCTCTTTTCGCTCGAGAGATGACTGAACGCATCGTGGTGGTTGGCGCGGGACAGATGGGCAACGGCATCGCGCACGTGTTCGCGGCCGCGGGTCATTCGGTGACGATGGTCGACGTCTCGCGCGACGCGCTCGCGCGCGGCCGCGCCACGATCGAAAAGAACATGGCCCGCCAGGTCCAGAAAGGCGGCCTGGACGCCGCCGCGCGCGACGCGGCGCTCGGCCGCATCGCTCTCTCGGAAACGCTCGACCCGGTGCGCGAAGCCGACATCGTGATCGAGGCGGCCACCGAGAACGCGGAGCTCAAGTTCCGCATCTTCGCCGACCTCGACGCCGCCGCGCCTAACGGAGCGATCCTCGCCTCCAACACCAGCTCGATTTCCATCACCGAGATCGCGGCCCGCACCGGACGCCCGGCGCTCGTCATCGGCATGCACTTCATGAACCCCGTGCCGGTGATGCAGCTGGTCGAAGTCATCCGCGGACTCGCCACGGCCGACGAGACCACCGCGCGCGTGCTCGAGCTGTCCACGCGCCTCGGCAAAACGCCGGTGGAGGTGAACGACTACCCCGGCTTCGTGGCCAATCGCGTGCTCATGCCGATGATCAACGAAGCGGTCTACTGCCTGATGGAAGGCGTGGGCGGCGCCCACGCCATCGACACGGTGATGAAGTTAGGCATGAACCACCCGATGGGACCGCTCGCCCTCGCCGACCTCATCGGCCTCGACACGTGCGTGTCCATCCTCGAGGTGCTGCACCGCGGGTTAGGCGACCCCAAGTATCGTCCGTGCCCGTTGCTCCGGAAGTACGTCGCCGCGGGATGGTTGGGCCGCAAGACGGGCCGCGGCTTCTTCTCTTACTGATTCCCGCGAGCGATCCATGTCCTGGGCACTCATTCCACTCACCGAAGAACAGCGCGGCATCCAGCAGCTGGCGCGCGACTTCGCGCGCGAGGAAATCGCCCCGCACTCCGACGCCTGGGACCGCGACGCCGTATTCGATCGCCCCACCATCGCCCGGTTAGGCGAGCTCGGATTCCTCGGCATGCTCATCCCCGAGGAGCTGGGCGGCCTCGGCCTCGACACCTGTACGTACCTCGTGGCGCTCGAGGAAATCGCCGCCGTCGATGCGTCGATCGCCGTCGCCATGAGCGTGCACAACTCGCTCCCCACGCAGATGCTCCTGCGCTGGGGCACCGACGAACAGAAGGAGCGCTATCTGCGGCCACTGGCGCGCGGCGAGTGGTTAGGCGCGTTCGCGCTGTCCGAGCCCGACGCCGGCTCCGATGCCGCATCCATGCGCACGCAGGCCATGCGCGACGGCGACTGCTGGGTGCTGAATGGCACCAAGGCCTGGGTCTCGAGCGGCAGCCATGCCGAGGTCATCCTCGCGATGGCGCGCACCGATAAGCCGGGCGACCGGCGCGGCGCACGCGGCATCAGCGCCTTCATCGTCACGCCCGACATGCCCGGCTTCACGGTGGGCAAGAAAGAAGACAAGATGGGCCTCCGCGCCTCGCCCACCGTGCAGCTCATCTTCGAGAACCTCCGCGTGCCGGCGGCCAATCTGTTAGGCACCGAGGGCAGCGGCTTCATCTACGCCATGCAGTCGCTCGATAACGGACGACTCGGCATCGCCGCGCAATCGATCGGCATCGCGCGGGCCGCGCTCGAAGTGGCCACGGCGTACGCCGCCGAGCGCCGCCAGTTCGGCAAGCCGATCAAGGAATTTCAGGCCGTGCAGTTCAAGCTCGCCGACATGGCCACGCGCATTACCGCGGCACGGGCGCTGCTATATGCTGCAGCGTCGGCCAAAGACCGGGGCGAGCCGATTACCCAGTTCAGCAGCATGAGCAAGCTCATGGCGAGCGAAACCGCCATGTGGGTCACCACGCAGGCGATCCAGATTCTCGGCGGCTACGGATACGTGCGCGATTACCCCGTCGAACGCCTCTTCCGCGACGCCAAGGTGACGGAGATCTACGAAGGGACGTCCGAAATACAACGGATTGTGATCGCCCGGGAGTTGTACGCGCGTTGACGGCGGCGGGCACCCTGCCCGCATGCCTTTTCACCAGCTATCCCACTCATGACTATCACCGAAATCGCTTCGCCGTCCGGTACGCAGAGCTTGTTCGAGCGCTTGGCCGACATGGGACACGAACAGCTCGTCCTCTGCAGCGATCCGTCCGCCGGCTACCGCGGCATCATCGCGGTCCACAGCACCACGCTGGGCCCTGCGTTAGGCGGAACGAGGTTCTGGAACTACGCGTCCGATGACGAAGCCATCGTCGACGCGCTGCGCCTCGCGCGCGGCATGACCTACAAGAACGCCGTGGCCGGTCTCAACTTGGGCGGCGGCAAGTCCGTCATCATCGGCGACAATCGCACCACCAACCGCGAGATGTTGTTCCGCGCTCACGGCCGCTTCGTCGAAGGACTGGGTGGACGCTACGTGACGGCCGAAGACGTCGGCACGAGCACCGCGGACATGGACTTCGTCCACATGGAGACCGAATACGTCACCGGTCTCGCGGGACGCTCGGGCGACCCGTCCCCCGTCACCGCGCACGGCGTGTTCCGCGCCATCCAGGCCTCGGCCAAACATCGCTGGGGCAGCGACGCGCTCTCCGGAAAGACGGTCGCCATTCAGGGATGCGGACACGTCGGCTACTATCTGGCGAAAGAGCTGCACGAGGCTGGCGCCAACCTCGTCGTCACCGACATCGATGCCGAGCGCGTCAAGCGCGTCGTGACCGATCTCGGCGCGCGCGCGGTGGAACCCGGTGAGATCTATGGCGTCAAGGCCGACATCTTCGCGCCGTGCGCGCTCGGCGCGGTGATCAACGACAAGACCATCCCGCAGCTCAAGGTCGAGATCGTGGCCGGGGCGGCGAACAACGTGTTGCTCGAGGAGCGCCATGGCGTTGCGCTCGAGGATCGCGGCATCTTGTACGCGCCGGACTACGTGGCCAACGCCGGCGGCGTGATCAACGTCTACAGCGAGCTCGCCAACTGGGATCCGCAGCGCGCGCTCCGCAAGGCGGATGAGATTTACGCGACCACTCTGGGCGTGTTCGACATCGCGCGGGCCGAGGGCATCCCCACCTATGAGGCAGCCGATCGCCTGGCCGAACGGCGGTTGAAGGCAGTGGGGTCGCTGGTGAAGACTTGGCCGCAGTGGCCGAATCGGTAATTCGTTTTTCGCTCCAATCCCGGACCCTGCATGCCTGACTGGTCTAACTGGTCGACCGAACGCCCGATGTCGGCGCTCAAGCGCACGGACCCTGAAATCGCGCGTGCGATCGAAAACGAGACGCGGCGGCAGGGCGAGGGATTGGAGCTCATCGCCAGCGAGAACTTCGTGTCGCCGGCGGTGATGGAGGCGATGGGATCGCCCCTCACCAACAAGTACGCCGAGGGGTATCCCGGCAAACGGTACTACGGCGGCTGCGAGTTCGTGGACGTGGCGGAGCAATTGGCCATCGATCGCGCCAAGATGCTCTTCGCCGCCGAGCACGCGAACGTGCAGCCGCACTCCGGCGCGCAGGCGAACATGGCGGTGTTCTTCGCCTTCGTGAAGCCCGGCGACACCGTGTTAGGCATGAGCCTGTCTAACGGAGGCCATCTCACGCACGGCTCGCCCGTCAATTTCTCCGGCTTTCTCTACCATGCCGTCGGCTACGGCGTGCGCGAGGACACCGGACGCATCGACATGGACCAGGTGCGCGATCTGGCGCGGCAGCACAAGCCGAAGATGATCATCGCCGGATTCAGCGCCTATTCGCGAACGTTGGATTTCCCGGCCTTCGCCGACATCGCGCGCGACGTGGACGCCAAGCTGATGGTCGACATGGCGCACGTGGCCGGGCTCGTCGCCGTCGGCATCGTGCCGTCGCCGGTGCCGCACGCCGATGCGGTCACCACCACCACGCACAAAACGCTGCGCGGTCCGCGCGGCGGATTGATTCTCTGTAAACAGGAATACGCGGCGGCGATCAATAAGCAGGTTTTTCCGGGCATGCAGGGCGGGCCGCTCATGCACGTCATCGCGGCGAAAGCGGTGTCGCTGCTCGAAGCGTTGCAGCCATCGTTCGTCACGTATGCGCGGCAGGTGGTGGCTAACGCACGCGAGCTCGCGGCGGCGCTTGGGTCTCGCGGCTACGCGATCGTGTCCGGCGGCACCGACAACCACTTGATGTTGGTGGATCTCCGCGCGCGCGGCCTTACCGGAAAAGCGGCCGAGGCCGCCCTCGGCGCCGCGGACATCACCGTCAACAAGAACACCGTGCCCGGCGAAACGCAGTCGCCGTTCGTGACGAGCGGCATTCGCATCGGCACGCCCGCGGTCACCACGCGCGGGATGAAAGAGAGCGAGATGCGGCGCATCGCGGAGCTCATCGATCGCGTGCTCAAGAACCCGACTGATGAGCGTGCCGTCCGCGACGTGAAACGCGACGTGCACGAGCTCACATCGGGCTTCCCGCTCTACATGCCAACCGAAACGCCATCCGAAGAGCCTGTCGCACGGTTGTAATTCCGGCAGCGGGTCCACATCTTTGGCCTTGAGCCCGCTGGCGGCGTCTGCCGTACGTCTGGGCACAAGCTCTCTGTGAAGGGTCACACACTTTGCCGCAGCTTTGCTTTCAGGATGGCATCATGGACCGTCTCCGGGCGCGCGATGCGCGGTACCGGGAGGATGCCTACCTGTTTGTGCTCGCCGCGCTCGAATATTGCCAAACGCGTCTCGAGGAGCGCCGCCACATTACCGGCCGAGAGTTGGCAATCGCGTGCCGCGATCTCGCCCTCGATCATTTCGGTGTCATGGCGCGGCTGGTGCTCGAGCACTGGGGTGTGCGTTCGTCTGCCGACATCGGTGAGGTTGTGTTCAATCTCGTCGACGAAGGATTGCTCATCAGCCAGCCGACCGACACGCGCGACGAATTCGCCGGCGTGTTCGATTTCGACCAAGCGTTCGAACGTGAGTATCCGTGGAGCGTTCTGCAAACCGGCTGATCGGGCGCCGGACTGCGCGTTAGTGCGCGAGAGCAGGTCGTCGGAAGGGCGTTGAGCGGGAGGAGGTGAGGTCACATGGATGTCAACGAGCTTCCTGCATGCCGCAAGTGCGGCAAGGGCACGATGCTCCCTCTCAGCGACTACGGTCGCGACGGAGCGCCCATCACCTTCAAAGCCTGGGTGTGCAACAACCCCGAGTGCGGATTCAACATCCGCATCGACAACGGGGAAATCAGTTTTGGGCGCACCATCGGACAGTCGCACAAGTGAGAGGGGGCTGACGACACGGGAATCACACGTCGTGCGCGATGCACGACGTGTGACTCCCGGCGTCGCTCGTTTCGACACTGTCTCTCGACCTGTCCGTCACCAGCGCGCGCGAAGCGAGCGCACGCGATTCGGCCGCGATTGCGCTCGGCGTTCCGTCGCGTGCGCTCATGCAGCGCGCTGGTGCCGCCGCCGCCGGAGAAATCGCGCGTGCGTATGCCGCCGACCTCGTGCACGGCGTGGTGGTGTACGCCGGCCCCGGCAACAACGGTGGTGACGGGTGGGTCGTGGCGCGCTGTCTCGCCGCGACCGGCGTGTCGGTGCACGTGGTGTCCACCGGCGACTCGTCCACGGAAGACGCGCGCGCCGAACGCGCGCTCGCGATCCCCGGCCTAACGCAAGCGCGGCCTGCCAATGCGCGCGTGATCGTCGACGCGCTGCTCGGCACTGGCGCCGGCGGCGCCCCGCGCGGTGCGATCGCCGCGGCGATCCAGGACATCGCGCGGGCGCGAGCCGCCGGCGCGTCGGTCGTATCGCTCGACTTGCCCACCGGCGTCGATGCCGACACCGGCGACGCCGAGGGCGCCGTGCGCGCCGATCTCACGATCACGTTCGGAACGATGAAGCGCGGCCTCCTCATCGCGCGCGGCAACGCGGGGCGCATCGTGCTGGTGGACATCGGGCTGCCGCCGGGTGAGCCGACGACGCCCGCGCTCGTGACGCCGGCGTGGGTGCGGAGCGTGATTCCGCCGATCGCGGCCGACGCGCACAAGGGTGTGCGCCGCAAGCTGGTGATCGTGGGTGGTCAGTTAGGCATGGCCGGCGCGGCCGTGTTCGCGGCGCGCGCCGCGATGCGCGCCGGGATCGGGATGGTGCGCGTGGTGGTGGCGCGCGAGAGCGTGCCCATCGTCCAGGATGCCGCGCCGCACGCCATCGCGCGGGCGTGGCCCGGCGAGCGCCGCGAGGACATGGACGACGCGATCGTGCACTGGGCCGATGGCGTGCTGATCGGTCCCGGCCTGGGCGACTCGCCGCAGAGCCGCGCGCTCGTCGAGCGCGTGCTGCGCGCGTGGCGCGGTCCGGTGGTGGTGGATGCCGACGGCCTCAACGTGTTCAAGGGCGAGGCGGCAAAGTTAGGCGCGCTGCTCGCCGGCCGTCCGGCGCTGCTCACGCCGCACGCGTTGGAGCTGGCGCGGTTGTACGGCGCACACCCGCAGGAAGTGCTCGTGCGCCGGTTCGACATCGCCTCCGAGCTGGCGCGCGTCGCGCACGCGGCCGTGCTGCTCAAGGGCGTGCCCACGATCGTGGCCGATGCCTCCGGCGCGCGCCGCGTGAGCGCCGCCGGCACGCCCGCGCTCGCCGCCGCCGGCAGCGGCGACCTCCTGGCCGGCATCGCGGCCACGCTCCTCACTCAGTTAGGCGACGGTCTCGCCGCCGGCGCGGCGTCCGCCTGGGTGCACGGCCGCGCCGCTGAAATTGCATCGTCGGGACGCGGACCGCGCGGCGTCACGCTCGACGACGTCGAGGTTGCCATCGGCGCCGTGTGGCCCGATCTCGCCGCCGGACATCCGCCGCGCTATCCCGTGCTCGCCGAGCTCCCGGCCATCGCCACCTCATAGACAGGAGGTGGTTTCCTGTACATCGTGAGTCGAGGGCAGTCGTTCGTTCACCTTTCACACGTCGAGCCTATGCGCGCATCTCTGGTCAGCATCGCCCTGCTCCTGCCGCTCACGGCGCGCTTTGCCGCGCCGGCAAACGAGCAGGCCAGCTTCGTCACCACGTTGGGCCGCGACACGGTCGTCGTCGAAAGCTTCACGCGCACGGCCCAGCGCCTCACCGGGGACATCGTCGTGCGCGTTCCCAGTACGATGCTCTGCCACTATGAGCTCGATCTGGGCAGCGCCGGCAACGTCACCCGCTCCGTGCTCGACGTGAAACCCGTCGGCACGAACGGTCCCGAGCGCCGCGTGACGCTCGACTACGTGGGCGATTCGCTCCGCATTGACGCCGACTCGGCGGGGCAGCACGAGAAGGTCACCCGCGCGGTCGAGAAGAACGCGTACCCGCAATTCATGACCGGCTTCGGATCCTCGTATGGGCTGTACTCGTCGCTCGGCGTGTACGAGGTGCTGCTGGCCCAGTTAGGCGCGAACTTCGATTCGGTCACCATCCCATCCATCGACATGCAGTCCGGCCGCACCGTGAAGCGGGACTTCGTGAAACGCTCGCCCACCAAGGTCGACGCCGACTATTTCCGCATCGCGTGGACGCACCTCACGCTGAGCGACTCGGGCCAGATCGTGAGCGCCGATGCCAGTGAAACCACGGAGAAGACGCAGACCCAGCGCACGGCGTACATCGATCCGCAGAAAGTCGCCAAACAGTTCGCGTCCGACGACAAGAGCGGGAAGGGACTCGGCGTCGCGTCCCCGAGCGTCACCGAGAAAGCCACGTTAGGCGGAAAGCTCGTCGTGATCCTGTACAGCAGCCCGCGCAAGCGCAATCGCACGATCCTCGGTACGGTGGTGCCGTACGATCAGGTGTGGCGCACCGGTGCCAACCAGTCGACCACGCTCGTCACCGATGCCGGGTTCGACGTGGGCGGCACGTCGTTCCCCGCCGGCAGCTACAGCGTGTGGACGCTTCCGAAGAAGGACGGGAGCGTGGATCTCATCATCAACGGCCAGTACGGCCAGTGGGGCACCGACTACGACAAGTCGCGCGACGTGGCGCACGTGCCGATGAAAGTGTCCACGGCATCCAAGCCGCAGGAGAACTTCACCATCGACATCACGCCGACGAACGGGAACAGCGGCGAGATCAAGATTGCCTGGGACACGTTCGTCTGGACCGTCCCGATCACGATGAAGTAGCGCCGGCATCGGGCCGGGCGTCCGTCGAAGGGGCGGAGATGGGCCGGCACCACTCCGCCCCGCGCGTGTCTCGCGGTAGCCGCCTAACGCAAGGGGCGCGTGGCGCCGGGTGCGCGGCGCTGGAGCCATCCGCCTGTGAAGCCGGCCCGCCGCAACCCGGCCTGTACGTATGGACACGCCCGCATCAGCCGCCAGATCAGTCCCGATCGGAAGTTCTCGACCATGAGTCCCGCCGGCCCCTGATTGATGGCATAGTCTCGTGGCGAGATCCATCCCGATCCGCGCCGCGACGTGCGGAACGATGGATTGATGCTGCACATGTAGCCGTAGGTCCGCTTGGGCCCGGGATACGTCGCGGCCATCGCTTGCAGGGTGGGCAGGACGATTTCGGGCGCGAACGGGAGCGAAGCGGCCACGGCCCACGGTGACAGGGTGCCGTCGTCCGGGCCGTGCGGTACGCCGCGCGCATGATAGCCATAGAACCGGCGCGGCGTCCCGTTCACGGAGCGCGTCGCGTTGCCGGGTCCGTCGCTCGCCGTCACGCCCCACCACGTGTCCCCGTACCAGTCGAAGCGCCGTGGATTCCTAACGGCGTATGCACGCTGGACGTACGTGGCGCGCCGACTGTTCTCGAAGTAGTCGATACCCTTGGTGCGCATGTATGCATCGCGAATACCGCGGAAATCGATCCAGATGTGGCTCAGGTGGTGGATGAATAGGGGGCCCGCATGCAAGTATGGGCACCCATACGCCCGCGTCCATCGGTATGTCGCAGTCCATCTCGCGAACGCGTCTCGCGGCAGCGGGTGGGTAGGGGAGCCGAGCCCGAGCACGTAGAGCAACAACGCCTCGGTGTATCCCCGCCACCGGCACGTCAGAAACCTGCCGCCATGCTCCGGCTTCCATCCCATCGCGACCGCGCGCCCGCCGTTGAGCGCCCACCGCCAGTCCACTCGGCGATAAATGGCGTCGCCTAACGATCTGATCTCCCGTTCGTGCGGCGTGTTTCGGGCAAAGTAGGCGGCGGCGGCCAGAATGCCGGCGAGCGCGATCGTGGTGTCGATCGTCGAGAGCTCGCACTTCCACACGCGGCGGCCGGTCCCCATGTCGAGGAAGTGGTAGAAGAACCCGTGCGCTCCCGTCGCGTCGGCGGCATCGCCCTGCGGCGCGTTCCAGAGGAAGCGAAGCGCTGTGCGCGTCCGGCTGGCCGCCTCATGGCGCGTCATATAGCCGCGCTCCACCGCGGCGACGTAGGCGCTCAGCGCGAAGCCGGTGCCGGCAATGGAGGCCGGCGACTCGCGATCGGTGTTGTCCCGCACGAGGCCGTTGGCGGGATTGACCTCGTGGTGGAAGTACGCGATCGCTTTGCGCTCGACGTCCTCCAGCATGGCTTCGTACGACCCGTCGAGCGGCTGGGCATCGGCGAGGCTCGCTTCTCGGTGCGGTTTCTTCAAATGCCGGAAACCGGCGCGCCGATCGCGAGGGTGACGGCCGCGACCGCGTGCGGGGGAAGGTCGAGCTCGATCAGCACGCCGCCTTCGTCGACACGCCAGCTCTGCGGCTCGCGGATGAGACGGGAGGCCTCATGCAATCGCTCGACTTGGGCCGCCGACGGATAGGTTGGAGATCCCATGGCGAGCCACGCCGGCTTGGCATTCGCGTGGTCCGCATCGATGCGCTGCACGAACGCATCCGTTGGGCGCGGCGCGCCCTCGAGCCGCACCCGCACGTGCTCACACGCGATCGGATGACGCGGCAAGGCATGGTTCGTTAGGACTACCGTTAGGCGTTGAGCGCCGGAATCACGCGCGACCCAGGCATCGACTGTCGGATGGATGTTGGCGAGCGAAGCGACGAGCTCCGTGCCCAGATGGTGCAGCACCTCGAAGGCGCGATACGACGGTTTCGCGACTCCTTGGAGCGTGAGCAGTCCGAATCCGCCATGAAACGGAATGGACGGAAAGTAGTTCTCCTCGAAGATGTCGCTGAAGGTCCAGTAACTGTAGCCGTCCACCAACCCGGTGGCTTCGAGCATGGTTTTCACGACGACAGCCGCCGCGTATGGTTCGTCGTGCATTGGATCGCGCGGGTTGGACGACGTGTTCCACTCCGTGTAGTACAGCGGCTTGCCCCGTGCTTGCCCGTGAACGCGGCGAGCGCGATCGCTAAGCACGCTGCGCTCGCTGGCGGCGAGCTGTGCCTCCGTGTCATCGCCCGGCTTGCCGAACGCGTCCGTGGGATAGTGGTGCGTGCTCACGAAGTCGGCCGCTACACCGGCCTTTTCCGTGAAGTCCAGGAACTCGTCGATCCACGCGTCGTCCGCGGTCGCCGGCCCGCCCACGCGAAGCGCCGCATCCACGCTCTTGAGCGCAGCCGCCGTATGACGATAGAGCGTGAAGTAGTCCTGCTGCGTGCCCGTCCAGAAGGCCGGCAAGTTAGGCTCGTTCCACACCTCGAAGAACCACGTCCGCACTTCCGCCACACCGTATCGAGCCACGCTCTCTGCCGCGAGTTTGCGGATGAGCGTTTCCCACGCCCCATAGTCCCGCGGCGGCGTGACGTTGCCGCGGTAGTGAAAGACGGTCGTGCTTCCCGACGCGAGGATCGTCGGCATGAAGCTCAGCTCGACGAACGGACGCATTCCGGAAGCGAGCAGCGCGTCCCAGATCTGAAAGGCATTGAAGAACGAGTACACCAATTTGTCGAGCTCGCCGACGAGCGTCCCCACGTCGTCGCAGAGCAGTCCGTGGAACCGCACGTGGCGGATGCCTAACTCGTCATGGCAGCGTTTGAGCTGCGCCTGATAGTCCGCGCGCAAGGCGAGCGGGGCATGTCCGCTGCCCACCGTGTGCTCCCACACGTGCGGCAGCGATGTGCCCGGCACGGTCACGTCGCACTGCAGCTCGACAGCGCTCACCGTTCGATCTCGTCGGGGTTACCACGTGTGCGCATTGTGTTGGGTTCGGGTCGCACTTCCGGACTGCTCCCCAGCAACACGTCGCACGCTTCGGGCCGCGGCAAGGTTCCTGCGACGAAGCAGGGCATGAAAGCCATCGCCATCGTTCCCGGTAAGGCAGGCGCAAGGTTGGTTGAGCGCACTGAACCGCTGGTCGGCGCTCCGGATGAGGTCAAGGTCCGGATCATTCGCGTAGGCATTTGCGGCACGGACAGAGAGGAAGTGTCCGGGGGTCGTGCCACGGTTCCGGATGGGCAGCACGACCTGGTGATCGGCCACGAGATGTTCGGACAGGTAGTGGAAATAGGTTCCGCGGTTACCCGGGCGAAGAACGGCGATTACGTGGTGTTCACGGTGCGGCGAGGCTGTGGTCAATGCTTTTCATGTCTCGCGAGCCGTTCGGACATGTGCCAAACAGGGAAATACCGCGAGCGGGGCATAAAGGGATTGGATGGCTATCAAACGGAGTACGTGGT
>DATNAM010000281.1:0-14487 GCA_035572595.1 Gemmatimonadaceae bacterium
CTAACTTCCGCCATTCTTCGCGCATCGGCAAGTGCCAGCGGTGCCCCACCCGACCGAGTCACTTCGCCAACGCGAGCAGCCTGCGACGGGCGTCGCGAACCAGAAGCAACGCGGTATCGGCGTCGGGCCGCCGGCCGATGACGCTGCGGTACGCGTTCGCCGCCGCGTCGCGATGCTGCCGCGCCTCGTCGGCGCGCCCCAAGCAGCGAAGGGCGCGTGCAGAACGTGTACACCAGGAACGGCCGCTTCATCAAGAGCGCGACATCGATCCAGTCGGTGCCGGTTTCCTTCGGCCTAACGGCCGGGTTGTTCTAACTGGGCGGCGAACCCCACGCCGGGGTCGCCGCCCGGCAAGGCGGCGCCGACGGGCGGCGCGAGCTCCGGCGCCGCCGGGTACCGCGGCAGCGCGTCCACCGTCTCGAGCGGCTCGAGGTCGCCCTGGCCCTCCGCCGCGCCTAGCGCACGGAAACGGCGCGCCGTGCTCAACACGCGAGACTCGAGCGACCCGACGGCGTCGTTGTACGCCTCCACTGCCCCCGTGAGTCCGCGGTTGAGCCGCACGAAGTGCTCGGCGAGCGTGCAGATGCGGCGATAGAGATCGGCGCCCAAATCGCGAATCTCCTCGGCGTTGCGGGCGATGCGCTCCTGCTGCCAGCCGTACTGCGCCGACTTGAGCAGCGTCACCAGCGTCGTCGGAGTGGCGGGCACCACGCCGCGCGTCACCGCGAACTCGATCAATCCCGGATCGCGCTGGCACGCCGCGCTCAGAATCGACTCGCCCGGCAGGAACATCACCACGAACGGCAGCGCCCCACGCACGCGCTCGCCGTACTTTTTCTCCGACAACATCTCGATCTGTTGGCGCACCTGCTTGACGTGCTTGTCCAACAGCGCCGTGCGACGGTCCTCATCGGTGGCTTCGGCGGCGGCGACGAACGCATCGAGCGGCGTCTTGGCGTCGACGATCACGATCTTGTCGCCCGGCAGCCGCACGATGAGATCCGGACGCATCGCACCGTCGTCATCGCGTACCGTGTGCTGCGTGTCGAAGTCGCAGTGCTCCAGCATGCCCGCGAGCTCGACGACGCGCCGGAGCTGCAGCTCGCCCCACTGGCCGCGAACGTGCGGCGTGTGCAGCGCATGCACCAGGCGCTGCGTTTCCTCCGTGAGCTGCTGCTGCCCCTCGGCCATGGCCCGCAGACGCTCGTAGAGCTCGGCGTTTCCGGCGGCACGATCTCGGCCTAACGACTGCAGGTGCTCGTCGACGCGCAGCAAGCCGTCCTGCAGCGGCTCCAGCAGCGCGCGGCTGTTGGCCTCGAGCGCTTGGGCCGAGAGCGCGGCGAAGGTGTCGCGCACCCGCGCGTCCGATTGCGACGAATGCTCGGTGAGCGACTTGGTGAGCCGGCGCTCCGCGTCGCGCTCGGCGAGATACGTGGAGGCGGCATGCTGCGCGTGCGCGAGCTCGTTGCGCGCCGCCTCGAGCTCCGCCCGGGCACGGTCGGCTTCCGTTAGGAGGGACATCCGCTCGCGCTCGCGCGCCTCGAGCAGCACGCTGGCGTGGAGCGCCCGGCCGCGCACCACGGACCAGGCGACGATGGCACCCAACAGCACCCCCGCCAGCCCCACGAACCACAGTGGCCACACGCTCATTGCGCTTCCTCCGGAACGCCGGCGCCATCCCGCACGACCACCCCCACAACCCGGCAGAGTCCGGGTCGCGGAAGCGCCTGACTTCTATTCTACTCCGGAACCGGCGACAGTCCACGCCGCCGCGAAAGCAAACCCACCTTGTCTCTCAACTTGCCCAACAATCCCTGCGCGTAAGACGGCGCCGGGATCAGAGCCATTGCCAAGAGCGCGATCGATGCGACATGATGGCGGGACACAGTCCTCGTACTCTCATCGACTGGGCGCGATGGCCTCGATGCTCGGCCCGCAGATCTTCGGTGGTTCAACAAATCAACACGATGCGGCATAACGTGTTTCATCTCGTCACGCTCGGGCGCTTGACCCTCGTTGGGCCGGATGGCCGCGAGGAGGAGTCGCTGTCGAGGCGGAAGCGCAAACTGGCCCTGTTGGCGGTGCTTGCGCTCTCGAGCAGGCCGGTGGCCCGGCACCTGTTGATCGAGATGTTCTGGGGCGATCAGGACGAAGAACGCGCCAAGCATTCGCTGAGCGACGCGCTGTCGCACGCGCGTCGTATCCTGGGCCGCGAGGCGATCAGCTCGCGGCAGAGCGAGGTGTCGCTCATGCCTAACGCGCCGCTGGCGGTGGACGCAGCCAACCTCGCGAACACGGCGCGCGCGGGCGACGCCGAGCGCGTGGTACAGGAATACACCGGACCGTTTTTCGATGGCGTGTATCTGGGCGGCTCGGCGGCGTTCGAGCACTGGGTGGCGGGTGAGCGCCGGAGTTTGGAGCGCCTCTTCCACGAGGCGTGCGAACGGCACGGCCGCGCGTTGCTCGCCGCCGGCGATGCCGCCGCTTGCGTCGCGATCGCCGAGCGCTGGCTGTCGTCGGCGCCGCTCTCGGCGGACGCGGCGCTCGTGCTGCTCAACGCCTTGCGGGCGCCAGGAACCCGCGAAGCGGACGCGCGCGCGTATGCGGCATTCGAGGGCCTCGCCTCGCGTGTCCGGCGCGACTTCGATCTGGCACTCGACGCCAAGGTTCGCGCCGCCGGCGACGCGATCGCCGCGCGCCTGCACGGCGGCGACGCGCCGCCGCCGGCTCCGTTAGGCAGCGCGATCGCGGCGGAGCCGCAAGGCGCAGTGGCGGACGCCGCCCCGACGGTCTCACCCCCATCGCCGGCCGAGCAGGGACCCGCGCCCGACACCCCGCCGCGCGCGACGCGGCCATCCAACGGCGCTCGCGCACCGCGCCGCGTACGCACGCGATGGGTCGTGGTAGCGGCCGGCGCGCTCGCGATCGCGCTGCTCCTATCGCGCGGCTCGGCGCGGCACGTCGATGCGCATTCGTCGGCCGCGCCGCGCTCCGCGGTGGCGGTGGCGACGATGACGGTGAGGCCGAACGACACCACCTCCACTTGGTTAGGCGATGGCGTTCCACGCCTCATCGACGCCGAGCTGTCGCGCGGCGCCGCGGTGCGCGTGGCGTCGCCGGCCGACGTGCGCGCGGCCGAGCACGGGCTCGACAGCGCGCACGACTGGGCGGTCGCGCTCGGCCGCCAGTTAGGCGCGGCCTGGGTGGTGACCGGCGCCGTGACCACCGGCGACAGCGCGTACGTGCTCGACGTCACCGTGCACGACGTCGCGTCCGGCACGGCATTGGGGCCATACACGGTGAGCGCCGGCAGCCTGGCGGCGTTGTCCGACGCCGCGGCCTCGCGCATCCTCAAGACCACGCTCATGCGTCCAACGGCCGGTCCGCGTCTCGCGGGCGTGCGTACCACCAGCGTCGCCGCGTACCGCGCCTACGTCCGCGCGGTGCAGGACGGAGAGGAAGGCCGGCTGGTGGATCAGCGCCACGACCTCGACGTTGCCATCGCACTCGATTCGGGCTTCGTGAGCGCGCTCGCCTTGCGGCTCGAGACGAACGTCCGCCCCGATACCGGCCGCCTGCGGTCGACGGTGCTCGAGCTGCACGCCTTCCCCGGGCGGGCCAGCCATTGGGACCGCCTAACGGAAGCTGCCGAAGCGGCGTACCACGCCGGCGAGTCGCCCCGCGCCGATTCTCTGGCCCGCGATCTCGTGGCGCGCTTCCCTCGCGACCCGCGCGCGTATGGATTGCTCGCCGACTTCTTGACGATGCACGGCGACTGGGCCGGTGCGGACGCCGTGTACCAGCGCGAACTGCAGTTGGACGCCGTGGGCGCCGACGCCGGCGGCGCACCATGCGCGCCGTGCGTCGCGTACTTCGGGTTGGTCAGCGAGCGCACGATCGACGGCAACCTGTCCGGCGCCGAAGCCGCCGCGCGGCAATGGTTGGCGCTCCAGCCCGACCTGCCCGCTGCGTGGACCAGTTTGTCGTTCGTGTTGCAGACGCGCCGGCGCTACGCGGCCGCGCTCACCGCCGCGCACCACGCCCAAGCGCTCTCGCCGTCGGACGCGACGTATGGTGAGCGCATCGGGCGGCTTTTGATCATCGATCATCGCTACGAAGCCGCGGACTCGCTCATCACCTTGTGGCGACGATCGACATCCGCTCCGCGTCGTCTGTCGGCGCTCGACCTCGAGGCGACATTGCAACGGGAGCGCGGCCAGATGCGCGCGTCTGTTCGCACGATCGACACGCTCCTGCGGGAATTTCCGGACGAGCACGCAATGCAGCTCGTCCGGGCGACGTCGATGGCGGCCATTGGCGAGTTCGCTGGTGCCGAGCGCGTGTTCGAGCACGAAGCACATCTCCCGGCCGGCGGCGCCCCGCACGGCGACCTCGCGTGGGCGTTAGGCGACAAGGCCCGGCACGCCGCGTGGGAGCACGCGCTCGAGGCGGATGCGCTGGCAGCGCATGCCGACACCGCGCGCCTCCGCGCGCTCGCCGATACCATCGCGGCCGCCGGCGCGCACAGCTACTACGCCCGCGATCGTCGCCTTGCGCACCACGTGTTGGGCTTGATCGCGATGCGCGGCGGCCGATATCGCGACGCGGTGAATGAGCTCGAGCGTGGCCGCTGGGGCGCGTCGGGCTGGACCGCCACGCTCGCGGCCCTCGCCCGCGCGTCGCTTGCGTTAGGCCAACCGCGCGCGGCGATCGGTTACCTGAGCCATGCCTACGAGGCCCCGCTCGATGCGATGGGACGCTACGTGCCACGCACCGAGATCGACTACCTCATGGCGCTCTCGTATCACCAGGCCGGCATGGCCGACAGCAGCGCCGCCTACGCCGCACTCGTGCGCGCCGCCTGGCGCGACGCCGATCCCGAAGTGAAAGCGCAGCTCGCAGCGCTCGCTAGAAGCGCGGGAAGCGCTCGCTAACGCTCGCTTGGGGAAGCGCTCCCTAACGCTCGCTGCGGCCCCCCCCTTCCCCAAGCGCAGCGCTTCCCCCAGCGAGCGCAGCGAGCGCTTCCCTATTCCCCGCACTAGAGCTTTGCCTAGTCCGTCACTACGTGCTTGACGGTGACCCTGGCGAGTCAGTCGCTGGTGGACGTCGGGCCGGTGCTGGCCAACGCGGGATTCTATCCCGGCACGCCGTTGGCCCAGCCGGCTAACGCAGCCGATGCGGCCTGGGCGCACTTCACCAACGTCACGGGCCTGGTCGCCGGTACCACCAAACTCGGCGACGAGCTCGGACTGCTCTACGATGCGCCGACCATCGCCGGCAGCGTGTTCGCCGGCGCGCTCGACTGGGTATGGAACGGCACCGCGTTCGCCGCAGCTCCGTGATCGATACGGCCCGGCAGTGCGATGCAAGCATTCCACTGCCGGGCTGTAACTGATGCGAGCTTGTCGCCGGCGCTCCAGTGTGACATGATTGTGGAGCGTCGCCGGCGATCCTCCAGACGGACCAGGCTATCGACGCGATCGCAGTCCCGGACGGTGCTGGAGACATTATGAGCGATACCGCCCCGACCTTCGGCGCGATGCAGCTGGAAATTCAGCGACGCCTCACTGGTGAACAGCGACTGGCGTTAGCCATCGAGATGAGCCAGCTCGCACGCCAGTTGCTGCGCGCGCGTCTAGCTCATGAGCATCCGAACTGGACCGGTGCGGAGCTCAACCTCGAGGTATTGCGCTCGGCGTTTTTGTCCGAGCGCCGCTCCGCCGACTTGCCGTTGCCGCTGAGGTGAGCGACAGTGCCACGGATGCGTTCCGGCGACTCATCGCTGCGTTGGAGGGCGTGGGGGCACCGAGTTGGATCGAGCGTATCTGTCGCGATGGCTCACGGCGCTGGACCTGACTTCGGAGTGGCAGGCCGCGTTGAACGCGGCGGCGAACCGTTAGCCGTGTGCACCTCAGCGACGTGCGGCCGGATCCGGCGTCGCTCCTAACCAGGTGTCCAACGACACCTCCCAGATGTTCGAGAGCCCATCGTTCCACGCTTCCATCATCGCGAGCCCCTTCTGTCCCGTGACGCCGTTCTCCCATCCCGTCGGGACCTCCCGCCTCGTCGAGAAGTACAGGGTGCGATGGTCGCGGCCTAACCGCGCCTCGATGTCGTTCGACTGCGGCGGACTGATCTCTGTTCCCATGTACGCCGGCGTGTCCCAGGTGCCGCCTTTCTTGCGCGCGATGAACAGCGACGTGCCGTTCGCTTTCATGCGACCCGACGAAAACACGATGAACGATTCGTCCGGAGCCACGGCCGGATCGTAGTCCCCCGCGTCTTCTCCGGCCGCGATCGGCACCGCGACCGGTGTCTCGTACGTGCCGTGCGAGAACTGCGCGCGAAAGATGTGGAAGCGCGCCTGCGCGCCGGTGGGCTTCATGAAGTAGACACTGCCATCCGCGGCGATGCTCGGCGAGAAGATCGAGCCGTTGGCGTTCACGACATCCGGCAGCCGGTGCGGCTCGCCCCAGCCGGCCGCGGTGTGATCCACCCGCCAGAGATTCCCGCCAATACCCGGCTGCGGCGCGCCGTTGTAGTAGGCATCGAGCGCCTTGCCGCCGTTAGTCGCCGGGCGGTTGGAGGCGAAAATCAAGAACGAGCCGTCGGGCGCCATGGTCGGCTCCAGGTCGCGCCACTTCCCGGAGAAGGATGCGATCGCCGGCGTCGACCATTTTCCACCCGACAGATGCGAGATGAGAATGAGCGACTCCGATGAATTCGCGCGCGTGAAGAAAACCGTGCGACCGTCGGGCGTGAACGCCGGCGACAGATCGTTCGCCGGTCCGGAGATTACACCGGGAGAGAACACGGTCGGCTGCGGGTGTTGCGCCGCCGTCGGCGCGCTGCACACCGCACCGAGCGCGAAGGCCGCGCACGATACACGGAGTGCTACTGCGGATGCAGGCCTCTTGTTAGGCATGTTGTGATGAGCTGGTCTATATGGGTGAATGGTGATCAACCGGCGTCGAGCGCGGCGCGAGGATCCACGCTCGATGCGCGCAGCGCCGGGAGGACGCATGCCAACGCGGTGGTGCCCAAGAGCAGCAGCACCACGGCGCCGAGCGTGATGGGGTCGAAAACGCTCACCTGATAGAGCATCGAATGGAGCAGGCGCCCCGCGACTAACGCGAGCGAGATACCCGCCGCCAATCCGACGACGGCGAGCTTGAACCCGTCGGCGAGCACCATCCGAACCACTTGCTCCCGCGTCGCGCCGAGCGCCGCGCGAAGGCCGAATTCCTGCCGCCGCTGGTGTACCGTGAACGCGATGACACCGTAGAGTCCGATCATCGCCAGCACCAGCGCCACCGCGCCGAACGTGCTCATGACTAACGCCGCAAACCGCGCGTTGGCGCTTGCCTCGCGCAGCAGGTCGTCCACGGTGCGAATGCGCGCGAGCGGGATGTCGGGGTCGACGGACGCAATGGCGCGCTGAATCGGCCCGACCAGCGCGGTCGGATCGCCCTCCGTGCGCACCACGAACTGCATCGTCGAAAACGTCGGGTAGGGATCCTGCGTGTAGGGCACGAACATGCCGGGCCGTGGAGTTTCGGTGAGCGAGTAGCGCTTCATGTCTTCCACTACGCCGATCACCGTCATCCATGGCGCGGACGACGTTAGGCCACCGAGGTGGAGGCGCTTGCCGATGGGATCCTTGCCGGGCCACAACCAGCGCGCCATCGATCGATTGACGATCACGACGCGCGCCGACTCGTCGCGATCCGTACTCGCGAAGTCACGGCCTTCCAAGAGCGTCGTGCTGAGCGCATCGAACAGACCCGGACTCGCCACCGTATACTCGGCGATCGTCTTGCCGTCGGCGGTCTCGAGGCGCGGGTCCGCATCGTCGGCGATAAAGACCGTGGCCTCCTGAGCGCCGCTCATCGGTAACGGATTGCCGATCGCCACCGCTCTGGCACCCGGAATGCCGCGAATCCGGTCCAGCGCCTCCGAAATGAATGCCACAGCTTTGGGGTGCTCCATGCTCGCCGGATGCTGCATCTCGGGATAGTGCAGCGCCGGCAACGTGACCTCGAACGTCAGGTCCTGCGGCGCGAAGAAGCCGAGTTTGCCGTCGACCTGGTGCGCGAGACTCCGAACGAGCAACCCGGACCCGATCGCCAGCATCACCGACAGCGCGACCTCGGCCGCGACGAGCACGCGGCGCAGCGCGGCCGACATCGCGTCCCCGCCCGTCTTCCGTCCGCCCTGCCTGAGCGCGTCCGCGAGGTGTACGCGACTCGCTCGCATGGCGGGAGCAAGACCGAAGCACACGCCGGCGATCACGGTGACGCCGATGGCGACGATCGTCACGCGCCAGTCGAACGTCACGTCGGCGAGGCGCGGCAGGCGCGCCGGGCCTAACGCACGCAACACGCGCACGCCGAACATGCCGAGCAGCGTACCGAACGCGCCGGCGATCCCGGTGATGAGCATGACCTCGATGAGTAGCACGCGTGCGATGCGGGGCACCGACGCACCGAGCGTCGCCCGGATGGCCAGCTCGTGGCGGCGCGATTGCAGGCGCGCCAGCAGCAGCTGCGCCGCGTTGACGCACGCGATCATGAGCAACACGGCCGCCCCGCCGAAGAGGCTGAATAACATGGTGCTCACATCGCCCACCATTTGCGTGCGCAGCGGCACCGCGCGCGTGTTGAACCATCCGCGTCCCTGCGGAACAAGGCCATCCTCGAGTCGCGACATGCGATCGAGATCGGCTTGCGCGGCGGACAGTGTGACGCCGGGATTCACGCGCGCGATGCCGACCATTTCAGATGGACCGGTGACCGGTGGCTTGATCGGCGTCCACAGTTGCGTTGTCGCCGGCATCTGAAAGTCGCCGGGCATTTCGGCGCCGCGCGGAAACGCAAATCCCTCCGGCGCCACGCCGACGATCGTGTACGGCTCATCGTTCAACGTGATCTTGGTGCCGAGCACGCTCGGATCGCCGTCGAACCGCCGTTGCCAGAGCGCCCAACTCAGCACCACGACGTGATCCCGGCCCGGCGTTTCTTCCGCAGCCTCGAATCCTCGCCCGATCGCCGGCCTAACGCCGATGGTGGCAAAGAATTCCGGCGTCACTGCCGTGCCATTGAGTCGTTCGGGAGACGCCGAGTTCCCGAGATTGTAGAGGCGCGGCACGAACGCCGAGATGCTGGCAAACGCGCGCCGGTTCTCGCGCAGCGTTTCGATCAGCCGTCCATCGAGCGGCTGCTCGGAGAATCCGAGATTGAGCGTCGGGTGGCTGCCCCAGACGAACACGACGCGCTCCGGGTGCGCGAACGGCAGCGGCCGCAACAGGATGCCGGAGACGACGCTGAACATGAGCGTCGTCGCCGCGATGCCGAGCGTTAGGACCAGCACCGTGACACCGCTGAACACGCGGTGGCGGAAGAGCGACCGGACGGCGAAGTGCAGGTCGCCGCCGAGCGTGTCGCGCAGGGGCACGCTGGGCTGGCCGTGCACGTTGCGCAGGGCTTCTTTCACCGCGGTGATCGGCCCGAAGTCGCGCTCCGCTTTTGCGCGAGCGGCCTCCGGCGCCATCCCATGATCGATGTTGAGCCGCGTTTGCATCTCGAGGTGTGTACGCAGCTCGTCATCGAGGTCTTGCTCCACCGCGCGCGGTGCAACGATCAGGCGAAGATTCCGGAGCAATTCGCGGATGGTGGGCATGGCCGCTCACCTGGTCTCGAGAATGAGGTCGACGGCGCGCGAATAGCTGCGCCAGACCCGCATCTCTTTCGTCAGGCATTGGCGGCCGCGCGCCGTGATCTTGTACGAGCGCACCCGCCGCGCCGTGGGCGACATGGTCCATTCGGCGTCGACGAATCCGCGGCCCTCGAGGCGGTGGAGCGCCGGGTAGAGCGATCCTTGATTGACGGTGAGGTGCTGCTCGGAGATCTCGTTGATGCGCTGCGAGATGTCCCAGCCGTGCCTCGGCCCCAACGACAGGACCTTGAGGATGAGCAGGTCGAGAGTGCCTTGGAGCAGCTCGGTGGCCGATTCCATATGCGTCACGCGTCCGTTGCAGGCGTCGGGTGGAGGATGGCGATCGTCTTGTAGAATGTCAACATCGAATTGTCGACTGTCAACACGTCCGGCCCCGTCCGTCCGGGGCCACACTCGTGGCGCGCCGAGCGACGAAGGAGGCGGGTGCCTTGTGTCGGCCCGCGACGCGCCTTACCATGAAGTAAGGAATATCGGATGGAGTAATACCGTGGCGACCCTCACCAGCAAGGGACAGATCACCGTGCCGAAACAGGTGCGCGACGCGCTCGCCGTCGAACCCGGCGACAAGCTCGCCTTCCGCATCCACGCCGATGGATCCGTCACCGTCGAAGCCGAAACGGTCGAGCTCGCAACGCTCCGCGGCGTCCTCAAACCCAAAGCCAAAGGCGTCACCCTCGACCACATCCGCCAGACCATCAAACGCGCGGCGCATCGCCCGTGATCGCGCTCGATACCAACGTCCTCGTCCGCTATCTCGTCGAAGACGACAAAGCCCAGTCCGCGGCGGCCGCGGCAGCCATCGATCGCGCGGTCGCCAAAGGCGAGGAGCTGTTCGTCTCCGATATCGTGCTGTGTGAAACGGCCTGCGTCCTCGCCGCCAGCTACAAGGTGCCCCGCACAACCATCGCCGGCATTCTCCGCGACCTCCTGCACGCCAAACATCTCGCCTTTCGCTCGCCCGACGAGCTCACCCGCGCCCTCGACGCGTTCACACACGGCACAGGCGACTTTGCCGACTACGTCATCGGCGAACACGCCCGAACGGCAGAGTGCGCCACGGTGCTCACGTTCGACCGCACGCTCCTAACGGAAAAAGGATTCGCCGCGCCGTGACGCACCCGGGAACACCAGTCGCATGACCGCCACGACGACCCGCGACGACGCCGGGCGCACGGCGTTCGTCGTGCTCTGCGCCATCAGCTTCTGCCATCTGTTGAACGACATGATGCAGTCGCTGCTCCCGGCGATTTACCCGATGCTCAAGACGTCGTTCGCGTTGAACTTCGTCCAGGTAGGGCTCATCTCGTTCACCTACCAGGTCACCGCGTCGCTGCTGCAGCCGCTCGTCGGGTCGTACACCGATCGCAAACCCAAGCCGTACTCCCTTGCCGTCGGCATGATGTTCACGCTGCTCGGCCTGCTTCTCTTGGCCGGCGTGAATCGGTTCGCGTTTCTACTCGTCGCGGCCGGCACGGTGGGCGTGGGCTCGTCCGTGTTCCACCCCGAGTCGTCGCGGGTGGCGCGGATGGCCTCGGGCGGCCGTCACGGATTCGCGCAGGCCTTCTTCCAGGTGGGCGGCAACGCGGGCTCTGCGTTAGGCCCGCTGCTCGCGGCGTTCATCGTGCTGCCGTTCGGCCGCCACAGCGTGGCCTGGTTCTCGATCGCCGCGCTGCTCGGCATTGTCATCTTGTGGAACGTGGGCACCTGGTACAAGCATCGCGGCGCCAGCCGCGCGGCGGTGCACGCCGACGCCCCGGTCGGACCGCCGGTGCCCCCGCGCGTCGTCAAGCGGTCGCTGGCCGTCCTCATGGCGCTCGTGTTCTCCAAGTATTTCTACCTGGCGAGCCTCACCAGCTACTACGAGTTCTATCTCATCTCCAAGTTCCACGTATCGGTGCGATCGGCGCAGATCCATCTGTTCGTTCTGTTAGGCGCGGTGGCCGCCGGGACGATCATCGGCGGCCCGGTGGGCGACCGGTTGGGCCGCAAGTACGTCATCTGGTGCTCGATTCTGGGCGTGCTGCCGTTTACACTCGCGCTGCCGTTCGCCAACTTGTTCTGGACCGCGGCGCTCAGCGTCGTCATCGGCGTCATCCTCGCATCGGCGTTCTCGGCGATCCTCGTGTACGCGCAAGAGTTGGTGCCCGGAAAGGTCGGGATGATCTCGGGGCTCTTCTTCGGCCTCGCGTTCGGCATGGGCGGCATCGGCGCGGCCGTCCTCGGATGGATGGCCGATCGCACCGGCATCGACTTCGTCTACCGCGTCTGCTCTTTCCTCCCGGCCATGGGCTTGCTCACCGCGCTCCTGCCTAACTTGAAGACCGCCGAGCAGCGCCAGCGGCGCGACACGCTGGCGGCCGCGCCGCCGGGCGCATGACCGCGCCTACCGACACCGGGCGCTTGGCCGACCGTTGGGCCGCCGGCCCCGCCTCGGACGCCGACGAGCTTGACCAGTTGGTGTACCTCTCGAACCTCATCGGGCGCGAGACGCGACTGGTACAGCCCGGTGGTGGGAACACCTCCACCAAAATCGGCGACGCGCTGCTCGTCAAAGGCAGCGGCACCGACCTCCGGACGATCGGCCGCGCCGGATTCACCCGCCTCTCGCTCCCGCAGTTGGCCGGCCTCCGCACCGCCACGACGATGCTCGACGCCGAGATGATGCGGTTCATGGCGAGCTGCATGCTCGACGCCGCCGGCCCAACGCCGAGCGTCGAAACGCCGCTGCACTCGCTCCTCCCGCACCGCGTGATCGCGCACACGCACGACGTCGCGACGATGAGCCTGACCAACGTCAGCGACGCCGTCGCCGAGCGCCTCGTTTCCGAGCTGTTCGGCGGCGAGATCACGTACGTGCCGTACGTTAGGCCTGGCTTCCCGTTAGCACGCGCGGTGAGCGAGAGGGTCGACCGGCTGCCCAAGGCAGCGATCGGACTGGCGCTGGCGCACCACGGTCTCATGGTGTGGGCCGACGACGCGCGCGAGTGCTACGCGCGGCTGCTGCGCATCGTGAACGCGATCGAAGACTATCTGGCAACGAAGCGCCGCGCTCGCGCGACGCCGGCAGCCGTGCGCGATTCGGCACCGCCCGCCGGCGTCCGTCTGCGCGTCGCCGAAACCGTGCTGCCCGCCGTGCGCGGCGCGCTCGGACCGGCGAGCCGCGTCATTCTGCATTTCGATGACGGCGACGACGTGTTGCACGCGCTCGCCCGCGCCGGCATGCAGGACCTCGTGCACCGCGGGATGGCGACGCCCGAGCACATTCTGCGCGCGGGCCGGCTGCCGGTTTGGTTAGGCATCGATCCCTCGGCGCAGCCGGACGCGATCGCCGCTGCCGTGCGCGCGCAGCTCGCGAGCCAGCATACGGAATACGAGGCGTATCACGCCCGTCATGCCGCGCCGGGCGCGCATCCGCTCGACGACTGGGCCAAGGTGGTGCTCGTCCCCGGTTTGGGCATGATCACCGCGTCGCGCGACAAGCGCGGCGCGATCACGGCCGGCGTCTGCTACCGCGCCGTGCTCGAGACGATCGGCAACGCCGAGGTGATCGACGCGTTCCGGTTCATCAGTGAGAGCGAGGTGTTCGAGTTCGAGCACTGGACGCTCGAGCGTCGCAAGATCGACGAACAGGACACCCGCGAACGCGCCACCTTGCTGTTGCCGCGGCACGTGGCCGTGGTGATCGGCGGCGCGAGCGGCATCGGCAAAGCTGCCGCGCTCACCTTCGCCAAAGAAGGCGCGCACGTGGTGGTGGCCGATCTTGACGGGGCAGCCGCCGAAGCCGTCGCGGCGGAGATATGCCTAACGCAGAAGGAGCGGGCCGTTGGCGTCGCGCTGGATGTGCGCGACGATGCGAGCCTCGCCAACCTCGTACAGCGTACGGTGCTGGCGTTCGGCGGGATCGATTCGTTGTTCTACACCGCCGGCCAGCCGCCCCGATTCGCCCGCGTGACCGAGCTGCGGCGCGACGACCTGCAAAAGCAGTTGGACGTGCACTATCTGGGTGGCGTCCTCGCCGTGGGCGCCGCGGCGAAGGTGATGCAGCGTCAGCAGCTCGGCGGCTCGATCATCGCGTCGGTGTCCAAGGCCGCGCTCGCGCCCGGCCGCGACGCCGCGGCCTACGGCGGCAGCAAGGCCGCGCTGATGCAGGCGCTCCGGGTAGCCGCACTCGAGTTAGGCATGGACGGCATTCGCGTCAACGCGATCAACGCCGACCAGGTGGAAACACCGCTGTTCCTGCGGTTCGTGCGCGAGCGGGCCGCAATGCGAGGCGTCACCATGGAGCAACAGTTGGAGACGTACAGGAGCCGCAACGCGATGGGTGTGTCGCTCATTCCGGCTGAAGCGGTAGCCGACGTGGCGGCGTTGCTGGCGAGCGAGCGGTTCCGCTATACCACGGGCGACATCATCACGATCGACGGCGGGTTGTCCGACGCGTTTCCCAGGTAGCGCTATTTGCGCGTTCGTGAGGTCACGCCCCGCCGGCACGGTGCGTACACGGCCGGTGGTTCCGCCACGTGCCGTACCTTGGATACGAGCCACTCCGGGAGCTCGTTAGTCAGCTCGAGCAGCCGCACCGCCGTCCCGTCCGGCTCCCAGCTCCCTTGATACCGCGACTCCCTCCGCCGGTATGCTCTCGGCTACCACCCAAATCGCACCCGCCAGCGCCACGGTGAACAGGAACTCTCCCCAGTTGGACTGGAGCGACGATTTGGTCACCACGGCCGGCACCCAGACGAGCAGCGCGAACAC
>DATNAM010000282.1:0-11471 GCA_035572595.1 Gemmatimonadaceae bacterium
CCTCGATATCTATCAAGAAGGCCACTCCCTCCAACAAGCCCCCGAAGTCGTCTCCCTCGTCTGGAACACCGCCGCCGACCTGGGCTATTCCCGCTCCTTCATCCCCGCGCCCGGCCAGACGATCACCGACGACCACGTCCCCCTGCTCGATGCCGGCCTCCACGTCATCGACGTGATCGACTACGACTATCCGTGGCATCATACGCCCCAGGATACGTTCGACAAAGTCTCCGCTCACAGCCTCCAAATCGTCGGCGACGTCGCGACCAAACTCCTAACGTCACAGTAGCAGACGACACCCGGCGCGACGACGCATGAATTTGCACCGTCGCCAAAATGTTTCGATGATACCGGCCGCACCCTCCCCGCCTATCGTGCGGCCACGATGCCAACACCCGCTGAACGCCGCGCACTCTTCTTCCTCGCCTCACTCCTCGTGCTGGGTGGTTCAGTCCGCGCGTACGCGGCGCTCGCTACCCATCCTACCCCGTCGTCCCTGGAAGAGGCCGACCTCGATCGCCAAATCCAAGATGTGGACTCCGCCCGCAGCCGCACCCGCAAACCGACAACCAAAACACGGAAACGCCGCGGTTCGCCGCGTGACACAGCCGGCGATCTACACGTCCCGCCAGGAACCGGCACCGCCCAAACTCCAGCTCCAAGCCCAACGATGCCGGCGCTCGTCAGGCTCCCGCGCCGCACACGCCAACCGCGCGACTCTTCGGAGCTCGCATCCATTCACGTCGATGTCGACGTCGCACCGGCCGCCGAAATCGAACGCCTCCCGCGCATCGGTCCCGCACTCGCCAGGCGCATCGCCGCCAATCGCGATTCGCTCGGTCCGTTTGGTTCGATGAACGAGCTGCAACGCGTGCGCGGAATCGGTCCGGCACTCGCACGTATCCTCGCGCCACACGTGACGTTCTCCCTCCAACCGCGTCCTCACCGTGTGGATCAACCGGACGGGCGAGGGGCCGTCCGAAAGCCACGCCGCAGCCGCGTTCGCGTGTCAGATCCTCCCTAGGTCCGCTGCGCCGCTACCCGGCCTTCGACGTCGTCTCACGCCGACGCCCACATTCGATTCAGTCCAACGTCTCGTAATAACCCCATCCGGGCGAACATGGCTGCACCCGTAGCTGCATCCGGCGAGCGCATCGGCGAGCTCCTCATTCGTGAAGGGCTCATCACACGCGAAGCTCTCGATAAAGCGCTCCAGGAGCAGAAGAACACCGGCATGCGGCTGGGCTACAACCTGGTCAAACTCGGCTTCATCGACGAAGTCGACCTCACCAGGATGCTCGCACGCCAATACAGAATGCCGGCTGTCGACCTCAGCAATTTCGAGGTCGATGCGCGCATCGCCAAGCTCATCCCCGCCGAGCTGGCCCAGCGTCACCTCGTGCTCCCCCTCAAGCGCGAAGGACGCACCCTGACTGTCGCGATGGCCGACCCCTCGGACTTGGGCGTCATCGACGACCTCAAGTTCATCACGCGGTACGACATCTTCCCGGTCATCGCCGGCGAATACACGCTCCGCAACGCCATCGAGCGGCACTACGGCGAAACGGCAGACGACGCGCTGCAAAACCTCCTCGCCGACATCGGCGACGATAGCGACGTCGAAGTCGTCGAAGACCGCGAAGAAGAAGTCAACGCCGTAGCCCTCGCCGCGGCCATCGACGACGCCCCCGTCGTCAAGCTGATCAACGGCCTCCTCACCGACGCCGTGAAGCGCGGCGCCTCGGACATCCACTTCGAGTGCTACGAACACGAGATGCGCGTTCGCTACCGCATCGACGGCGCACTCCAGGAAGTCATGAAGCCGCCCATGAAGCTCAAATCCGCCCTGATCTCCCGCTTCAAGATCATGGCGAACTTGAACATCGCCGAACGACGCGTGCCGCAAGATGGCCGCATCAAGCTCAAAATCGGCAAAAAGGTCATCGACTACCGCGTCTCCACGCTGCCGACCCTCTTCGGCGAAAAAGTCGTGCTCCGAATTCTCGACAAGGGAAACCTCACCCTCGACCTCGAGAAATTCGGCATCGAGCCGCGCGCCGAACAAGACCTCATGGAAGCCGTGTCCAACCCATACGGCATGGTGCTCGTCACCGGCCCAACGGGATCCGGCAAAACCACCACGCTCTATTCGGCGCTGTCCAAGGTCAACAACATCGATGTCAACATCATGACCGCCGAAGATCCCGTCGAGTACAATCTGTACGGGATCAATCAGGTTCTGGTGCGCACCGATATCGGGCTCTCGTTCGCCGCCGCCCTCAAAGCATTCCTGCGGCAAGACCCGAACATCATCATGATCGGCGAGATCCGTGACCTCGAGACCGGTGGTATCGCCATCAAGGCGGCACTCACCGGTCACCTCGTCATGTCCACCCTCCACACCAATTCCGCGCCGGAAACGGTCACGCGACTCCTGGACATGGGCCTCGAACCGTTCAACGTCGCGTCCGCCTTGAATCTGGTGCTCGCCCAACGACTCGTACGCCGCATCTGCAACCGATGCCGCGAACGCTACGAGTGGGGAGATGATGAGTATCGAGCCGCCAAGCTGTCGGCGGAAATGACGCTGGGCGACCTGCACTACACCGACGAAGCCATCGAGAACATGAAGCGCGGCGCCGTGGCCGACGCGCAGCCCATCGTCTCCGCCTTCAATCTCAATACCACCGTCGAGCAAGTCCCGCTCTGGCGCGGACGCGGCTGTGATGCCTGCAGTGGGTCAGGACTCAAGGGCCGCCAAGGTCTCTACGAAGTCATGGCCATGACGCCTCGCGTCCGAAAACTGATCCTCCAAAACGTCGGCGCCGTCGAGATCCGCGAGGCCGCAATCGCCGACGGTATGCTCTCCCTTCGTATGGACGGCCTTCTGAAAGTGATGAAGGGCATCACCACGCTCGAGCAGGTGATCCGCGAAACGGCAGCCTGATGCACGGACATACCGCCACCGCGCGGTCGCAGCGGGTGACCAACGAAGCCGCTCAACCGCTTTGAATTCGTTTTACCACCGTCGCCGCTCGCAAGTCTATGGTGTAACGCGGTTCCGCCTTCCCACTCGATACCCGCCATGACGTCTCCCGCACCAGCTCCGTCGTCGATCAACTTGCGCTCGCTCCTCGAGGAGATGATCGAGCGCGACGCGTCCGACTTGCACATCACCGCGGGCGACAAGCCGAAACTGCGCATCGACGGCGACATCCAAAACGCCAACGTCGAGATCGTGCTGTCCCCGAAGGACACCATGCAGTTGGCGTATTCGATTCTCACGGAAAATCAGAAGAAACGGTTCGAGACCGAAGACGAGCTCGATTTCTCCTTCGGTATCCAGAACCTCGCACGCTTCCGCGGCAACTGCTTCAAGCAGCGCGGTTGCGTCTCTCTCGTCATCCGCCAGATCCCGTTCAACGTCCGTACGTTCGAGGAGCTCGGCCTCCCCGCCGCGGTCGCGCGCATGGCAGAAAAGCCGCGCGGCCTGGTGCTCGTCACCGGCCCAACGGGATCAGGCAAGAGCACCACGCTCGCCGCCATGATCGACAAGATCAATCGCGAGCGCAAAGGACACATCATCACGGTGGAAGACCCCATCGAGTTCATCCACCGCCATCAAAGCTGCATCGTCAACCAGCGCGAAGTCGGCACCGACACCAAGAGCTTCGCTACCGCGCTCAAGTACGCGCTCCGCGAAGACCCCGACACGATCCTCGTCGGCGAAATGCGCGACCTGGAAACCATCCAGGCCGCGCTCACGATCGCGGAAACCGGTCACTTGTGTCTGGCGACGCTGCACACGAATTCCGCGGCCGAAGCCATCAACCGCGTCATCGACGTGTTCCCCTCGCACCAGCAAGAGCAGGTGCGCGCGCAGCTGGCGTTCACGCTCGAAGGCATCATCACGCAAACGCTGCTCCCGCGCGCCAAAGGCCGCGGCCGCGCCATGGCCGTCGAGATCCTCGTGGTCACGCCCGCGATCCGGGCGCTCATCCGCGATGCCAAGGTCCACCAGATCTACGGCCTCATGCAGGGCGGCAAAAAGTACGGCATGCAGACGCTCAACGACTCGCTCTACCAGTTGTACGTGGGACGCGAGGTCGACATGGACGAGTGCCTGCGCGTTACGTCGGACCCCAACGAATTCATGCGCATGATCGGCGAACAACCGCTCACCGCCGATGCCGCCGACCTGATCAAGAGCGGCAAGAGCTCGCGCGACGCGATCAAGATCGCGTCGGTCGCGGGCAAGCGTTAGGCCGCGAGACCGAGACTAATCCATGCCCACATTCGCGTATACCGCACGCACGCTCGGCGGGGAGCTCAAGACCGCCACGATGGACGCCGCCACCCGCGACGAGGTGGTCGCGCAGCTGCGCCGGCAAAAACTGATCGTCGTCAAAATCGACGAAGAGAAAGCCAAGAAGCGGCTCGGCCGCATCAAGACGCGCGACATCGTCATCTTCACGCGGCAGTTCGCGACGATGATCAACGCCGGCCTTCCGTTAGTCCAGGCCCTGGACATTCTGTCGCGCCAGAGCGAGAACAAAGCGCTGCAGGCCGTCACGCATCAGGTCGTGTACGACGTCGAGTCCGGCCACACCGTGGCCGACGCCCTGCGCCGGCACCCCAAGGCGTTCACGGATCTGTACGTGAACATGGTCGCCGCCGGTGAAGCGGGCGGTATTCTCGACACGATTCTGCTGCGCCTCGCCACCTTCCTCGAGAAGAACGACGCCCTCGTCGGCAAGGTGAAGAGCGCCATGATCTATCCGACCGTCATCATGAGCGTGGCCTTCATCGCCATTGTGGTGCTGCTCATCTTCGTGATCCCGGTCTTCCAGAACCTGTTCGCCAGCGTGAACCTGTCGCTCCCGTTGCCGACGCGCGTCGTCATCGGGTTGTCGTCCTTCCTCAAGCACTATTGGTGGGTGATCGCGCTCGCCGGCTGGGGCGGCGTTACGTTCCTGCGCCAGTATTACAAGACGCCGGCCGGACGCCTGCAGATCGACAGCACCATGCTCCACTTCCCGGTGCTCGGCGACATGCTCCGGAAGAGCGCCGTGTCGCGCTTCACCCGCACGTTAGGCACGCTCATCAGCTCCGGCGTCAGCATCCTCGACGGCCTCGAGATCACGGCCAAGACGGCGGGCAACCAGGTCATCCACAACGCCATCATGGAGTCGCGCGCGTCCATCGCCGGCGGCGACACCATCAGCGCGCCGCTGCAGAAGAGCGCCGTGTTCCCGCCCATGGTCATCTCCATGATCGCCGTCGGCGAACAGACGGGCGGTCTCGACGAAATGCTCACCAAGATCGCCGACTTCTACGACACCGAAGTCGACACGGCCGTCAGCGGCTTGCTCAGCTTGATGGAGCCGATCATGATCGTGTTCCTGGGCGTCATCGTCGGCGGCATGGTGGTCGCCATGTACCTCCCGATCTTCGACATGATCAACGCCGTGCAGTAAGCCGCACGTACGAGGATGCGAAAACGCCCCGCCAAGTTTTCCGGCGGGGCGTTTTTCCATCTCGGTCGCAGTGTCGCGTTTGACATCCGTCCACCGGCGCGCGAGCATGGACAGCATGCGCCATCTCCCGCGGCGCGTTCCATTTCGTGCACCGACACCATGAGCGCCGAACCGGACTACGCGACACATCTCCGCGACACGGTCGACCGCGCGGCACCCGAGCTCCGTGCAATCCCCGAGAACGCTGCGTCCCATCGGCCGGCGCCGGGGAAGTGGTCGATCAAGGAAATCATCGGACACCTGATCGACTCGGCGTCGCACAATCACCAGCGATTCGTGCGCGCTCGATGGCAGAACGACCTCGTGTTCGAGGGCTATCAGCAGGATGACTGGGTAGCGGCCCAACACTACCAGTCGGCGCCATGGGACGAGCTCGTGACGCTCTGGCACACGTACAACCGCCATGTGGCCCGCGTCATGGCGCTGGTGCCGTACGACGTCGCCCACCGCGAGCATCGCCGCCACAATCTCGATCAGATCGCATGGCAGACGGTGCCGGCAGATCGGCCGGCCACGCTCGCGTATTTCATGAGCGACTACGTTGGCCACCTCGAGCACCACCTCCGCCAGGTGGAGGAGCGCCGAGCGGCCGCGCTCCGTTAGGACAGCGGCGGGTCGCGGCCGGGCGCTTCACCCACGTAGCGCGCGCGCGGCCGGATGATGCGGTCCAACGCATACTGCTCGATCGCGTGGGCCAGCCATCCCATGGTGCGGCCGATCGCGAACAGCGTGAGGCCCGACGACGCCGGCAGCCCGAGCACCAGCGCAACCGACGCGAGGGCGAAATCTACGTTAGGCGCGTCGCCGGCGAGCGCCGCGCCGGCGCGCGCGTAGTCGCGAACGAAGCGCAGCTCGGCCGATCGCGCGAAATGGTCGCCGAGGAGCGCGAGCAGCATCGCCGCGCGCGGATCGCCGTTCGCGTACAGCGGATGCCCGAACCCCTCGATCCGCGAGCCTTGTCGCAGCCGCTCGGCGAGCGCCGCCCGAAGCGAGCGCGTGCGGCGAAGGACGGCCAACTGCGACTCGACGCGAGCCGTGCTGCCGCCGTGCTTCACGCCCTCGATCGCGGCGAGCCCGCCACCGACGACCGCGTAGGGAGACGATCCCGCCGACGCAATACACCGCGCGGTGAACGCAGAGACGTTGAGCTCGTGGTCGGCAATGAGGATGAGGGCGGCGCGAATGACATCCCGGCCCGCGCCCGACACCCGCCACCCATGCGCGAGTGCGCCGTCGATCGTGCCGCCGAGCGCGCGCGGCGCCGCCACACGCACGAGCAGAGCCAGGATGCGCCAGCCGATGCGCACGACGTTCTGCGGCCGCAGATCGAAGGCCCGCGCGTCGCCGGCAGCGGAACGTGCAAGCGCGGCCTGCGCGCGCGACAGGAACGGGAGACGAGCCCACCGCGTGCCTAACGATGGCTGGCGCTCGGCCGAGGCCGGATGCGCACCGTCCGTCCGGCCGGTCCAGAGGAGCGACGCCACCTCCTCGACCGATGCCTCGCGCGCGAGCCCGAGCACATCGCGGCCGCGATAGAACAGCCCATCGCCGGAGATCAATGTGATCGACGACTCGAGCACCGGCACGCCCCACTGTAGGGCGTTCGCCGCGACCTTGTCCGGATCGCGGCGCTCCTCCGACCGGCGGCGGAGACGCTCGACGTCTTCCCGCGCGTACCGCCGGGCACGGCTCGGACGCGGGCCGGGCTGGGAGCGGATCAAGCCGCGGCTCACATACGCGTACAGCGTGGGACGCGTGACGCCGAGGGCGCGCGCAGCCTCGGCGGCGGAGAGCGTCGTCTCTGTCATATTGATTGATCAATCAACATTGACTCAATCATGCACGCTTTTCTAGGTTTGCGCCATGACGTCCAATACGCTGATTCCTCCGGGCCTCGAGGGTGTGGTTGCGGCCTCGACGCGCCTCAGCCACGTCGACGGTGAAGCGGGCGAGTTGATCATCGCGGGCTTCCCAATTGGCGAGCTCGCCGCCAACGCGACCTTCGAAGAAACCACTTGGCTGCTCTGGCGCGGCGCGCTGCCCACCCGCGCCGAGCTCGATGCGTTCCGCGCCAGTCTTGCCGCGCAGCGCGAGCTTCCGCCGGCGACCCTCGAGATCCTGCGCGCGTGTGCCGCCGAGCGCGTCGACCCCATGGACGCCCTGCGCATGGCGATCGGTACGGTGTCGCTCGTGTCGTGCGACGCCGAGGCGATCCTGGCGCTCGCGCCGACGATCGTTGCGGCGTATGCAAGGCTCGCGGCGGCGAAGGCGCCGATCGCGCCGCGCGCCGACCTGGGCCACGCCGCGAACTACCTCTACATGCTCGACGGTGTCGAGCCTGAGGCGGAGCGCGTGCGGGCGCTCGAGACGTACTTGAACACCGTCGTCGACCACGGTCTCAACGCCTCGACGTTCACCTGTCGCGTCATCATTTCGACCGGATCCGATCTCGTGTCGGCTGTAGCGGGGGCTGTGGGGGCGCTCAAGGGTCCGCTCCATGGCGGCGCGCCCGGGCCGGCGCTCGAGACGGTGTTCGAGATTGGCGATGCGTCGCGCGCGGAAACGGTGCTCCGGGCAAAGATCGACGCGGGCGAGCGCCTGATGGGTTTCGGGCACCGCGTGTACAAAGTGCGCGACCCGCGCGCCGACGTCCTCGCTGCCGCGGCTGAGCGATTGTTCACGAGAGCGGGAGACATGCAGCTGTACACGCTGGCGCGTCACGTGGAGCGCACCGCGGTTGCGCTGCTGGAGGAGTACAAGCCAGGGCGTCGGCTCCAGACGAACGTCGAGTTCTACACTGCGCTGGTGCTGCACGGGCTCGGGCTTGACGTCGGGCTCTTCACGCCGACGTTCGCGATCAGCCGCGTCAGTGGATGGATCGCGCACGCGATCGAGCAGCGCGCCGCGAATCGACTCATTCGTCCCACCTCGGAATACGTGGGTCCGCGCGGCCGGCGCTGGCCGCGGCGCGCGGGCGCGGCGCCCGAGGCCGACGGCGAGACTGCTCTCCGTTAGGCTGGCAAGCCGTCGCCGCATCGCGCCCCTTGACTCGGAAAGCGGGCTCGGCTATGGTGGGCCATGGAGCAGTTCGGTCGCTCGCCGATTCGCATGACCGCAGTCGAGCTCGCGCGCGTCTCGTATCCTGACAAGGTGGCGGAGCTCGTGCGGGGGCGGCTCGTCGTGCGCGAACCGCCGGGGACGCGTCATGGCGCAATCGCCTCGCGTCTCGTGTACTACCTCACCGATTTCGTCTATCGCCATCGGCTCGGCGTTGTGTTCGCGCAGGACACCGGATTCCAGATCGAATCGAATCCCGACACGGTTCGCGCGCCTGACGCGGCATTTCTCGCGCGGGAGCGCGCCGGCGCCATAGAGGATCGCGGCTACGCGCGCGTCGCGCCCGATCTTATCGCCGAGATTCTGTCGCCGGACGATCGGCCTGCCGAGGTTCGCGCAAAGATCGCGGACTGGATCAGCGCCGGCGTGAAGATCGTGTGGGTAATCGATCCGCGACGCCGCATCGCGCACGTGTACCGACGAGACGGAACCGTCGTGCCGGATCGTGCGATCCTTGCCGGCGAGGACGTGCTGCCCGGGTTTTCCTGCGCGGTCGAGGATCTCCTCGCGGACCACGTTTAGGCTAGCCTTGATCGAGCGTACCGATGCAGCCGTATACGTACGGCGTCGTTGCGTTAGGCATCAGGCCGGCGCCGGGGACGTTGCCCGGAGCGCCCGCCCCGCGAGCTCGACGAACCGGTGCCACGACGAACTTCCGATCGCCAGGCGGCGTCGTCCTGCCGGGCTCAAGCGATAAAACTTGGCGCTTCGATTGTTCTCCGACACACCCCACTCGGCTTCGACCAGGCGCTGGCGCTCGAGGCGGTGCAGGGCGGGATACAGCGTGCCTTCGCCCACGAGCAGCGTTGCTTCGGTCGCTTGGCCGATCCACTCTGCCACGGCGTAGCCGTGCCGCGGCCCCCATGTGAGGGCCTTGAGAATGAGCAGGTCGAGCGTACCGCGCATGAGGTTGATGTCGAGGTCGTTCATCGGCGCACTGTGATCGGAGAGGGAGGATCGAGGCTCATGCCTATCCTACCGCCTCTCCCCTTGTGACGCAATGGGTCACCCGGGGAGCGTCCCGTGCGCGGCCGAGCGGGTTCCGTTAGGCGGCTGCGGTGCTTGCGAAGGCCGGGGCCCGCGGCCATCGTTGCTGCGCCCGCGCCCGCCGGGGCCGGTCGGTCTGGAACCCGGCGCACCCGGCCGCGATTGGTGACCGGCCAACGTCCATCGGAGATTTCGCTCGTGAATTCGCGTCGTCGATTCCTCATTCGCGCGCCAATCGGGCTGCTCGGCGTCGCCGTGGCGTGCCGCGAGCGCGCCGCCACGCCGGCGCCTAACGCAAGTGCCGACACCGCCGGCGCATCGCCATCCACGCCCGGCGCCCCGCCGACGTTCGCCAGCGCGCCCGCAGTCGGACCTGCGGTGACGATGGCGACCTTTGCCGAAGCCGAAAAGCTCGCGCAGGTGACGATGACCGAGGCGCAGCGCAAGCAAGCCGCCGACAACTGGCCGAAAGCGATGGCGCCCTATTACGAGCGGCGCACCGGTCCGCGCAAGCTGCCGCTCGAATCCACGCTCGCGCCCGCCACGGTGTGGAATCCGGTGCTCGGGGGCGCGCATGCCGGGCCGTCGCACGACCGCTTCGTGCGCTCGACGGATGCGCCGGGCGCGCTGCCGGCGACCGACGCCGAGATTGCGTTCGCGCCCGTCACCAGGCTGTCGCGCTGGATCCAGTCGCGCGCGCTCACATCCGAGCGCCTAACGAACATCTATCTCGCGCGCCTGCAGCAGTACGATCCGAAGCTGCGCTGCGTGATCACGCTCACACGCGACCTGGCGCTCTCGCAAGCCAAACAGGCCGACGCCGAAATCGCCGCGGGGCATTATCGCGGGCCGCTGCACGGCATTCCGTTTGGCGTGAAGGATCTGCTCGATACGGCCGGCATCGCCACGACGTACGGCGCGGAGCCGTTTCGAAATCGCGTCCCACGAGCGGATTCGGCGGTGGTGTCGCGGTTGTATCAGGCGGGTGCGGTGTTGGTGGCGAAGTTGAGCATGGGTGCGCTCGCGCTCAACGACATCTGGTTCGGCGGCCAGACGATGAATCCGTGGCTGCTCGAGGAAGGCGCGTCGGGCTCGAGCGCCGGGCCGGGCGCGGCGACGGCTGCGGGACTGGTTGGATTCTCGATCGGCAGCGAGACCGAGGGCAGCATCGTGAGTCCGAGCTTGCGCTGCGGCGTGAACGGGCTTCGCCCAACGTATGGCCGTGTCCCGCGCACGGGCGCGATGACGCTGTGTTGGTCGCTCGACAAGCTCGGTCCGATGGCGCGGAGCGTCGAGGATACGATGCTCGTGCTGCACGCGATCACGGGGCCCGATGCAGGCGACGTGGCGAGCGTGCCGAGCCACCTCGACTTCGACGCCGGCGCGGGCGTGAAAGGACTCCGCATCGGCTACGTGCCGGAGTGGATGAAAGAGGCGCCGGCCAGCGACGTCGACCGCGCCGCACTGAATACGGCGGCAAAGTTAGGCATGGTGCCTACCGCGGTGACGTTCCCAAATTGGCCGGTCGATTCGCTCAACGTGGTGCTGTTCGCCGAAGCCGCGGCGGCGTTCGAGGAGCTGACGCTCAGCCACCAGGACGACTCGCTCACGATGCAGACGGCAGACGCGTGGCCGAATCTCTTCCGCAGCGCGCGGTTTCTCTCGGCGGTCGACTTCGTGCAAACCGACCGCTTGCGTCGAAAGCTGGCGCAGGAGATGGACCGGATCATGTCGGGCGTCGACGTGTTCCTCGTCCCATCGCTGCGCGATGAAACGCTGACGACGACCAACTTCACCGGCCAGCCATCGCTCACGATGCGCGCCGGGTTC
>DATNAM010000283.1:0-2339 GCA_035572595.1 Gemmatimonadaceae bacterium
CGCTGGCAGTCCGCGATCGAACAACGTGGCGCCACCCGTCTCGTTCGCGTCTGCCGCGAAGGTGAAGCATGGCAGGTGGCTGCCGGCCTCTACCTTGGCGGCGCGACGCCGCTCGTCCTCATCCAGTGCACCGGCCTGCTCGAATCGGGCGACGCGATCCGCAACGCAATCCACGACTTCGGCCTCCCACTCTTTGCAATTATCGGCTACCGGAGCTACCTCAATCAGGACACGATCCCCGGCGATACGTGTCTCATCTTTACGGAACCGACACTCGATGCGTGGAAGATCGACTATCGGTTGATCACCCAGCCCGCGCAATTCGATGAGATCGGCGCGCACTGGTCTCGCTGCCGCGGCGCCGCGGTGCCCGGCGCCATTCTCCTCGCCGAGGGCAAAGCATGACCGCGACCACTACGCACGAGGCCGCACACGGCACACGCATGCCGGCCAAAGATACGCTCGCCGCCGTGCACGCCGCCAGCGGTCCGCGCGACATCGTCATCACCACGATGACCCCCGCCCGCGACTGGATGCTCCTCACGCCCCATCCGTTAGACATGGTGCTCGTGCCCTCCGCCATGGGCAGCGCGCCGTCGATGGGGTTAGGCCTGGCGCTCGCACAGCCGGATCGACGAGTGATCGTGTTGAACGGCGACGGCTCGATGCTCATGAACCTGGGCTCGCTCGTGACCATCGCCAATGCCGGCGCCGCCAATCTCATCGTCATCGTGTTCGTCAACGGCACGTATGAGGTGACGGGCTCGCAGCCCGTGCCCGGCGCCGGCGTGGTGGACTACGCCGCCCTCGCGCGCGCGGCAGGCTTCACGTCGGTGCACGCGTACGCGTCGCTCGACGCGTGGCGGCGCGACGTTAGGCGCTTGATCGACGCCACCGGACCGACGTTCGTCTCGCTCGCCGTCGAGCCGGTGCACGGACAGCCGGGACCCAAGTCGCCCGGCCCGGCGCGCGAACGCGCGCGACGGTTCAGGGAAGCCGTCGCCGGAAGCACGCCATAGCGAACAAATGGCGCGCCCCCGCGGGTCATGAGATAGGTTCCATTCGAAGACCGTTTCACCAGGAGGAGCTCCGTCATGCATGCACCCCGCCTCGCTCTCGCCGCGATGCTCGTCTGCCTACTCGGCGCGTTAGGCGACGTACCGGTGACCCGAGGCGCGGCGCGGCACACACCGGCGACAACCATGCGCCTGCCCAACCAACGTGCCCTGCCCTCCCTCGATGGAGCGACCGCCTGGCTCGGCTCGCGCCCGCTCAGCGCTTCCGGCCTGCGCGGCAAGGTCGTGGTCGTCGACTTCTCCACCTACACCTGCATCAACTCGATCCGCATGCTCCCCTACGTCCGCGCCTGGGCCGAGAAGTATCGAGACAAGGGCGTGGTCGTGATCAACGTCCAGGCGCCCGAGTTCGAGTTCGAGAAGAACATGGACAACGTTAGGCGCGCGGTGCGCGAGCAGAACATCGATTTCCCCACCGCCGTCGACAACGACCACGCGATCTGGCAGGCGTTCGACAACGCGTATTGGCCGGCGCTCTACATCGCGGATGCGCAGGGTCGTATTCGATATCACCACTTCGGCGAAGGCGCCTACGACGAGTCGGAACGAAAGATCCAGCAGTTGCTCGCCGAAGCCGGCCACACCGACGTCGAGCCGGGTCTCGTCTCGGTGCACCCTCGTGGCCTCGAAGCGCCCGCCGACTGGAACGACTTACAGACGGGCGAGACCTACGTCGGCTATGACCGTGCCGACAACTTTGCCTCGCCAGGCGGCGCCGTGCGCGACAAGGCGCACACGTACACCGCGCCCGATTCACTCGACGTCGGCCAGTGGGCGCTGTCGGGCGCTTGGACCATTGGACATCAGGGCGCGGTGTCGCAGGAGGCTAACGCACGGATCACCTTCCGCTTTCACGCCCGCGACCTGCACCTCGTGCTTGGCCCCGCGCCCAACGGAACGCCGGTGCGGTTCCGCGTGCTCGTGGACGGACAAGCGCCCGGTGCCGCCCACGGAGGCGACGTCGACGCGCAGGGCAACGGCGCGGCCACCGAACAGCGTCTCTATCAGCTGATCCGGCAATCGCCGCCCATCGCGGACCACACGTTCGAGATCGAGTTTCTCGACGCCGGCGCGCAGGCCGTCGTCTTCACGTTCGGCTGATGTGCCTAACGCCAGCCTCGTCCGCACCCAACTACGAGAGCGCCAGCGACTAGCCATGCCACTCGCCCCGTTCCGCCTCGAGCGCTACTACGACACGCGCGAGTTCACCGCGCGGTACATGATGTCGGCGTCGGACTGTGAGTCCTGGACCGTCGCCGAGCT
>DATNAM010000284.1:0-5917 GCA_035572595.1 Gemmatimonadaceae bacterium
TGCCGGGCGGCGACTCGCTGCGCATGAGCATCGACCGCCGCGTCCCCATCGCCATCGCCCACAAAGTGCCGGACGCGCGGCAGCGTCCGTGGGTGTTCGCGATGGTCACGAACTTCGATTCGGCCACCAAGAAGTGGGACACGCCGTCGCTGCGCCACATGCTCACCGATCCGGCGTCGCGCGAGCGCGCGCTCAGGCAGCTCACCGACAGCGTGATGCGCTACGGGTTAGGCGGCGTCACGTTGGACTTCGAGGAGGTGCCGCCGAGCCTCACTGACCCGATCGTGACGTTCGAGAAAATGCTCAAGGCGCGGTTGGCGCCCAAAGGCCGGTTGGTCACGCAGGCGGTGTCGTTCAACGACAACGACGTCCAACTGGCGAAGTACGCGTCGGTGGCCGACAAGCTGTTTCTGATGTTGTACGACGAGCACTACGGCGGCGGCGATCCCGGGCCGGTGGCGAGCCAAGCGTGGTTCGTCAAGACGGCGCGCCACATGATGCGCTTCATCCCGCCCAACAAGGCGATCCTCACGTTGGGCGCCTACGGATACGACTGGAACGACGCCGAAGACACGGCGTCGGCGATGACGTTCCAGGATGTAATGAGTGCGGTGCGCGACGCGGCGGTGGACGGGCAGCCGGCGGCGATCCGCTTCGACTCGACGGCGCTCAACCCGTACGCCACGTGGCGCGACCCCGATTCCACCGATCACGTGGACTGGTACCTCGACGGCGTCACGGCATACAACGAGATCATCGCCGGCGATGCGTTAGGCGCGGGCGGCATGGCGGTGTGGCGGCTGGGGTCCGAGGATCCCGCGATCTGGGCGGTGATCGGCAAGCGCGGCATCGATGCGCCCGTCGAGAACCTGAGCACGATTCCCTCGGGCTACGACCCCGAGTTCCAGCCCAAGGTGGCGACGGGCGAGCTCCTCGAGCTGCGCGCGCGCCCAACGGACGGCAGCCGCGACATCACGGTCGATCCGGTGACGCGGCTCATCGTCGATGAACGGGTCACGCGGTACGCGACGCCGTGGATCATCCGCCGGTTCGGCGGCGGCTCGCCGCACAAGATTGCGTTGACCTTCGATGACGGACCCGACGGCCGGTACACGAGCTCGATTCTCGACACGCTCAAGTCGCGCCACGCCGCGGCCACGTTCTTCGTGATCGGGCAGAACGCCGAGGCGCACATCCCGCTCCTCCGGCGCGAGTACAACGAAGGGCACGAGATCGGCAACCACACGTTCACGCACCCGAACCTCAGGTACGCGAGCACGCGGGTGGTCCAGCTGCAGCTCGATGCCACCGAGCGGCTGCTCGAGGCTGCGTTAGGCAGGCGGAGCGCGTTCTTCCGCGCGCCGTACTTCGGCGACGCCGAGCCGACCACGTCGGACGAGCTCGAGCCGATCGCGGTGGCGACGGACCGCGGATACATCAGCGTCGGCTTGCGCATCGATGCCGAAGACTGGCAGTCGCCGGGCGTCGAGACGATCGTCGACACCGTGCTGCACCAGCTGCAGTCGGGCAAGGGCGGCAACGTCGTCTTGTTGCACGACGGCGGCGGCAACCGCCAGCAGACGGTCGCTGCGTTAGGCCCGCTCATCGACTCGCTGCGGGCGCGCGGCGACACGCTGGTGCCGCTGTCCGAGCTGGTCGGGATCTCGCGCGACGTCGCCATGCCGCCGCTCCCGCCGCAAACCCGCCTCAGCCGCTTCGGCGAGCTGCTCGCCTTTGGCAGCGTCGGCGTCGCCGAATGGGTGTTCTACTGGCTCTTCACGCTCGCCGTCGGACTCGGCTTCGCCCGGCTGTTGTTCATCACGACGCTCGCCATCATCCAACGCATCAAGCGGCACCAGAATCCGGATGCGCCGGTGACGTACGCGCCGACGGTGAGCGTGATCGTCCCGGCGTTCAACGAGGAAAAGGTGATCGTCAACACCATCCAGAGTCTCGTGACCCAGGAATATCCGGGACGGCTCGAGGTGGTGATGGTGGACGATGGCTCGCCGGACCGGACGATGGAGGTGGCGCAGGCCGCGTTCGGCGATCACCCGCGCGTGCTGCTGCTGCGCAAGCCTAACGGAGGGAAGGCGAGCGCCCTCAACTACGGACTGAAGCACACGCACGGCGAGATCGTGATCTGCCTGGACGCCGACACCATCTTCGCGTCCAACACGGTGGCCGAGCTGGTCGAGCCGCTGCACGATCCGGTCGTCGGCGCCGTCGCCGGCAACGCCAAGGTCGGCAATCGCGTGAACCTGGTGACACGCTGGCAGGCGATCGAGTACGTCACGAGCCAGAACCTGGATCGCCGCGCGTTTTCGCTGCTCAATTGCATCACGGTGGTGCCGGGCGCGGTGGGTGCCTGGCGCAAATCGCTCATCGATGAGGTGGGCGGCTTCAGCGAAGACACGCTCGCCGAAGATCAGGACCTCACGTTGTCGATCCGCCGGCGCGGCCACTCGATCGCGTACGCCGACGAGGCCATTGGCTACACCGAAGCGCCGGACTCGCTGCGCGCCCTGGCGAAACAGCGCTTCCGGTGGTCCTTCGGCACGCTGCAGTGCCTGTGGAAGCACAAGCGCGTGTTTCTCGACCCGCGCTACGGCTCGTTAGGCCTGGTAGCGATGCCTAACGTACTGATCTTCCAGTTGTTCTTCCCGTTCGTGTCGCCGATCGCCGATTTGATGTTCGTATGGAGTCTCATCTCGGTGTGGCTGGTGCGCGCGCAGCACGGCGCGACCTACGCGCTCACGAGCCTCGAGCAGGTGCTCACGTACTATGCGGTGTTCCTGCTCGTCGACTGGATCGCCACGATCGTCGGCTTCTTCCTCGAGCCCGGCGAAGACCGCTCGCTCACGTGGCTCGTATTCCTCCAACGCTTCGCCTACCGCCAGGTGATGTATTGGGTGGTGGTGTGTTCGGTCGTGGCCGCGCTCAGGGGACGCGTGGTTGGTTGGGGCAAACTCGAGCGCAAAGCGACGGTGGCCAAGGAAGAAGAAACGCGGCTCCGCGAAGCGTTGACGTAGGCAGGGAAGCGCGCGCTGGCGCGCGCTTCCCTTATTCCAGCATGCGTCCGAGTCGCGGATCGTCGATTTCTTCCGGCACGCGGCTCTCGTTCTTCCGCGTGACGATCCACACGACGATCGCGACGATGATCACGAGTGCAACCGCGAAGCGGTCTTCGTGCCGGCGCACGTGGCCGATCATCACCACGGCGGTCTGGCCGAAGATCCAGCCGACCGCGGTGAATAGTCCGCTCCAGACCCACGCGCTCACACCGCTCCCGATCACGAAGCCGGTGAAGGATGTGCGCGCCGCGCCGCACGTGATGGGGAGCAGCAGACGCGCGCCATAGGCGAAGCGCACCACGAGCGATGCGCGCCATGGGTGTCGCTGCACGGCGCCCAACAGACGCGACATCGGCCTTTGCAAACGCGGCCAGCGCGCGGCGGTCTGCAACGCGCGCCATCGGCCGAGCATGTAGAGCACGATGTCCGCTGCCCAACTGCCGACGGCGCACGCCATCGCGGCGCGGACCACGTGCAGGTGTCCCTGATGCGCCGCGAACCCGGCCACGACCGGCGCCGCTTCCTCGGTGATGATGCTCGTCGCGCCGAGCGTCACGTACGCCCAGAGTTGCGACAGCTTGCTGAGAATCGAGTGCTGGGCAGCGAGCGCGAGAACCATCAGACCTCGGTTGGTGCGTAGACGCGTCCGCGGAACTTCGACGCTGCGGCCGCGTTTGGCAACCGCCTACTGTTCCCGCAGCGCCGCCATCGGTGTTTCGGCGAACACATCCCGGCTGCTCGACAATCCGACGATGGCCGTCAGCGCCACAATAATGAGTGCCAAGACGGCCAGCGGCAGCGCCGCCGGCGAGAACGGCGCGTCGAACAGATAGTGCATCAACGCCCAGGCGCCGCCTAACGACAGCACCAATCCGGTGGCCGCCGACAACGCGCCGAGCACCGTGTACTCGCTCAGCATGATGCGGCCGATCTGCGCCCGCGTGGCGCCGAGGGTCTTGAGCAGCACGCCTTCCCGCAGGCGTTGGCGCCGCGCCGCCGCGACGGCGCTCAGGAGCACCAGCACCCCCGTCGCCACGCTGAACAGCGCCATGAACCGGATCGCAATCGACACCTTGTCGAGAATCGAGTCCAGCGCCTGTTGGATGAGCGCCAGGTCGATCGTCGACACGTTCGGGTCGTGCACCACCACGGCTCGTTGGAGCGCGGCGCGTGCCGCCGGATCGGTGACGCGCGTCAGGAACACCACCGTCTGCGGCGCATCGGTGAGCGCGCCGGGCGCGAAGATCACGAAGAAGTTGGGCTCGAACCGGGCCCACACCACCTCGCGCAGACTGGTGACGATCGACGCGACCTTGACGCCCTGTACGTCCCACGTGATCGTGTCTCCTAACGCAACGCCTAACTCGTTGGCCACGTCGCGCTCCATCGACACGGGCCACGGCGGACCGTGCGGCGTGCGATCGGCGCCGAACCACGTGCCGGCCACCAGTTTCTCGGACGAGATGAGCGTGTCGCGATAGCTCGACCGGTATTCCCGCTTGAGCGCCCACGACGCGCGCCGCCCGTTCTGCTCGGCGTCGTCGGTGGTGCGGCCGTTGATCGACGCGATGCGCATGGGGACGATGGGCACCTCCTGCAGCACCGGCGCGCGCGCGACGCGAATGAGCGAGTCGACGCCTTTGGCCTGGTCGGCCTGCACGTCGAAGAACGCCAGGTTGGCGCGCGTCTCGATCGTGCTCGCGGTGAGGCGCGCGAGCAGATTCCGTTCGACCAGATACAGCGTGCTCATGAGAAACGCGCCGAATCCGAGGGCCAGCATCACGGCGCGGGTCTGATTGGCCGGGCGATAGAGGTTCGCCAACCCCTGGCGCACGACGAACGGCCAATGGTTTTTGATCACGCGCCGCGTGAGGCGTGAGACGAGCGACGCGGCGAGCGCGAGCAGCAGCAATGCCGCGCCGACGCCCGCGCTCATGAAGATGCCGCGGCGCACCGTGCCCGCGCGGCCGATGGCAATGACGACGACGCTCGCGACGAGCGCGAGCGCCGCGATGAGGCGCGGCCAGTCGGACAGCATCCGGCGCACCGGCGTCGACGCCGCATCGCGGCGGATGGCTTCGAGCGGCGAGATGCGCCTAACGCCAAGGATCGGCAGCAGCGCGAAGATCACGGCGACCCACACGCCGATGGCGACGCCGGTGAGAATCGCGCGCGGCTCGAGGTGCGGCGTGACGGTCACCGGCACGACGCCGGCGGTGACGTGGGGCAGCGTCATCTGGGCTGCCACGCCGAGGACCGCGCCGACGGCCGCGCCGGCGAATCCGAGCGCGCCGGTCTCGAGCAGATAGATGGCCAGCACCTGCCGCGAGGTGGCGCCGAGCACGCGCAGCACGGCGATCGGGTCGCGCTTCTCCTCGATGTAGGCCCGGATGGCGCTGGCGACGCCCACGCCGCCTAACAGGAGCGACACCAGCGCCACCACGCCCAGGAAGCGGTTGAGCTGCTGGATGTTGTAGGTGAGCGACCGCTCGGTGTCGCGCACGGTGCGGGTGCGCACGTGCGCCGCGTCGAGGGTGGGGCGATGCTGATTGACGACGGCGTCGGGCTCGGTGCCGGCCGGCAGCTCGAGCAGCGCCGCATATTCCGCGCGGCTGCCGAACACGAGCAGCTTGGTTTCGGGCACCCATTTGTCGGCGATGTAGACGCGCGGGCCTAACGACGAGGCGATACTGATGTCGCCGGGCACGTTCTGGAGCGTGCCGATAATCGCGAAGCGCGCCGAGCCTAACGAGAGGCTGTCGCCTAACTTTGCGCCGAGCTCGACGAGGAGCGCGCCGTCGACGAGCACCGTGTGCCCGGTCTGCAAATCGCCGTAGCGGCCG
>DATNAM010000285.1:0-3072 GCA_035572595.1 Gemmatimonadaceae bacterium
TTCGACCTCCGCTTCCATTGGACGCCGGTCATCGGCGATGATCTGTACGTGGTCTGGAATTCGGGATACACGAACGATCCGTTGTCGCCGTTTCGGTTTCCCGACAGCCACGCGATCGCGCGGCCGTTGACGGCGACGTTCACGGTCAAGTATGTCCACCGGATCGCGCCGTGATGGCAGGGCGCCTAACGCATGTCGTCGACGCGTGTGGTGCGCGGAAATGCGACTCGTATGTCGTTATCGGTCCGCCCTGCCTAACGCTCATTGCTGTGACCGGTGCGCCGCATCAAAATCAGTGCGCCACGCTCACAAATACCATATGAACACTCCGAACAGCACGGCTAGCGCAACGATAGGGCGTTGCGCCCGAGTGTTAGAAGTCCTTGGGCTTCCGAGCTCGACGCTACTTCGCGGAGCGAGGTGAAGGACGAATCAGATGCCACACCGCGACGCCGGCAGCTGCGACGGCAAGGATCAGCGCGACACGAGAATCCCAAACGCCCCCACGCAACGCGCGCCTCCACCAACTCCACGAGCCAATGAACCCGCGAGTCCACGGCACGGACGATCGAACGCTCGGTGGCTGCGAGAGTGGAGCGATCGGCAGCCTGGGCGGCAGCCGTGCGACCAATGGATTGACTGACGAGCAGCGCGCCGAGGTCCAGCGGCGCGACGCAGCAGGACGAGACGGGAATGCGCATGGGGGAAATGTGCGACGCGAACGTCAGCCGGCGCGATCGGCGGCCTTCGCTTCGTTAGGCAATTGGCGGGGCCACCAATTGTATCGCCCCGCGAGCCGCAGCAACGCAGGACCGACGGCCAGGCGAACCACGGTCGCGTCGAGCAGCACCGCCACCGCGAGCGTGAAGCCGAGTATCTTGATCAACAAGAACTCGCCCGCCGCGAACGACGTGAACACGACGATCATCACGAGGGCGGCGTTCGTGATCACACCCCCCGTGCGCGCGACTCCCTCGGCCAGCGCATCGCCCGGACTCGCGCCGGCTCGCGTCGCCTCGTCCACCCGCGACACGAGAAAGACCTCGTAGTCCATGCTCAGTCCGAATACCAGGCAGAAGACCAGAATCGGCACCGCCGGGAACAGCCCGTCGACGGGCCCCGTTAGGCCAAGGACGCCCGCGCCGTGGCCATCCTGGAACACCAGCACGGCAGCGCCGAACGCGGCGCAGACCGACAACAAGTTGAGCGCCACCGCCTTGAGCGGCACGAGCACCGACCGAAAACCGACCAGCAGCGCGAGGAACGTACCCACGATCACGACTGCGGCAACGGCCTGCACGCTGCCGCCGATCGCGTTCTGATAGTCGGCGTTGAACGCGGGCAGGCCGCCCACGAGCAACCGCGCACCGCTGAGACCCGTCAACGATGCGCCATCGATCTGCCGGAGGTCGCGCACGAATCGGGCAAGCGCGCCTGCCGATACGCCCTCGCGCGGTACGAGCTCGACGAGTCCTACGCGTTCGTCACGGCTCACGTAGGACGCGCGCAGGTCCCACGGGAGAAAAGCGATCAATGTGGCGCTCGGCCGTTGCGCGTGCGTGATGTCCGGGAGCGATCGCACAGAGGACACGCGCGCGTCGCGAGCGAGCGTGCGCGACAAGCCCTGCATTGCGCGCCAGCCCGTGCTGTCCAGCACGCTGAAGCCCCGTGGCAGCTCGAGCAACACGAGAATCGTCTGCGCGACGCCCGTCTTGCCGCCGGCTTCCAGCACGTGGATCCCGCGGGTGGATTCCATCTGTGCCGGAAGCCAGTCCACGCTCGGCAGATCGTTGCTGAGGCGCCGCGCCTGCCACGCCAGCAGGACCACTGGTAGGCCGGCCACCACGAGCACCCGCAGGGGGCGCGAGGCCACCCACTCGCCCCACCGACGCCATCGCGCGCTGCCGCCGCCGGTTAGGCGCCGCGACACACGGCCCGCGTCGAGCCACCGTGCCGTCCACACGAGGAGACCAGGAAGGAGCGTCGTGGCGAGCAGGACCGACGCGGCGATGACGAGCAAACCGCCGACGGCGATCGAACGCAGCTCGCTCGCCGGCACTGCCAGCAGCGCGGCGAAGCCGATGCTGACCGACGCGCCGGACAGCAATACCGTGTGTCCCGCATGGGCGATCGTCTCCACCGCCGCGGCGCAGGCGTCGAGCCCGGAGGCGCGTTCCTCACGAAAGCGGCTGACCATGAACAGCGCGTAGTCGATGCCGACGCCCAGGCCGAGCATCGACACGATGTTCCGGAGGATGACGGCGAGCGGCCAGTGTCCACTGATGAGCGCTGCTGCGCCCAGGCTCATCACGATCGCCAGCGCGCCAATGGCGATGGGGAGTCCCGCGGCGAACACGCCGCCGAACACGACGATGAGCAGCACGAGTGTGATCGGCACCGCGCGCTGCTCGGCGGCCGCGGCGGCGTTGCCGCTCGCCGTGCGGACATCCACGTCGAACGCAACGTCGCCGGTCCAGGCGAGCAGCATCCGGGGATACCGGAGGCGCATCCGGCGCTCGATCGCCTCGGTCGTTCTTCGTAAGGCGATCAAGCGATCTCCGGCGCGAGCGCCGCCGGCGATCCCGACGACGATGAACGACGCCGACCCCGCGAGGAACGAGCTGTCGCCCGTCGAGAGGTACGACGCCGTACGCCGCACGCCGGGCGCGCGGCTCACCGCCGCCACGATGTCGCCGAGCATCGAACGGCCCTCGGCGCTGTTAGGCATTGGCAGGCCGTCCACCACCAGCACTGCCGATGTCGCGTAGGGAGAGGCGAATCGCGTGGCGAGCATCGTTTGGACGGTCTGAGATTGACTGTTGCTCACACGAGAACCGCCGGCCGCGAGACGTTCGTTGGCATGCGCCGCCCACGGAAGCAGTGCGCCGGCAAGCACGACCCACCCCACGGCGATCCACGGCCGCCGGGCGACAATCGCGCGCGACAGCGCATGCGCGCGGACCGGTCGCGTTCGGCGCATCACGAGGTGCTCTCGCCGAGCGGACCATCGTGCACGGTCCACCGCGGCGCATAGCCGAGCAGCGCGCGGGCCCTCGACAGGTCGAGCGTGAA
>DATNAM010000286.1:0-4526 GCA_035572595.1 Gemmatimonadaceae bacterium
GCGCTCGTGGCGATCGTGCTCGTACTCTGCGCCGTGTTCATCCCGGTGGCCTTCGTCGGCGGCATCACCGGCCAGATGTATAAACAATTCGCGATCACGATTGTCGTCTCGGTGATCATCTCCGGCATCGTGGCGCTCAGCCTCACGCCGGCGTTGTGCGCCGTGTTGCTGCGCCATGAGTCGACCGAGCACCACAACGGATTCTTCGGGTGGTTCAACAGGCGATTTGCGGGCGTGACCAACCGCTACGTGCGTGGCGTCGAACACGCCCTCGATCATGCGCGCCCGTGGGTCGCGGCGTTCGCCGTGATCGTGGTTCTCATTATCGTGATGCGGCGCGTGGTGCCGACGGCGTTCCTGCAGACCGAGGACAAAGGATACTTCGCCATTTCCGTCGAGCTTCCCGACGATGCATCGCTGCAGCGCACGAACGCCGTGGTACGCAGCGTCGAATCGTATTTGTTGAAGCAGCCGGGAGTCAATCACGTGCTGTCGCTGGTCGGACTGAGCCTCATTCAAGGCGCCAACCAGAGCAGTTCCGCGACGATGTTCGTCAACCTCAAGCCATGGGACGAGCGCCAGAGCGCGGCCGCGATCCTCGGTCGTGCTAACGCCCAGTTCTTCCGGAATCCCGACGCGCTCGTGTTCGGCTTCAACCTCCCGGAGATTCCCGGCATCGGCGTGACCTCCGGGCTCGAGCTCAACCTGCAAGACCACGGCATCAATGACCTGCAACGGTTCGCCGCTGTCGCCAATCAGTTCGCGAGCGACGCCAACAAGCTGTCGGGCGTGCAGCAGGCGCGCGCGTCGATCCGCGTCAACGTGCCGCAGCTGTATGTCGACGTCGATCGCGCCAAAGCGAAATCGCTTGGCGTGTCGCTCACCGATCTGTTCCAGACGTTGCAGTCGTTGCTCGGGACGCTGTACGTGAACGACTTCAACCTGTACGGCAAGACGTATCGCGTGCAGGTGCAGGCGCAGGAACCGTATCGCCAACAGCCTCAAGACATCGGCGGCCTCTACGTGCGCGGAAGCGGGTCGCAGCTGATTCCGGTATCGTCCCTGACCACGGTGCGATTCCGCAGCGGACCGAACATCGTGACGCGATTCGACGGCTTCACATCGGCGCTGGTTACCGCCTCGCCGGGACCCGGCAAGAGCTCCGGCGAGATGCTCGCGGCAATCGACCAACTGGTGCAGAGCAAGTACGCGGCGCTCGGTGTGGGTGCGGCCCTCAGCGGCGAGTCGTACCAGGAGAGCACGTCCACCGGCGGCGGCCTCGTGCTCGTGTTAGGCATCATCATGGTGTTCCTCGTGCTGGCCGCGCAGTACGAAAGCTGGTCGATCCCGTTCGCTGTCCTGTTCGGCGTGCCGTTCGGCGTCCTCGGCGCGTACCTGGGCATGTGGCTGCGCGGGATCCCGTCCGACGTCTACTTCCAGATCGGCATCATCACGGTGGTCGGTCTCGCGGCGAAAAACGCGATTTTGATCGTCGAGTTCGCCAGTGAGCTGCGCGCGCAAGGCAAGTCGGTGCGCGAGGCGGCCGTCGAGGCCGGGCGCGAACGCCTGCGTCCAATTCTCATGACGTCATTCGCGTTCATCCTCGGCGTCGTTCCGTTAGTCATCGCCGGCGGCGCCGGCGCGGTGAGCCGCCACTCCATCGGGACGGCCGTGTTCGCCGGGATGTTGTTCGCCACCTCGATCGGGATCCTGTTCATCCCGCTCTTCTTCGCGCTCATTCGACGGGCGAGCGAGCACGTGTTCGGCCACCACGCCGCGGCAGCCCCGCCCGCGCCGGCTCGTCCGGCGGAGGGCGACTGATGCGCCGGTTAGGCATGCCGCTGCTCCTCGCCGCCGCGATCACCGGCTGCGCCGTCGGTCCCTCGTACCACCGCCCACCCGTGGACACGCCGTCCCAATGGCGTCCGCCGTCGCCGCTCGAGGATTCGCTGCGCCCGTTCTACGATTCGCTCGCCGCGCATCCGGATTCCATCCCGGCTGCACTGCGCGACTCCACCATGCCGCTCGCCGATAGCATGGTGAAGCTCATGCCGCCGTCGTCACCGGGCGATACGGCCATGGCGACGAGCGTCGATTGGTTTGCGCTTCTCCAGGACACCGTGCTGCGCCGTCTCGTCGATACCGCGATCGCCGAAAATCGCACCGTGAGAACGGCCATCGCCACCATCGATGAATTCCGCGCCGACTATGGTGTGGCCAAAGGCCCGCTCTTCCCGCAGATCACGGCCAACGGAACAGGCGGGAAAGAGCGCGTCGCATTCGGCGGCGTCCCGGTCACGTTCGACGTGTACCAGGTCACCGGCAACGTTTCGTGGGAGCTCGATTTCTGGGGACGGTTGCGCCGCAGCACGCAGGCGGCGAGGCAGGACCTGCTTGCCACCGAAGAGTCGCGGCGCGCGGTGGTGCTCTCGCTCATCAGCGACGTCGCCACGGCGTATCTCGAGTTGCGCGAGCTCGATCTCGACCTCGACATCTCGCGGCGGACCCTCGACTCCCGGCGCGAAACGCTCCGCCTCGCCCAACGCAGGTTCCAACAAGGACTCATCTCGGAGCTCGATGTCCGCCAGTTCGAATCGCAGGTAGCGGATCCCGCGGTGCGCGTCGCGGACTTCGAGCGGCAGGTCGTGCAGAAAGAAGATCAGCTCAGCATTCTGCTTGGCCATCATCCATCGAACGTGCCGCGCGGGCAGCCGTTGCCCGCGGTGTTGTCATCCATCGTCATTCCGCGCACGCTGCCGTCGGCGCTGCTCGAGCGCCGTCCCGACGTGCGCCAAGCCGAAGCGCAATTGCGCGCTGCCACCGCGCGCATCGGCGTCGCGCAAGCCGCGCGCCTGCCCACGTTCACCATCACCGGCGACTATGGCACGCAGGCGCGGACCGCCTCCGGGTTGTTCAAGAACAACTCGGATGTGTACAGCATCCTCGGCGGGATTTCGCTGCCGCTGTTTAGCGGCGGCCGTTACTCGAACGAGGTGAAAGCCGCGCGGGCGCGCGCCGACCAGGCGCGTTACATGTATCAGCAAACCGTGCTGGTGGCGCTCCAGGACGCACAGGATGCGCTCATCGGCCTGCGCGCGTCGCACGACCAGTTGATCGCGCAGCAGTTACAGGTGACCGCGCTGCAGAGCGCGCTGCACCTGGCCACGCGCCGCTACGACAACGGCATCTCGAGCTATCTCGACGTGCTCGATGCCCAACGGAGTTTGTTCACCGCCGAGTTGGCGCTGGCGCAGGTGCAGCGGCAGGAGTTGGTGTCGGCGGTCCAGCTGTACAAGGCGTTAGGCGGTGGGTGGGCATCGGACTCGACCGCCGGCGGCGACGGCGGGGGATCCGGCCCGCCGAAATGACGACCGCCGCGCGCCGCCGGCGGCGCGTTCTCGTGGTCGACGTCGGCGGCACGCACGTCAAGCTCTGGCTCGCCGGACGCAACGAGCCGTGCAAGATCGACTCCGGTCCACACATGACCGCCGCCGGCATGGCGCGCAGCGTACGCGAATCGGCGGCCGGGTGGCGCTACGATGTGATTTCGATCGGCTACCCGGGACCGGTGGTGCACAACCGGCCGGCGCGCGAACCGTACAACCTGGGCGGCGGCTGGGTGCGATTCGACTACGAGCGCGCGCTCGGGCACCCGGTCCGCATCGTGAACGACGCTGCGCTCCAAGCGTTAGGCAGCTACGAGGGCGGCCACATGCTCTTCCTGGGCCTCGGCACCGGCCTCGGTTCCACGCTCATCGTGGATGGCGCGGTGGTGCCGATGGAGCTCGCGCACCTGCCGTATCACAAGGGCAAATCGTACGAGGACTACCTGGGCGAGGCCGGCCGCAGGCGCCTCGGCAACAAGAAGTGGCGGCACCACGTGGACGACGTGTGCGATCGGCTCACCAAGGCGCTGCTGCCCGACTATCTTCTGTTAGGCGGCGGCAACATCAAGCATCTGGACACGCTGCCGGCCGGCGCCCGGCTCGGCAGCAACGCCAACGTCCTCGAGGGCGGCTACCGGCTCTGGCTCCCGCGCGAGCGGCGCGCGCGATAACGCTGGATCAGCCGGTTGGTCGAGCTGTCGTGAGACAGCCGCGGCTCCGACGCGCCGCCGAGCTCCGGGATGATCTTCCCGGCCAGCACCTTGCCGAGCTCCACGCCCCATTGATCGAACGAATCGATCTGCCACACCGTGCCCTGCGTGAACACCGAATGCTCGTAGAGCGCCACCAGCGCGCCTAACGTTGCCGGCGTCAGCCGGTCGACGAGGATGGTGCTCGATGGCCGGTTTCCCTCGCAGATGCGGTGCGGCACCAGCCACTCCGGCGTTCCCTCGGCGCGCACCTCGTCGGCGGTCTTGCCGAACGCCAGCGCCTGCGACTGCGCGAACAGATTGGCCATCAACAGGTCGTGATGGTCGCCTAACGGAGTGAGCGCCTCGCTGAAGCCAATGAAATCGGCCGGGACGATCGTCGTGCCCTGGTGCAGCAGTTGGTAAAACGAGTGCTGCCCGTTCGTCCCCG
>DATNAM010000287.1:0-3157 GCA_035572595.1 Gemmatimonadaceae bacterium
CCAGCATCTCGGTCTGCCCGACGTGCGTGAACCCGAGCGCCGCCGGGAACGTGAGGTCCACCTGCCGGCGCCAGTGCGCATCGCTCTTGGGGCTGATCGTGCGCTCCACGTGCGTCACGAATTCGGCGAACTGGATCGGCCGCTTGGGACCGAGATCCGGCGTCGCACCGCGGACCGCGCGATACACATCTTCGACCGACGGCTCGTACAGAAAGACTTTGTCGCGCCACGCCGACACGAAGCGCGCATACGGATTCCGCACGACCGTGAACCGCAGCACGTCCGCATCCTCGAGCAGCTCGCGTTGGGCGCCGTCATCGAGCGCGGTGATCGACGGCAGCGGCACGTTCGCGCGCGCGTGCACGAACATGCGGCGCTTCGTCTGCCGGCTTTGGTGCGGATAGAGCGTCAGCGGCGTCGACGCATATAAATCGCGCAGCACCATCTTGACGACCGTGCACGCCGCCTTCGGCACCTCGAGATAGACCACACGATCCTTCAGGTGCGCGAACGACCCGAACGCGAGGCGTCTCTCGACCGTCCCGGGATCCAAATCTGGATACGTATCCAGCACCCGCGACACCGCGTATCCAAGCCCCATCCGAATTTCCCCTGCCAATCGATCACGGATGAACTTGCTATTCGATCACAGTCGCTGCAAGTCTAGGACCGTCGGCCATGCGGATTTCATCGTCGCGATGTGAGCGGACGCGAGGCATCCCTTTCTCCGGATGCTGTGTCCAACCGTTGATTCGCTGGCCGCCATCCCCGCATCGAGTGTGCATATGACGACAGGCGCCCCCGACCCCGCTCGCGCTCCCGCATCCGTTCCCGCCGTCTCCACACGCGACGCACGACCGGAACGCTGGAACGCATTGCTCCAGGACATCCGCTATACGCTGCGCGGACTACGGAACACGCCGGCATTTACCGCGGCCGTCGTGATCACGTTGGCACTCGGCATCGGCGCCAACGCCGCGATGTTCTCGATCGTCGATCGGCTGCTCTTTCGCGCGCCCGCGATGCTCAGGCACCCCGCATCGGTACACCGCGTGTACCTGGCGCAGACGTATCGCAACAAGGAGAACGTAGGCCAGGGCGTCCAGTACGCGCGGTACGTGGACTTCACCAAGTGGACCTCGTCCTTTAGCCACCTGGCCGAGGAGACAGAAGACAAACTGGCCATCGGCACCGGCGCCAACGCGCGCGAGATGCAGGTGGGCCCGGTGAGCGCCAGCTTCTTCGCGTTCTTCGATGCGCCGCCGGCCCTCGGCCGCTATTTTACGCCGGCCGAGGACCAGCCGCCTAACGGAACGCCGGTGGCCGTGCTGTCGTATCCGATGTGGCAGACGCAGTACGGCGGCGCGCGCGACGTGTTGGGCAAGGCGATCCAGATCGGCGCGACCACGTATACGATCATCGGCGTCTCGCCCGCCGGGTTCTCGGGGATCTGGGACAATGACCCGCCGGCCGCGTACATCCCGATCACCGCGTACGGGCACGAGATGGGAGCGAACGTCCAGATCAAGGGCGAAGCGTGGTACGCCACCTACCACTGGATCTGGGCGTCCATGATCGCCGAGCGAAAGCCCGGCGTGAGCGAAGCGGTGGCCAATGCCGACCTGACGCGCGCGTTCGTGCGCAGCTATCAGGCGGCCGTGGCGTTGTCGCCGAGTATGCAGCCGCTGTCGCTCGACCGCCCGCATGCGATGGTGGGCTCGATCCTCAACGAGCGCGGGCCTAACGAGTCGGACACCGCCAAAGTCGCCACCTGGGTCACGGGCGTCGCGATCGTCGTGTGGCTCATCGCGTGCGCCAACGTCGCCAATCTCCTCCTGGCGCGCGCGCTCCGCCGGCGGCGCGAGATCGCCGTCCGCGTCGCGCTCGGCGTGAGCGGCGCGCGCCTCGCGTCGCAGCTCGTCACCGAGAGCGTCGTGCTGGCGTTAGGCGGAGGCGTGATCGGCGTCGCGATCGCGCAGTGGGGCGGCGCGCTGCTGCGGTCGCAATTGCTCTCCGACACCAACACCGCCACGGTCGTGACCGATGGGCGCACGCTGCTCTATGCCGGCGTGGCCGCACTCATCACCGGACTGCTCGCCGGCCTCGCGCCGATCGTGCAAACGCGAAGCGTCAACCTTGCCGCCGATCTCAAGACCGGCGTGCGCGAAGGCACGTACCAGCGCTCGCGACTCCGCATCGGGCTGCTCGTGTTTCAGGGGACGCTGTCGGTGGTGCTGCTCGTGGGAGCCGGGTTGTTCGTGCGCAGTCTGCGCCAGGTGAAAGACCTGCCGCTCGGATACGATCCGTCGCATATCGTGGCGGTGAATCCGTCCATGCGCGGCGTGAAGTTGGACAGCGCGCAGAGCATCGCGCTCCGCAAGCAGATGCTCGACGCCGTCACCCGCATTCCGGGCGTCACCGCCGCCACGCGCCAGCTCACCATGCCGTTCTGGAGCGAGTGGGCCATGACGTTGACCGTCGCCGGCATCGATTCGGCCGATCGGTTAGGCCAGTTCGATCTCAATGCGGTGTCGCCGGACTACTTCAAGACAATGGGCACGCGGATCATCGCCGGCCGCGGCATCACCGACGCCGACCGCGATGGCGCACCGCGCGCGATGGTGGTAAGCCAAGCCATGGCCAAAATGCTCTGGCCCGGACGCAACGCCATCGGACAATGCGTGAAGGTCGGCGCCGACACGGTGCCGTGCTCGTACGTGGTCGGCATCGCCGAGAACATCAAGGAACGTCAGCTCGACGACGATCCCGGCCTCTACTATTATCTGTCGATCGAGCAATACCATCCCGACATGGGCGGCCTGTTCGTCCGCACCACCGGAAGCGCGGACCACGCGAAGGAGACCATCCGCCGCCAGGTGCAGACGGTGATGCCCGGCGGCTCGTACGTGACCGTGACGCCGCTGACCCAGGTGTTAGGCAGCCAAACCGAGTCCTGGCGGTTGGGCGCGACGATGTTCGTGGTGTTCGGTACGCTGGCGCTCCTGCTCGCGGCCATCGGCCTCTACAGCGTGATCACCTACAACGTCGCGCAGCGGACCCACGAGCTCGGCGTCCGGGCTGCGTTAGGCGCGAAGATGAGCGACCTGGCGCGGCTCGTGGTGCGCGAAGCGCTGCAGCTCACGGTCGCCGGCGTGGC
>DATNAM010000288.1:0-12118 GCA_035572595.1 Gemmatimonadaceae bacterium
CGTGGCCGGCGTGCGCGCGGCCCGCGATGCGTTAGGCACTGACGTGCCGATGACCGCCTCGTTCGACACCGCCTTCCATCACGATCTGCCTGAGGTCGCGGCGCAGTACGCGATCCCCGCCGGCCTCGCCGAGAAATACCGGATCAGGCGCTACGGATTCCACGGGCTGTCGTACCAGAGCGTGCTCGCGCACTACTGCCACTTTACGCACACGCCGCCCGAGCGCGCGACACTCATTGTACTTCACTTGGGCAGCGGGTGCTCCGTAGCCGCCATTCGCGATGGGCGCGCGGCGGACACGAGCATGGGGTTCACGCCGCTCGAGGGATTGATGATGAGCACGCGGAGCGGTGACCTCGATCCCGCGATCGTCGCGTTCCTCGCCCAACACGAGTGCGTGGAGGCGGCCACCGTCGAGCAGTGGCTCAACACACGGTCGGGCCTGCTCGGCGTGTCGCGCACGGGTGGCGACATGCGCGAGCTGCTCGCCGTCGAGCGCGACGACGAACACGCGCGGCTGGCGATCGAGATGTTCATGTATCGCGCGCGCAAATACGTCGGCGCATATCTGGCGGCGTTGGGCGGCGCGCCGGCCATCGTGTTCACGGGCGGCATCGGCGAGAACTCGGCGGTCGCGCGCGCGCGCATTCTGGAGGGCATGGAGTGGTGCGGGATCCGGCTGGACCCGTCGTGCAACAGTGCGTGTGTGGGTGCGCCGACGCGCGTGAGCGGCGACGATTCGCGTGTGGCCGTGTACGCCATCCCGACCGATGAGGAAGGTGTGATCGCGCGCGACGCCGCGCGATTGCTCGGTGCCGCTCCGTGAGGCGGCCGCGAGCATTGGCGGCGGCGGCGCGATCGGCTATAGTGTGTGAGCCCTGAACTCACGTGTCGTTCGAACCCATTCCTCCCCGCCGCGCTCTCATGGGTGCGGCCAAGCGATTCCTTCTCGCCAAAGCCGAAGCGAGCATCAAGCCGCCGGCCGAGATCGAGCCGCCGCGTCTCATCCTCCGAGCCCTCGAGGCTATCCGTATGTCCCGTTCCCGCGAACGCATCCTGTCCAACCTCGACGAGATGTACCGCGAGGCGTTCGAGCGCGCGAAGTCGAGTGCCGATCAGACGCAGATGTCGACGCTCGATTTTGCCTACCGGCGCGAGCAGTTGTACTTCGAGATTCTGTTGGACATTCGCGACGCGATGGAGCGTCGTTGAGTGCGCGCGCCGCTCGTCGCGCTGGCCCTCGCGGTCGTCCCGTTGGTCGTGATCGCCTCGCCCCGCGCCCCCTCGCCTAACGTGACGATGGCCGTGGTGAACGCCCGCGTGTGGACGGGCGACACGGCGCGTCCGTGGGCGGACGCGATCGCGGTGAGCGGCGACACGATCGCCGCGGTGGGGTCGAGCGCCGAAGTCCGCAAGCTGGCCGGCGCCGGCGTGGAGGTGATCGATGCCCACGGCGCGTTTCTGGTGCCGGGGTTCATCGACGCGCACGTGCACTTTCTCGACGGCGGATTCGCGCTCTCGTCGGTGCAGCTGCGCGATGCGAAGACGCCGGCCGAGTTCGTTAGGCGAATCAAGGCGTACGCCGCCGCGCTGCCCAAGGGCGCCTGGGTGTTGGGCGGCGATTGGGACCATACGCTGTGGGGCGGAGAGCTGCCGCGGCGCGATTGGATCGATTCGATCACGCCCGATCATCCTGTGTGGGTGGGGCGTCTCGACGGACACATGGGGCTCGCCAACAGCGCCGCCTTACGCGCCGCCGGCGTGACGCGCGCGACTGCGGATGTCGACGGGGGCACGATCGTACGCGATGCGAGCGGCGAGCCCACGGGCGTGCTCAAGGACAACGCGATGGGACTCGTCACCACGGCGATTCCCGATGCGCCGCCGGAAGTGGAGGACCGCGCGTTCGACGCGGCGATGGCGTACGTGGTCGAGCAAGGCGTGACGCAGGTGGATCACATGGGGACGTGGCACGATCTGGCGGTGTTCGAGCGCGCGCACAAGAGCGGCCGGATGCTGGCGCGCATCTCGGCCGCTGTTCCGTTAGCCACGTGGGAGCGGCTGCGCGACACGATCGCCGCGCGCGGCCGCGGCGATGCGTGGCTGCACATCGGCGGGCTCAAGGGATTCGTGGACGGATCGCTCGGCTCGCATACCGCGGCGATGCTGCAGCCCTTCACCGATGCGCCCAAGGACACGGGGTTGCTGGTGAACACGCCCGAGGATCTGTACGCGTGGACGAGCGGCGCCGACAAGGCCGGCTTGCAGGTGATCTGCCACGCCATCGGCGACCGGGCGATCCGGCTGCAGCTGGACATCTACCAGCGCGTGGAGCAGGAAGATGGTCCGCGGGACCGTCGGTTCCGCATCGAGCACGCACAGCACCTGGCGCCGGCGGACATTCCGCGCTTCGCCAAGTTAGGCGTGATCGCGAGCATGCAGCCGTATCACGCGATCGATGATGGCCGGTGGGCCGAGTCGGTGATCGGGCACGAGCGGAGCAAGACGACCTATGCGTTCCGCTCGCTGCTGGATGCCGGCGCGCGGTTGGCATTCGGCTCGGACTGGGATGTGGCGCCGCCGACGCCGATCGAGGGGATTTACGCCGCGGTGACGCGGCGGACGTTGGATGGCAAGCATCCGGGCGGTTGGATTCCCGAGCAGAAAATCACGGTGGAGGAAGCGCTCCGGGCATACACCCTCGACGCCGCGTACGCGTCGTTCGACGAGAAGCGGAAGGGATCGTTGGTGCGCGGGAAGCTGGCGGACTTCGTGATCATCGATCGCGATCTCACCCGGATTCCGCCCGAGCAGATTCGAGACGCGAAGGTCGTGATGACGGTGGTGGGCGGGAAGGTGGTGTACGAGCGGCAGGCGAATGACTAACGCGGCTCGCCCGGGTCTCCGTTAGGCTCTATGGTTTCGCGTCGCCTGATTGCGGGCGTGCTCGCGGCACTGTTTGCGGGCGCGACGCTCTCGGGATGCCGGGGCGCCGACCACGCGACGCACGAGGCGTACGACGTCACCGCCCGGTATCCGCACGACCCGACCGCCTACACCGAGGGCCTGGTGGTGGGCGACGGCGTGCTCTTCGAGAGTACGGGGCTCAACGCGCACTCCGAGGTTAGGCGCGTCGATCTGCAAACAGGACGCATCCTGGCCTCACGCGCGCTCGCAGCCGACCGGTTCGGCGAGGGGCTCACGCTGCTCAAGGGGCGCTTGTACCAGCTCACGTGGAAGACCGGCGTCGCCTACACGTACGATGCGGCGACACTGACGCCCGGGGACTCGTTCCGCTATGCGGGAGAAGGCTGGGGCCTAACGACGGACGGAGTGAACCTGATCATGAGCGACGGGTCGGATTCGCTGCGCGTGCTGTCGCCGGCGACGTTTCAGGTGGAGCGCGTCGTGCACGTGCGCTACCACGGCAGTCCGCTGCAACAGGTGAACGAGCTCGAGTACGTGCACGGCGAGATTTTCGCCAACGTCTATCGGACCAACTGGGTGATGCGGATCGATCCCGCCACTGGCGCGGCGCGCGAGGCGATCGACTTCGATGATCTCTACCCGGACCGGCCGGTGACCGCCGACGTGATGAACGGCATCGCGCTGGCGCCGGACGGGCACCAGTTGCTGCTCACGGGCAAGCTGTGGCCCGTGCTGTTCCAGGTCCGCCTCCACGAGACGCCCGTCGCGCACTAGCGTTGGCGGCATCCTGTTTGACCTGTCGTCGTTCTGGACGTGGTCCCGTTAGGCAGGCTCGCGCACGGCCTGGACGAACAGAAGCCACGGCACGACTCACGAACACGGGTGCCAATATCCCGGCGTTGCCGGAGTGCCCGGGATGTAGGTGTCGGGGGTGCCCGGGGTCCCCGGCGAATCGCCGATCGGCGGCGTTCCCGGCGTGCCGGGAACGAAGATGTCCGGGGTGCCGGGCGTGCCCGGCGCGTAGCACTGCTCTCCAGCGCGTTGGTACGATTGTACCGGCGACGCCATCTTGGCAGCATCCGCGGCACGTTTCGCGTCGAGCTCGATTGACCCCTGCGACCGGAGCTCCAACGGGAATCCGGGCGCCAGCGAGTAGTCGCTGTTGCGCGAAAGTGCGACGATCGCCGTCGCGAGCCCAACGGCGCCTCCGATCGCCCCGCCAACGAACGCGTTGCGCTGACCGCCCGCCGCGGCGCCGATTGCTAGACCGGCCAGCGGCGCGGCCCCGCTCACGGCCAGCATCGTCTTCGACTGCTCGGCTGGGCCTAACGCAGCCGGGTCGCGGGGCTGCGCCTGCGCCGGCTGCCGCACCGTCGCGATGTAACCGTTGGCATAAAGCAGCGAGATGAGGCGGAGCTGGAATGCGATGGTGTGATGGACCCAACCGCGACGCGCCACGCTGTCGAGCGTCGCCAGGGCGTACGTGCCGGCGGGGATCACCACGCGATCATCCACCGTGACCGGAAACGTGACCTGCAAATAGACGCTGTCGCCCGCTTTCGCCGTGCGCGTATCGAGCGACCGCTGCAGCTGCGCGAAGATGTGTGCGCCCGCGGGCACGGTGACGGTCGAATCGAACGTTCCAACGATTCCGGAATTCACGCTCGCGAATGCCGTGACCTGACCGTGCGCGACGGATCCCACGGCCAGCAGCATCGCCGGAGCTACGAACACGCTGCGCATGCTCCATTCCCTCCATCGGCGGGACAGGCCTCGTGGCCTGCATCATCTCACCAAGATTACGTGCATGCGCGAAGTTCCGTGGGCAGGAAATGCCGGGCGTTGGGCATCTGCGGCGAACCGTTCACCCCAAGAGCTTGCGCGCCGGCTCAGCAGCACCGAACACGTCACTGGGACTCGCCGAGCAGGTGCCTGGCCAGTCGCACCGTGAACGCGACGATCGTCAGCATCGGATTGGCGAAACCGGCGGTCGGGAAGATCGACGCGCCAGCCACGTACAGGTTGTCCATCCCGTGCACGCGCGCGTCGCGATCGACCACGCCGAGCGCCGGATCATCGTGCATGCGCGTCGTGCCGGCGTGGTGATGGGCGTTGGGATCCGGCCGACGTGCGTCGTCGACGGTCACCCTGCCCACGCGGCCGAGCTCGACCGTCACGAGCGTGCGCAGGCGATCGAGCCCGCGCTGGTCGTCGGGCCGCCAACGCCACTCGAGCACCGGCAAGGGCACGCCTAACGCATCGCGGCGGCGGCCCAACGTCACGCGATTGTCGGGGTGGCGCAGCTGTTCGACGTTGAGCAGCACCGTGAAACCGTCGAACAACCGCGCGGCATGGCTTCGGTGCGACCACCCATGACCACCGGCCGGCACCCACCGGCGGCCGCTCGCCGGCATCGCGGCGCGGAGGAGCGCGAGCGCCGCGCGCGGGCGCGCGAGCAGCGTGGCCGATGCGTTAGGCACGTCGCCGCGGCGCAGCACGCCGTCGTCGAGGGCGAGGCGGCCGAGAACCCACGTGCCGGTGTCGGCGCGGTGCACGTCGTAGAACCCCGATGTCGCATAGAGCTCGCTCGTGCGCGGGCGCAGCACGATCGCGCTGTCGCGCGGGTGCTCCATGAACCCGCGGCCAAGCCATCCCGAAGCATTGCCGGCGCATCCGGCGCCGTCGTCCGTTAGGAGCAGGAGACGCGCGTTCTCCACCGCGCCGGCCGCGAGCACCACGCGCGTGGCGCGGACGTCCCACGTCGCACCGCCCGGCGTCGCGACCGAAAGCCGCGTCACGCGCCGCCCCCCGGCATCGCGATGGAGCGCGACCACGGTCGCATGCGTGCAGAGACGCGCGGCGGTCGCGCGCTCCACGACCGTACGAAGCGGCGCCACCAGCGCTTGCTGTGTTCCGAGCTGGTACACCCGCGACACGAACGCTCCGCTGTCTGCCCACGGCTCACACCCAGCCGTCGCCCACGCGGCGGCGTCGTACGAGAACGGGCCGAGGCCGCATAGCTGCTGCGCGCGCACGTAGTCGTCGCGCAGTTCCGTTAGGCCAAACGGCCAGTCGCCGAAGGGCCGTCCGGCGTCGCGATGGAAGTCCAGCGGATCGAGCGGCACGTACTTGGCGCCGGCTGCGCCGCCCACCGCCGTATTCCAGATGGTCGACGTGCCACCCACTTGCCTATGGCGTGTAGCGCCCAATCCTGCATATTCGTCCCCGATGAGGTCGCCATCGTTGAGCGCCTGCGCATCGGGCTCGTCGTGATCGCCGCCACTCTCGAGGATGATCACGTCGCACCGCCCGGCCAGCTCGGACGCCAGCACGAGGCCCGCTGGACCTGCGCCAACGATGCACACGTCCGTGTCGAGCGTGGTTCCACCGCTGAAGCGTCTCGCGTCGAGCAGCACGTCGTCTCCTCAAGGCGGTCATGAATCGTGACGTCGACCGATCCGGCTGTCACAATTATCATCCCGACGCGCGGTCTGCGCGAACGCGCCGCGTCGCTCGCGGCCGCGATCGAGAGCGCGTGGGGTCAATGCGACGTGCGGCCGGTCGTGATCGTGGTGCTCAACGGTCCGCGCCGCGATCCCCTCGTGGAGTGCTCGCTGCGCACCGATCCGCGCGTCACGCTGGTGGTGAGTGAACGGGCCAGCCTCCCGGCCGCGCTCTCCATCGGGCGAGCGATGGTGGAGACGCCATGGTTCGCGGCGCTCGACGACGACGACCTGCTCGTGCCTAACGCGTTGTCGATGCGCCTGCGCGCGCTCGACGAGCACCCGGATTGCGCGGCCGTGGTGACGAATGGCTGGCGTCGCTCGGGCGCCGCCGACACGCTGCACGTCTTGCCACACGAGAACGTGTCGGCCGATCCGCTCCGTGCCATGCTGGCGCACAACTGGCTGTTGCCGGGATCGTGGCTGTGTCGCTCCGACTGCGTCGGCACCGATGTCTTCGACGCGATGCCCGACTTTCTCGAGTGCACGTACCTCGGACTGCGCCTCGCGTCCGAACATCGGCTCGTCTGGCTCGACACGCCGAGCGTCATCTACACGGTCGGCAGTCCGGGCGCCGAGTCGAGGTCGCGTGCGTACGTGCTGGGCCAGGTCGCGGCGCTGCGCCGGATCGTCGCGCTGCCGTTGCCGCACGACGTGCGGCGGACGCTCCGCGCGCGCATCGCCGGTGCGTACCACGCGGCCGCGACCCACGAGCGTGAGGTCGGCGCGTTAGGCGAGGCCTGGCGCTGGCACGCGCGGAGCCTGCTCGAGCCATCGGGCTGGCGGTACGCGCCATTCATGCGCCACCTCGTACGCGACACGTTGCGCCGCCTGCCATGACGGACGGCCACACGCGCCTCCTCGTGCTGTGCCTCGACGCCGCGAGTCCGGACCTGCTCGACGCGTGGATCGCCGACGGCACGCTGCCTAACTTGGCCGCGCTCGTCGCACGCGGCCTCGCCGGACGCACGCGCGGTCTCGAGGGCCTCTTCGTCGGATCCACCTGGCCGTCGCTGTTCACGGCTACGAATCCGGCGCAGCACGGGTTCCACTATCAGATGCAGCTGGTGCCGGGCACCTATCGCATCGCCGATCGCACGCGCGGCGCCCTCGTTGGGCGCGAACCGTTCTGGCGCGCCCTCGGCCGCGCGGGGAAGCACGTCGCGCTGCTCGATGTCCCGCTCGCGAGACCGGAGCGCGGGGAGCTGAATGGCGTTCAGGTCGTGGAATGGGGCGCACACGACGGCTTTTTCGGCTTCTCGACCACGCCGCCGGACCTGGCATCGTGGATCGAAACGCATTGGGGCCGCCATCCGGCAGGTGTCTCGTGCGACGCCGACCGGCACGGCGCGGAAGATTATCGAGAGCTCGTCATCGCGCTCGAGGCGGGCGTTCGTCGCAAGACGGAATGGACCCTGGATCTCTTGCAGCGCGGCGGGTGGGATCTCTTCATGCAAGTGTTCAGCGAATCGCACTGCGTTGGGCATCAGTGCTGGCACCTGCACGATCCCGGTCATCCGGCCTACGACCGGACCATGCTGGCGGTCGCCGGCAATCCGATGCGCTCGGTGTATCGCGCGATCGATCGAGGGATCGGGGAGATCGTCGCCGCAGCGGGCGATGTGCCGTGCATCGTGTTCACGGCGCACGGCATGTCGCACCGGTATGGCGCGAATTTCCTGGTACGCGATGTGTTGGTTGCGTTAGGCGCGGCCGCGCTCCCCGCGCCGACCGTGCGTGACCGGGCCTACGGCCTCGCGGCCGCCGCGTGGCACGCGTTGCCGGCGGCGGCGCGCGCTCCGCTGTCGGCCATCCGGTCGCGCGTCCGCCAGCCTAACGCAAGGCGGGCGGGCCGCGCACGCGGCATCGGCGTCGTGCCCGGGCGGAGCCGGTGCTTTCCCGTCCCGAACGGGCTCGTCGCGAGCGGCATCCGGCTCAACCTGGCCGGGCGCGAGCCCCGCGGTATTCTCGCGCCGGGCGCCGACGCGGCGCGGTTCGTCGACCAGCTCGAATCGGACCTGCTCGCGATCGTGGACGACGCGACCGGCGCACCGCTCGTCGCGCGCGTCGTGCGCACGCGCGATCTGTACCAGGGCGAACACGTCGACGACCTCCCCGACCTGCTCGTCGAATGGAGCGAGCGCACGGCCGTCGGCAGCCTTGCGTTAGGCGGTGCGGGCGCGCAGGTAATCGCGCGATCGCCACGCATCGGCATCATTCACGGCGCAAACGACTACGGGCGCAGCGGGGAGCATCGCCCGGGCGGATGGTTCGTGGCGGCGGGGCCCGGGCTGTCCCAAGGCCGTTTGGCCCGCGAACCCTCGCTGCTCGACCTCGCACCCACCTTCGCCGCGCTGCTTGGCGTTGCGCTGCCCGACGCCGAGGGCACGCCGATCCCGGAGATCGCGGCGGCGCGTACGGCCGGTAGCGCGTGATCGGTGCGGCGATCCGCTCGCCGCGGCGTCAGCCGGCGCGGAGCGTGTCCAACGGATCGATGCGCGTCGCGCGGCGCGCCGGCAGATAGCAGGCGAGCGCCGCCGTCCCCAGCATCACGAGCGCCACCGACGCGAAGGTGATCGCATCGATGGGGGCCACACCGTAGAGCATGCCGCGCACCACGTCCGTGAGCGCCGCCGCACCCGCCAGCCCGATCGCCAACCCGCCTAACGCAGCGCCGACGCCCTGGGCCATGACCATGCCCAATACGGCAGACGGCCCGGCGCCGAGCGCGATGCGCACGCCGAACTCGCGCGAGCGCGTCCGCCGAATCGCACCAGTGCCGCCCGCCGTGCGTCGGCGCGATCCACCGGCGGGGCGCCGCACCGCGAGGGTGACACCGGGATAACAGTATGCAGACGGGCAGATAACGGCAGTCGCCGATGTTGGGCGCGCGAACGGTCTCCCCCGACCTCACGACCCGACTCCGACCGGTACTCCCCATGCACAAGAAACTGTTCCTGCCCGTGGCGGTCGCCACCGCCTTCACGCTCACGGTCTCACAGCCCGCTCTCGCCGACTGTTGCGACAGCGTTCTCGATTGCGGCGCAGCCATCGTCACCGATGGCGTGAGCTGTGCGATCGAAGAATTCATCGACACCGTGAACGGATTGATCACGATGGTGCACAACTTGATGAACGACGCCACCGGAGCGACACAGGGCGCGATCCGGTATGCCCAACAAAGCGTCGACAGCACCATCACCGACATGACATCGCAGTCCGAGACCAACAACGCGCAGGTCGCGCAGGCGTTGGCGGACGCCAAGCGGCTGGCGAGCGAGGAAGCGCAATTCCCGGTGTACGCCGCGAAGAGGGTCGGGCCCTCCGACGCCGCGAACACGCCGGCAACCACGCCCACGGCCGGCACGGCGCAGCGTGCGGGCGCTCCCAAGAACGTCCCGCAACAGGCGGGTACGCCCGCGGCCGGCGCCTCCAACACGATGCAGCGCAAGACCAACGCGCCGACGCAGGCGGCCGCCCGGGCCGCTACGCCTAACGAACAGCCGACGGCCAAGGCCGCTGTCGCGAGCGACGCCGCGGTGAAGCCGTTGGCCGCGCCGGCGCGCGCGTACCTGGATCAAATGAACCGCGCCTACGCGGAAATCCAAGGCGACAAGCCCGGCGCCGATCAGGATTTCGCGGCGGTCAATCAGCAGATGTCCAACGCACGAAGCAGCGAAGGCGCGGGCATGAAGTCGGCGACGCAGATCGCCGCCGACGCGATCACCGCGCCCTTCAACAACCTCCTCGGCAAGTTGACGGGGATGCTCGAGAATCCGACCGACCTCACGAGCCCGTCGTCGATGGTCGAAGCGGCGGCCAACTCGATCATGGCCAACTTGAGTGTCACCAGCGACCAGCTCGTCGATGCGATCACCGCCGGTCCTCAGCGCGCGTTCGACCAGGCCCAAACGAACTTCGATGACCTCGCATCGAAGGCATCGCGTGACCAACGCATCGCGGCCGCAATGGACCATCTCTTCCACCATCGCACTCCGGCTGCCGCGGCGGCATTGGATTCGCTGCTTCCCAAACCGCAACTCGCCTCGGCTGCCCAACGCCAGACCAGAACGTCGTTCGCCGGGAACTACGTCAACTACTCGACAATGAAGAACCGGTATACGACACGCCGCCAGAAAGCCAAGACTGACTTCGTCCAACGCTTCAGCGAGTTGCGTACACGCCTCACGCAGTACGAGAGTGTCCGCGCCAAAGTGCGCGACGCACGCGCGGCGATGCCGGCCACGCGCGCCAGCTTTTCGTCGAAGCTCGCGTCGTACCTCAACGGCAAGACGCAGGGCGAGGTGACCGCGCAGCGCGACCAGCTCATCGCCCAGGCGAAAACGCGATTCGCGAGCAATCCGAAAATCCGCGACGGGGTCATCGCGCTTCTCACGTCCGAATCTGCCAAACGGATCGAAGCCGTGAGACGCTGATCGGCCGTCTTGCGCCGCCGCGGTTTTCGGCGCCTCTTTGAGCATCACGTATCGCCCGTCTCTTCCTCGCCAGCTCGCGGTATGGCGTGCGGAGAGACGGGCGCCGCAATCACGGGGGCTCGGGGATGAAATACGTGTTGATGTACGAATCGACGCCAGATTTTCTACAGAAAGTTCCGACGCACATCGCCGCGCATCGCGAGCTGTGGCGTTTGTTCCACGCCGACAACCGCTTGTTGCTCATCGGACCGTTCACCGATGCACCCGCAGGCGGCGCGATGGGCGTGTTCTCGACCCGCGCGGCCGCCGAGGAGTTCGTGCGCGACGATCCGTTCGTGACCAACGGCCTCGTCGCACGGTGGACGATTCGGGAATGGCACGAAGTGCTAATGCCCGACCGATAACTGCTGCTCGACCGTCGCGGCCCGTCACGACCGCGCTGCACCGTCCAGGGACCTCCATGCCATCGCCTTCTCTGCCTAACGCGCTCGGCCGCGCCGTCCTCGCCTGTGCCGTCGCGGCGGCGGTACTCCCGTTGGGCCGCCTCGCGGCGCAAGCCACGACTCTGCCCAGCGAGACACCCGCCAAGTTCACGCCCGCCACGTCCACGTTCGACTACGAGCGCCGCGATGTGATGATCCCGATGCGTGACGGCGTGAAATTGCACACGGTGATCCTCGTGCCCAAAGGCGCGCACCGCGCGCCCATTTTGCTCACGCGCACGCCGTACGACGCCACCGCCACCACCTCGTACGCCCAGAGCGCGCACCTGGCACCCGAGCTCAACGGCTACGACAACGCGCTCCAGGTGATCATCCCCGGCGGATACATCCGCGTGGTGCAGGACATTCGCGGCAAGTACGGGTCCGAAGGCGATTACGTGATGAACCGTCCGTTAGTCGGCCCGCTCAACCCCACCAAGGTCGACGAATCGACGGACACGTACGACACCATCGATTGGCTCATCAAGCACGTCCCCGAGACGAACGGCAACGTCGGCGAGCTCGGCATTTCCTACGATGGGTTCGAGCCGCTCATGGGGCTGGTGCACCCGCATCCCGCGCTCAAGGTGTCGGTGCCCATGAATCCGATGGTGGACGGCTGGATGGGCGACGACTGGTTCCACAACGGCGCGTTCCGCGAGCAGAACATGCCGTACATCCTCGAGCAGGAAGCGACGCGCGACAACAGCGCCAAATGGTGGACCGACCACTTCGACGACTACGACGTCTACATGCAGTCGGGCTCGGC
>DATNAM010000289.1:0-30448 GCA_035572595.1 Gemmatimonadaceae bacterium
CGACGACTGGTTCCACAACGGCGCGTTCCGCGAGCAGAACATGCCGTACATCCTCGAGCAGGAAGCGACGCGCGACAACAGCGCCAAATGGTGGACCGACCACTTCGACGACTACGACGTCTACATGCAGTCGGGCTCGGCCGGGGAGTTAGGCAAACTGCACGGCCTCGAGCAAGTCGGGTTCTGGAACAAGATCCTCGCGCACCCGAGCTACGACTCGTGGTGGCAGCAACAGGCGATGGACAAGATTCTCGCCGCCCAACCGATCAGCGTTCCGGTGATGCTCGTCCACAGCCTCTGGGACCAGGAAGACATTTACGGCGCCATCGCCGTGTACAAGGCGATCAAGCCCAAGGACACGTCCAACAAGGTGTTCCTCGTCATTGGCCCGTGGCACCACGGCCAGGAAATCGAGGACGGCAGCTCGTTAGGCGCGATCAATTTCGAGGCGAACAGCTCGCTGTACTTCCAGCGCAACATCCTGGGGCCGTTCCTCGCGCATTACCTGAAGGACGGCGCGCCGCCGATGGACGTGGCGCCGGTGAGCGCGTACGAGACCGGCACCAACCGATGGGAACGCCTGCCATCGTGGCCCGCCGGCTGCGACGCCGGCTGTACCATCCACCCGACGCCCCTCTACTTGGGCGCCGGCCTAACGGCTGGCTTCGATGCGCCCGCGGCGGCCGCGCCCGGCGCGGCGTTCGATGCATACGTGTCGGATCCCGCCAAGCCCGTGCCGTTCCGCGCGCGGCCCATCCAGCCGGTCGGATACGTTGCCCCGCTCACCTGGGTGCAGTGGCTGGTGGACGACCAGCGCGAGGCGGGCGGCCGCACCGACGTGCTGTCGTACGAGACCACTGTCCTAACGCAACCCCTCAAGATCAGCGGCCAGCCGGTCGCCAATCTCGTCGCGTCCACCACCGGCACCGACGCCGACTGGGTGGTGAAGCTCATCGACGTGTATCCGGACGAAGTGGGCGACGACCCGTCGATGGGCGGCTACGAGCTGCCGGTGTCGATGGACATCTTCCGCGGCCGCTATCGCGAGAGCTTTGCCGCGCCCAAGGCCATCACGCCTAACGAGCCGCTGCTGTACAAGTTCGACCTGCCGACCACCAATCACGTCTTCCTGCCGGGCCATCGGATCATGGTTCAGATCCAGTCGAGCTGGTTCCCGCTCTACGACCGGAACCCGCAGACCTTCGTGCCGAATATTTTCTGGGCCAAACCGGGCGACTACAAGAAGGCGGAGCAACGGATCTTCCACGAGCCGGGCCACGCGAGCTTCGTCGAGCTTCCGGTGGTCAGCGGCGGCAGGTGAACAGGCTTTCGACACGGCGCGCAAGGCTCCGCGCACCTTGACCACGCGCCCGGATTCGCGCATGGTGATGCGATCCCGATGTGCAAGGAGCTGTACGTGCTCAATCCCCAAGCCGTCGAGCAATTGCCCGTGCGTCGGACCTCGGCGCGGACCGTCGCGATCCGCGTGCTGGTGCACGTCGGCCTGTTAGCCATCGCCGTCGCGTGTCTCGGGGCATACCAGCACTTCAAGATCGAGGGCCAGTCGAGCGCGTCGATGGTGAGTCTTGCCGGCGCCGCGCTGTTCGGCTTCGCGCCGCTGCGCGATGTCTCGCACGTTGCGTTCGGCATCGAAGGCAAGCTGCTGCACCTCGTCCACATCGTGGGCGGCGTTGGCCTCGGTGTACTGCCGCTCACCGGCGTCGTGTCGGGGACGCCGGTGCTGACGCGCGCGGCCACGGCGCCGTTCGCCATGATGGGCGCCGCGCAGGCCCTCATGCACTCCAACAATCCGCGCAACGCGCAACAGGCCGCCGCGCTGCACCGCTTCGTCGAGAGCATGCCCGAGCTCCAGGCGGTCGGCAATCCGCGCAGCTTCTCGTCGCCCGCCGCCGCGCAGCGCGCGGTGGCGGCGCTGTCCGACATCATCGGCAAGGCCCAATCGTTAGGCGAAACGGAGCTGCAATCGGATCCGGCCTTCCAGAGCGCCTGGCGCCAGGCGTCGACACGCTTCGGCGCAAATCTCGGGTTGGATGCCGTGGACGACGCGCTCGGCAAACTGGCCCACAATCCCGCCACGGCGAATGCGGTTCCCGGCTTGCGCGCGCGCCTTGCGTTAGCCCGACGGTCGCTCGCCGGCAACTCGGTGCCGTCGCACTGACACCGCGGAACCATGCCGGGCGGCCGCTCGACAGCGCTCGCCAGATTGAAGCGGTGTACCACCCCCCCCGGTCTCACCTCTTGACCGCGCGATCGACCCGCCACATCCTACCCCGTGGCGTCGATCCACGCCCAACCTCTCGAGATTCCGCCCCAGCCGGAATCCTCTGTGAGGCAAAGGGGGGCACACTCCCGGATTCGTATGGTCGTCCTTTGCGTCACCACGTGCACTGCTGGGGAGCGGCCCGTGGTGTACCCAAAGGAGTCGAGACCATGCCGAGTAACAAGGACTTGAAGCGCCTCGTACGCGCTCGCATGCGCAAGACGGGTGAAGCGTATACCGCCGCCCGCGCGCACATCGTCAAGAAATCCAAACGCCGCTCGCCTAACGCAAAACTGTCGACGCCGCTCGCGCGCGCGGCAACGCCGGCGGGTGCGCCGCTCGCCTCGCTCGCGGGCATGAGCGACGCGTCGGTCAAGAAACACACTGGATGTACGTGGGAACGATGGGTTCGCACCCTCGATGACCACGGTGCGGCGCAGATGTCCCATCGCGAGATCGTCACGCTGGTCAACATCACGTACAAGGTGCCGGACTGGTGGTCGCAAATGGTGACGGTCGGCTACGAGCGCATCAAGGGTCTGCGCGCACGCGGCCAACGGCGGGATGGTTCATACGAGGCGACCAAGTCGCGCACGTTCGACGTGCCGGTCGCGACGCTCTTCGACGCGTGGTCCAATGCGGCCACACGGCGAAAGTGGCTCGATGCGCCGGTCGAGGTTCGCACGGCCACCGCCCCCAAATCGATGCGCATCGGGTGGAGCGATGGCAGCATCATTGCGGTCGGATTCTACACGAAGGGCGCAACCAGGAGCTCGGTGGCGCTGTCGCATCCGAAACTCCCGGACCACGACGCCGCCGGCCGTCTCAAGCAGTACTGGACCGAGCGGCTCGACGCCCTCGGCGTTCTGTTAGGCAAACCGTAGCGCTGCATCGGCGGGCCCGCGCGCGTGTCGCCGGGCGATGGTGTCGCGCAATGAGCACTGGAGATCATGACGACATCACACGCCCCCGGCGCGCGCACGGGCGCCGCCAAGATCGGCCCGAACGATGACGCCTACCGCGCCGTCGTCGACAAACGCTTCAACAAACGCTTCCGCGCGACCCCCGACTACGTGCGCCTAACGGAGTCGACGGCGCAGGTGATCTCGGCCGTCGAAGAGGCGGTGCGCGAAGGGCGCCGGTTGGCGATCACCGGCGGCGGCCACTGCCTCGAGGGTTTCGTGTCGGATCCCGACGTGCGCGCGATCATCGACGTGACACCCATGAATCGCATCTCCTACGATGCGGACCGGTGCGCCGTGGCCGTCGAAGCCGGCGCGACGGTGGGCGACACCTTCCGCGCACTCGCCCAGTCGTGGGGCACCGTTGTCCCACTCGGCGAGTATCCACACATCGGCATGGGCGGGCACGTTTCCGGAGGCGCGTTCGGATTTCTCTGCCGCCAACACGGACTTGCCGCGGACTATCTGTACGCCGTGGAAGTCGTGACGGTGGATACGAGCGGCCGCGCGACGAGCATCGTGGCGACGCGCGAACCATCCGATCCGCACCGCGATCTCTGGTGGGCCCATACCGGCGGCGGCGCCGGCTCCATCGGCGCCGTCACACGACTGTGGTTTCGCTCGCCTAACGCAGAGGGCGATGACCCGGGTGCCGTGCTGCCGCGGGCGCCCGACGCGGTCACCACGTTTCGCGCCGAATGGAGTTGGGACAAGGTCGACGCCCCGGCGTTCGGGCGATTGGTCGCCGCCTACGGCGCTTGGGCCGAGCGCCACAGCGGCGCCGGGTCGGCCGAGTCGTCGCTGTGGGCCCTCCTTGAATTGCACCGCAAACAGTACGGCACGATCGTCGTGCGCGGCGTGACGACGGCCACAGCCGGCGACGCGACGCGTCTCACCGACGGGCACGTCCGCCTCGTGGCCGATGCGTTAGGCGAGCCCGCGACACACGAGCGTGCACGCATGTCCTGGCTGGACTTCGCGCTCGACCCGTTCCCCGACCTGTTCGCGATGCCGCCGGGCGGCGTGAGCGTGAAGGTGAAGGATGCGCTGCTCAAGCGGCGCCTCACCGACCGGCAGATCGATGCCGCGTACCACCACCTCACGCGCACCGATGCCGACGTGATGGGCGGCATGATGGGCTTGGCGACCTACGGCGGCCGCGTGAACGCGGTGGCGCCCGATGCAACCGCGTCTGCGGCGCGCAGCGCCATCTTCGACATGGCGTGCACCGTCGGGTGGATCGATGCGCGCGACGCCCAGAAGAACCTGGCCTGGGTGCGCGCGTTCTATCGCGATCTGTTCGCCGACACCGGCGGCGTGCCCGTGCCGGGCGATGCCTACGATGGGTGTTTGATCAACCATCCCGATGTCGACGTGGCCGATCCGGCGCAGAATACGTCGGGCGTCGCGTGGCCGGCGCTCTACTTCCAGGGCAACTACCCGCGCCTCCAACGGATCAAGGCGCGCTGGGACCCGCGGGACGTGTTCCGGCACGCCTTGTCGGTGCGTGCCGGATGATACGCCTAACGGAGTAAGGCGTTAGCGCGAAGCAGTACGGCCGGCGTCCTTGGCCGTCCACTTGGTCAGCCACGCGTTCACGGCGTCGTGCCACTGCACGCTGTTGTGCGGCTTGAGCACAAAGTGGTCCTCATCGGGGAACGTCAGGAACTCGCTCGGGATCCCGCGGCGCTGCAGCGCGGTGAACGCGCCCATGCCCTGCGTGATCGGAATGCGGAAGTCCTGGTTGCTGTGCACGACGAGCATCGGGACGCGCCAGTCCTTCACGTGATCGAGTGGATTGAACTTCTCGTAGTTCTCGGGATGCTCGAACTGCGTGCCGCCGTTTTCGCGCTCCTCGAACCACAGCTCCTCGGTGTCGTAGTACATCGCGCGCGTGTCGAACACGCCGTCGTGGTCGACCAGACACTTCCACGGCGTGTTCCAGGCGCCGGCGATCCAGTACGTCATGTAACCGCCGTAGCTCGCGCCTAACGCGCAGGCCCGGTCGCCATCGAGGAACGGGTACTTGGCTAACGCAGCCGTCCAGCCGAGCTTGAGGTCCTCGAGCGGCTTGCCGCCCCAGTCGCCGGAAATCGAATTCGTGAATGCCTGCCCGTATCCCGTGGACCCGTGGAAATTCACCGCCACCACGGCGAATCCCTGGCCGGCGTACGTTTGCGGATTCCAGCGATAGCTCCAGCCGTTGTCCCACGCGCCTTGCGGTCCGCCGTGGATGAGGAATGCGACCGGGTATGTTTTGCCCGGCTCGTACCCGACCGGCTTGACCACATAGCCCTGCACGGTCTCGCCGTGCCAACCCTTGAACGTGAAGAACTCCCAGTCGCCTTCGCGCGCGTTCGCGAGATCCGTCGCGTTGAAGTGCGTGACTTGCTGCGGTTGTGCGCCCGCGCGCGCGTCGGCGGTATAGAGGTCGGCCGGATGCTTGAGATCATCGCGCGCGAGCAGCATGCGACCGTGCGCCATCGAGTATGCGTCGATGGTGCCGTCGCCCACGAGCCTGGTCGCCTTTCCGTTAGACACGTCGATCGAGAACAACGGGTGCTCGCCGTTCTCATCGGCAGTGGCATACAGCGTCTTGCCGTCGTTGGAGATCGTGAGGGCGCCCGGCGAGCGGTCCCACGCCGGGTCGATCTCACGCGAGCGTCCGGTGGCGAGATCCATGGCCATGATGCCGAAGCGGTCGGATTCGAACGCCGGCGTTTTCATGGCCAGATAGTAGAGCGTCTTGCCGTCGGGCGACGGCACCGGGTACGCGTCCCACGCCTTGTTGGCCGCCGTCAGATTGTCAGGCGGGCCGGATCCGTCCGCGGGCACGCGATACACATCGAAATTGGTGGACCACGGCTCGGTGGTGCCGGCGATGCGCACGCCGAAATACACGGTGTTGCCGTCGGGCGAGAACGAGAATTCGCTCTCGTCGCCGAACGGCTTGCTCGGGACGTCGCCGTCGATGCCCTTGCTCAAAAGCGTCGGCTCGGCCGCCGCCTGGCCCGAGGCATCGATGGCCGCGATGTAGAGCTCGTTGCGGCGGCCCGTCGCCCACGTGTCCCAGTGCCTAACGAAGAGGCGCGTGTAGAGCGTGCCGCTCGCTTTGTCGGCGGTGCGTTGGGCGATACGCTTGGCCGTGCAGGCGAGCGTCGGGCAGTCGGTGTCCACCTCGTACGAGAGCAGCACGTGCGACCCGTCGGGCGAGAGCTTGAACGTGTTGAGATCGAGCGGCGCGTGCGTCACCTGGGTAGGCGCCGCGTGCCCCGTCAGATCGAGAGTCGAGCCGCCGCCCAGATCCACGCGAAAGAGCTGCTCGACGCCATCGGCCGCGGCCATGTAGTAGAGGTGATGGCCATCCGATGCCCAACGGGGTGAGGCGGCGTTGTCGATCACCTGGACCGGCGCACCGGTGCCGCTCAGATCCTGGACGTCAATCGCTGTGATCCCGCGGTTGGCCGCGTAGTCGGTCCGGCGAACGGTGAACGCGGCGTACCGCCCGTCGGGCGAAAGCTGCGGGTCGCTCACGCGTTCCATCATCACCAGGTCGCGCACGTTGAACGGGTGCGGTCCCTGCACGTTGCCTAACGAAGTGTTCACGGTCTGCGCGAATACCGCGGGCGCCGCGGCGAGGATGATCGACAGCGCGGCCGTCATCGACTTCATGCGAGGGCTCCTTGAGTCCGGATGCAAATGGATTGTGATGAGACGAGCGCGGCCGGCGGGCCGCCGCTACCAAGTTACTCCGTACCGTGCGCGCTGGCGAGCGCGCCCAACCGCAGCGACGCCGCATCTGGCGCGTCGCCGCGCACCGCATACTATCTACGATCGCGTGCGACCGACTCACTCGAGGACGTGACGTCATGTACGATGTAGTTCCCATTGGGTTCGTCCGGTCGACGCTCGTGGATCGCGAAGCGGCGCCCAAACAAGGCATCGAGGGCGGCGCGCCGGACGCGCAGCTCGTGTTCGAACGCCAGTATCAGGACGGCCTGCGCGACCTGCATCGAGGCGACGAGATCCTGCTGCTCACGTGGCTCCATCGCGGCGATCGTTCGGTGCTGCGTGTGCACCCGCGCGATGATCCGTCGGCGCCGCTCCGCGGAGTCTTCAGCACGCGATCGCAAGACCGCCCGAATCCCATCGGCATCCACCGCGTACGGATCATCGAGATCGAGAGTCCATTGCAACTCCGCGTGAGCGATCTCGAGGCGTTCGACGGCACCCCGATCATCGATATCAAGCCGGTGCTCGATCCGGCGCGCGAACGCTAGCCATATGACGCCATCCGCCTAACTGGAGCATTAGTGTGTCCGCCAAACCCGCCTCGGTCGACGAATACCTGTCGCGCGACACCGAACGCACGGCCCGACGCAGGTAGGCGCAATGGAATCGCTGCTCATTCCGATCACCGTGGGCGTCGCCTTCCTCGGCGCCATAGCGGCCGTCACGCTGATCCTGCGCCGGGCCGTCGCCGACACCGTTAGGCGCGAGTCGGATAAACCGCTGCCCGACGGCTGGCTCCGGCTGCTCGATCGCCACGTATCGGCGAGCAGCGCGCTCACAACCGCCGAGCGAGTTCGACTGCTCCGATTGAGCCGCGATCTTATCGGCCGCGTCCGTTGGGAGGGCTGCCGCGGCGCCGTGGTGGACGAAACGGTTCAGCTCGTCGTTGCCGCGCAGGCGTGCCTCATGTCATTCCGGATACCCGGCGAGCACTACGAGAACGCGCGCGAGATCCTCATGTACCCGTCCGTCTTCGTCCCGCGGCCAGCCTGCCAGCACTACGTTCGCTTGACGACGACGGTCGACGAGCCGCAGCCGGAGTTAGGCGAAACGTGGACCAACGGCAGCATCGTGCTCAGTTGGGAGTCGGTGGCGGAAGGCGCCTCGGACCCGCGAGACGGACACAACGTGGTCTACCACGAGTTCGCGCACGTGTTGGCGCAGGAACACCACCTCGATCCGACCCCTCGCGCCCCCGACGCGAGTGGCTGGTACCTCCGGTTCCCGAGCGAGAACACCAAGATGCGACCCGACGTGCCTAACCCGGATGAATGGCTGCGGGTACTCGGCGAGAGCGTCGGCCGCCTGTCGCGCCGCCTCGCCGCGAACCAGCCCTCGGTACTCGGCGACTACGCCGATACCAAGGTAGCCGAGTTCATCGCCGTCGGCGCCGAAGCGTTCTTCGAGAAACCGTATGAGCTCCGCGACGAAGACCCGGCATTCTACGAGCAACTGAGCGCGTTCTTCCGCCAGGATCCCGCGACAGCTTCTTGATCGGCTTGCGGAAACACCCGGTCGGCCGAATTATGTGGCCCCGCCGTGTGGTCTCGACCGTGCCGATAGGAGTGTCAATCGTGCTCGAACACGCCGACCTCGTCGCCGACTCGTTGGGCTTTCTGATCCTCGTCGCAAAAACGTGGTTCGACGTCTACGGCAACGAAGCACGCACGAGAAAAGATCAGCACCGCTTCGAGGCGCACGGTACCGACGCGAGCGCGGCGGCAGCGCAGGCCCTGTCGGCCAAGATCAAACGGCGAGATACGTCGAACATGCTCACGTTTCTCGCGCTGGCCGTGTCATTTTTGTTCTCGATCCTCGGTGACCTCCATGGAAAAGCATGACGACCTGCTCGTCACGGTGATTGCCACCGTGCACGAGTTGAACGCCCGCACGAAGCGCCTCGAGAAAGCGGTGTTCGGCGACGGCGGGAGCGGCGGCGGCGACGATCCGGGGTCGGGCGGACCACCTTCGCTGCCCGCGCTCGCCAAGCGGCTCACGCAGCTCGAGGAGACGGCGGCACTCAGAAAGGAGTTGGACGAGCTGCGCCAACAGGTCCGCCAGATCGCCCGGGTTCCCGCCTAACGATAAAAAACACGGGGCCCGCGTCTCGGCGCGAGCCCCGACTTGCCTAACGATTGCGCCGCCTGTCCGCGGCCGCTCAGAACGCGGCCAGGTCCCGGTACGCGCGAACGAAGTCCTCCGTCTGCGGCAAAATCGCGTCCTCGAGCGACGGCGCGTACCCGACGAACGTGTCGGTCGACGCCACGCGCTTGACGGGCGCGTCCAACCACGGGAAGCACTCGTCGGCAATCGCCGCCGCGATCTCCGCGCCGTAGCCCCACGAGAGCGAATCCTCGTACGCCACGATCACGCGCGACGTCTTCTTCACCGACGTCATCACCGCGTCGCGATCCCACGGCGATAACGTGCGCAGGTCGATCACTTCCACGTCGATTCCGTCGTCCGCCACCGCGTTCGCCGCCACCAGCGCCCGCTGGACCGTGGCGCCGTACGTCACCAGCGTGATGCCGGCGCCCTCGCGCACGATCTTGGCCTTTCCGAACGGGATCATGAAGTTAGGCCCGGGATTGCGTCCCTTGTTGTACGTCTGCCGGTAGAGATGCTTGTGCTCGAGGAAGATCACCGGATCGTCGCAGCGGATGGCCGTGCGCAAGAGACCGTTCGCATCGAGGGCGGTGGCCGGGCAGACCACGCGCAGGCCGGGGCAGTGCGTGAACAACGCCGCGCCCGTCTGGGAGTGATAGATGGCGCCGCGGATGTAGCCGCCGTACGTCACGCGCACCACTGCCGGCGCGCTGAAGTCGTTGTTCGAGCGCCAGCGCATCGTGGCCAGCTCGTTGCGAATCTGCATGTACGCCGGCCAGATGTAGTCGAAGAACTGAATCTCGACCACCGGCTTGAATCCGCGCACCGCGAGCCCAACCGCGCGGCCGGCGATGTTCGCTTCGGCTAACGGAGAATTGTACACGCGGTCGCCGCCGAATTCCTTCTGCAGCCCCCACGTCACCTTGAACACGCCACCCTTGCCCTTGACCTTGCCCAGATATTGCGAGCGCGACACGTCGGCCACGTCCTCGCCGAACACGAGAATTTTCCCATCGCGGTGCATCTCGTCCTTCATGCATGCGTTGAGCAGGTCCACCATGGTCGTGGGCTCGCCCGAGAACTTGGGATCGTCTTCGGTGTCGAACTGCTCGCTCGTCGGGTCGACATCGGGCGAGTACACGGCATACATCACCGTGTCGGCGGCGGGCTGCGGTTGGGCGAGCGCATCGTCGGTCGCCGCGAGAATTTCGGCGTCGACCTCGGCGCGGAGCGCGTCGAGCTCCTTCTCGGTAGCGTGTCCTTCGGCCACCAGCCATTTGGGGAACGTGCCTAACGGATCGCGCGCCGCATCCGCGTCGCGCTCCTCGGGCGGCCGGTACATCGTTTCCTGGTCGGACAAGGAGTGCGAGTAGGGCCGGATCACGTGCGCGTGCACGAGCGCCGGTCCGCGCCGCGCGCGGGCATATGCCACGGCCTTGGTCATCGCCGCATGGCTCGCCATGAAATCACAGCCATCCACTTCCTGGATGAACAGGCCCGGCATCGACGCGAGCAGCTTCGAGATGCTGCCGCCCGCCGTGTTCACCTCCACCGGGACCGAGATCGCGTAGCCGTTGTCTTCGATGAGATAGACGACGGGGAGGCCCAAGTTGCAGGCCGTGTTTATCGACTCCCAGAACTCGCCTTCGCTCGTCGTGCCGTCGCCGGCCGACACGTACGTCACTTCATCGGATTCGAAGCCGTCGGTAATCGAGAGTAGCGACGCGCGGAGCGACGCTTCGGCGCACCCGGTGGAATGCAGAAACTGGGTGCCCGTTGGCGACGACGACGACACGATGTTGAGCCGCTTGCTGCCCCAATGGCTCGGCATTTGGCGCCCGCCGGAATTGGGGTCGTTCGCCGCGCCGACCGCTTCATAGAGCATCTCGGCCGGCGTCATTCCTAACTGGAGACAGAGGGCACGGTCGCGATAGTACGGGAAGAACCAGTCGTGTCCGCCGCGCAGCGCCATGCCGGCGGCGGTCAGGACGGCTTCATGGCCTGCTCCCGAGATCTGAAAGAAGATCTTGTTCTGTCCTTTGAGCTGGATCTCTTTGTCGTCCAGCTTTCGCGACAGATACATCGTTCGATACGCAGCCAAGAGCTGATCGCGGTTGAGCGCCGCGCCAGTGCGGCGCTCGGCACGTGTCTGAGTAGCCATGAGTCCCCGTGTGAGTGGTGCCAGCGCTTCAAGATACCATTCACGCCCGGCGATGTGCACCTCGAACCCTCTCGTGCGCGGCCCTCGAATGGCGCTCGCAGTGCCGGGGTAGGCGGCTCTTGCCGGACCGTCACTCTGGCGGACGCGTCAGCGCTGGCCGGCGGCACTTTTTGGCCCGACCGGAGCCCGGTGTCGCGTCGAGTTTTGCGGGCGCGTGACGGGCTCGCTAGCTTCGCGCTATGGGTGTTCCTCACATCTCCGACCAGATCTCGCCGGCGATCGACGCAGTTCTCATGCGCTTCTCGGCCATGGTGCGCCGAGTGGGCATCCGCCATGGATTGTCGGAGAGCGACGTCGACGAGGTTTTTCAGGAAGTGCGCATCCGGTTGTGGCGGGCGCGCGGCGAGGGGTCCAACCGTGCGTTGGACACCCTAACGGCCGGGCCCGGCGCGGGTGAGCAGATTTCGTCGGTGGGTTCGTCATACCTGTACCGGACGGCGGTATCGGCAGCGCTCGATGTGCTGCGACGTCATCGCCGGCCGCGTGAAGACGCGCTCGAGGACGTGGGGCACGAGCCCGCGGCGCCCTCGCGGCGCGAGCCCGAGCAGTCGCTCGAGTCGTCGGAGCTGGCGCAGCAAGTGGCGCGCGCGATCGACACGATCACCCCGTCACGCCGCCCCGTGGTCCGCATGTATCTCGCGGGCTACGGGCGCGAGGAAATCGCGGCATTGTTGGGCTGGTCGGAGGCGAAGACACGCAATCTGCTCTATCGCGGCCTCGCGGATCTCCGCGATCGCCTAACGGAGCAAGGGATCGGACCGGAGGCGGTCGCATGACCGATGCGCGATTGCAGGAGTTGTATCGGGAGGCGATGGCGGCGCGCGACGCGGCGCACGACGCGTCGTGCCCCGAACCCGAGGCGTTGCAAGCGCTCGTCGAGCGCGACGGAAGCGAAGCGACGCGGCTGGCCACGCTCGATCACGCGCTCTCGTGCCGGTCGTGCAGCCGCGAGCTCGAGTTGCTTCGCGCGCTCCGCGCCGGTGCGCCCGCCGCGCGGCGTCCGCGGATCTCGACGCCGTGGCTCGTCGCGGCCTCGGTGGTCGTGGCCGTCGCGGCCGGGACCATCGGCATCCGATCGATGGCCACACCGGCGCCGGTCCTTCGCGGGCCATCCGACCAGGGCGTGGCGCTCATCGCGCCGTCGCCTAACGCAACGGTGTTGCGCTGGCACGCCGCGCCGCGCGCCGTCGCCTACGTCGTGGAAGTGATGGATGCGCAGGGCGCGGTCCTCGCCGCCGATACCACGATCGACACCACATTTGCGCTGCCATCCGCGGTGCGGACGGCATCCGCGGCGGGCGCGCAATGGTGGGTGCGGGCGCGGTTGTCGGACGGGTCCGAGGTGCGGTCGGCGATCACGCCCCTCGCGCGCTGATCGCTGCCTAACTGGGGAGTCGCGAGCGTGCTATCGCCACCAGGGCCACCCGAAAAGGCCGCGCGACTGGCGGAGTGGGACGCGGACGTTGGGATCGCCGACGAGCCGGAATGCCGCCCATTCGCGCGGCGGCGCGCCGTCGCGTAGCGCGCCTAACGCTGCCTCGCGCAGCGCGCCGGCGCTGGTCCGGCCGTCCGCGAGCGCGGTGTAGAACGCGACGATCATCGGAAGCGTGCGCGCATCGTCCACCGGCCACTCGGTGGCCAGCACGGCGCGCGCGCCCGCTTGCAAGAGCGGCGCGGTGAGTCCGCGCACGCCCTCGCCGCCCAACACGACGCTTCCCGCGCTGTGGCACGCCGACAGGACCACCAGATCCGCGTTCAGCGTGAGCGCCGCGAGGTCGCCGTCGCTCACGAACCCGTCGCTGCCGCCGCCGGGTGCCAGCGCGAGGCCGGCGTGCGCAATGCCGTTGTCGTCGGTCACGGCGTGGGTCGCGAAGTGGATCACGCGGTACGACGCGAGCGGCGCGTGCTCGAGAAACGCCGCGCTCGCGTCGTCGCGGAGGCGGATCACGGCTTGGGGGGCGAACCGGGCCACGGCCCGCACCTCGCGCGCCGTGCCGGGCAGCCGCGGCAGCGATTCGTTAGGCGTGGCCGCGCGGAGCGCGATCGGGCCGGCGCCGGCGTCGTCCTCGTTCGCGAACCGCGGATCGCCGAACGCCAGCAGGCGCACCGGGCCCACGGGTGCCGGCCGCTGCCACAGCATCACCGACACCGCGGCCGACGGCACGGTCGTGATCGCATAGCGTTCGATGGCCCACCGCCCGTCGGCCAGCACCAGCGCCTGGAACGGCACCAGCCAGATCGCATCGTCGGGCACCACCACCAGGTTGGTGATGCCGGCCGGCAGGCCGGCGAGCGCGGGCTGGAGCAGCGCCTTGCCTAACTGGCCGGCGAGCGCGCGCACGTTGCCGCCGCTCTCGATCAAGGCCTCGAATCGCGCGGCCATGTCGCGCACCGAATCGAGCGGCGTGAGCACCGTCGCGCGCACGCTGTGCCGCGTGATCACGAACGCCGTGGTCGGTTGTCCGCCGCGACCGGCCACGTACTCGATGAGCGCCGTGCGATCATCGGGGATGGCGCGTTTCACGTCCGCCGCCGAAACCGTCGGCGCGCCGGCGTCCTTCCCGCTACCGCCGCCGGCCAGGCGCAGACCGGCTGCTCGGGAGAGCCGGTCGCGCAGGTCGCGCGCCCGGCGACGCTCGGCCAACGCGAACGCCTGCTCGACGCGTCCCGACCGCGCGATCCCCGCGATCAGCATCGCGATCGCCGGCGGCCGTCCGCCAAAGAGGTCGCGCACCTGAAACGCCAATTGCTTGAGCTGCTGGTCGCCGAGCGTCTCGCGCCAGGCGTCGAGCTGCGCGCTGGCTTCGCCTAACCGATGCTCCGCCGCGAGCGTATCGCCCTGGCGCAGCAGGACCTCGGCGGTCATCGCCTGCGAGAGGTACCGCCGCACGTGCCGCGTGCTGTCGAGCGTCGCCAGATCGTTGCGGAAGCGTCGCGCTGCCTCGCGCAAATTGTCCTGCCGCAACGCCAGCACGCCGTAGAAGAAATCCTGGTCCTCCACCCAACCGGTGGCGCCGCCGCGCTGGAACGCCGTCCGCTGCGCCGCCAACTCGCGGCGCGCCGCGCGCCAATCGCCCGCCCGCACCGCCAGATCGGCCAACGCCAGATGCGCACCGCCAGTGCCTAACGCTAGCCGGTCCCGCTCTGCGAGGTCGAGCGCCACCGTGTACTGGCGGCGCGCGGCCGCGGTGTCGCCGATGTCCAACGCAACCTGCCCGCGCAGGCCGATCGCCGTCGCCAATCCCCACTCATCTTTCGTGGCGCGAAACGTCGACTCCGCCCGCGCCGCACGCCGCTCCGCCGTCGGCAGATCGTTCACCGAGAGCGAGATCTGACTCAGGTTCACGAGCGACCAGGCCAGCGCCGACAGTTCTCCCGACATCTCCGCCTCGTGAACGGCGCGCGTCAACAATTGCTGCGCGCGGCCATAGTTGGCGATCGACACCTCCATGAACCCGTGCCACTGCAGCATCGCCGAGAGGCCCGCGTGTTCGTGCACGCGCTCGAGCATCGTCTCGGTGCGCGTCAACAGAACGGCAACCGTCCTCATGTCGCCCTGGCGCACGTAGTCCTGCGCGAGGATCCACGTGCACCGCGCCTCGAGCCGCGTATCGTCCGCCTTCCGCGCCAACGCGATGCCCTGCGTGGCCAACGTCGCGGCGGTTCGCTCGCCCGTCCGCGCCGCCAGGGCCGCCCGCTCGCACCGCCATGCCGCGTCGAGCGCCGGATCCCTGGGAACGTTGCGGCCCAGACTGTCCAACATCCGCATCTCGACCACCGCGCCTAACGTGCGGCCGCGCGCCATCGCGACGCCTAACGTGGCATCGAATTCGGCCGGCCGATCCTGCGCCGCGCGGGCGTTCTGCACGCCGCGCACGAAGGCCGATTCCGCCTGGACCAGAAGTCCCTGGCTGAACAGCGCCTTGCCGCGCTCGAGCGCCGCGTATGCCGAATAGCCGTCGGGCGCGATCCCGGGCGCCGTCAAACGCCTGTAGTAATCGGTGGCGCTCTTGAAATCGAACTGGCGCTCGGCCAACACCTGCAGACCGAGGAGCGACGGGCGGTCGTTCGGGTTCGAGCGGAGCCGCGTGAGCCACGAATTCCGCGCCTGACTCGCGCTGTCGTGGTCGACGGCCCGTGTCGCCAACGCAACGATCTGTGTCGGCGACCCCCCGTTCCCGGGAGCCGACTGAAACAAGGCGACGACGGCCAGCGCGGCGCGGGCGAGGATCATCACGCTACTAATAAGGATCGCCCCGCACGCGCAGCAAGGGCGACCCGGCCGTCACGACCCGAATCGGTGGCACCGCCCGTGCGTACCTGTCCAGTCTCACTGGAGGGAGGCTCCATGAATCAGCCCAGCCGTACCCACTGCATCTTCTGCGACATCATTCAGGGTGCCGCGGAAGTCTCGATGTGCTACGAAGACCGCGATGCGCTGGCGTTCATGGACATCCAGCCGGTGAACCAGGGCCACGTACTCGTCGTCCCCAGACAGCACTACGAGTCGCTGCTCGATCTGCCGACGGACCTCGGGATGCACTTGTTCTCGGTGGCCATGGAGCTGGGCCCGGTCATTCGTCGAGTCACGGGCACTGAAGGGATGAATCTGGTGGTGTCGAGCGGGGAGTCGGCGGGTCAGGACGTCTACCACTTCCACATCCACCTGATCCCGCGTGTCGTCGGCGACGGCTTTGACGTTCCGCTGCCGTTCCACGGATCCTCGATGCCCGAGCGGACCCAACTGGACGCCACGGCCGCCCGCATCATCTCGAACCTGCGCGATCCCATGAAAAAGGCGCGTCGGGTTCCGGAGCTTACCGCGCTCTGATCGGGCGGCTCACGCGAGCCACACCTGCGGAGTTAGTCCGCCTTTCGAACCGCGGCGACCGCGCCCGAGAGCTCGTGCGCGGTGATGCTCAACTGCGTGGCCGCGTCGTTGAGCGCCTCGATCGCGCTTTCCTGCTGGGTGCTCGCGCCGGCGACGACGTCGGTCTCGGTGGCCGCGTGCGACGCGTCCTGCTGTGCGCCGGCTAACGCCAGCGCCATGATGTCCGACCGCTGCGCGTTTTCGCGCGCGGCGTCCACGATACGGTAGCCCGCCGAGGCGACGTTCTCCGACGCCGCCACGATGCGGTCGAGCTCGTCCACCCAGCCGTTGCTCGCCTGCGCCACGCCTAACACCTGCTCGCGCGTGCGCTGCATGAGCGTCACCGCGCGGTCGAGCGCCGCGCGAATGTCGCGCACCGCGCGATCCATCGCCTCGGCTTCCGATGCGCTGCGATCGGCCAGTGCGCGAATTTCCTGCGCGACCACGGCGAACCCGCGTCCGTGCGTGCCCGCTCGCGCCGCTTCGACTGCCGCGTTCAACGCGAGCAATCCCGTTTGGTCGGCCAACGACGTGATCGTTTGCCCGAACTTCTGTACCGCGCTCGACACGTCCTGCAGGCGCGACACTTCTTGCGCGCCTTCCTGCACGATCGCCGCCGCCGCCGTGAGTTGCGATGACGCCTGCTCGGTCGCACCGCGCACGATGCGCGCGTCGCGCAGCATCTCCTCGCCCTTCACCTGCGTGCCGCGTCCTTCGGCCACGGTGCTCTCGGCCACTTCCTGAGCGGCGCGTGCTTCCTCCGTCCCCTTGGACAACGTGTCGGTGAGCGCGCGCACCGTGGCCGCGAGCACGCGCGCCGTGTTCGCGCTTTCCTGCGACGACGCGTGCAATTGCTGCGTGGTGGCGGTGATCGCTTCGACGTGCTGCGTCATGTGCTCGGATGCGTCGAGCACCGGTTGGATGAGCGAATCCAGCGACAGCGACAACGCGAGCTGCGGCGCCACGCCGTCCAGGAGTTGCGCGTCGTAGTCGCGATACATGTCGGTGCGCGCGTGCCTAACGGTCCACAGGCCCACCAGGCGGTCGCCGTACTTGAGCGGCACGGCGATCTCGGAGCCATGGTGCCGGGTGATCTCGTTCGCGTCGGCGCCGGCGTCGCGGCGCGTCACCGCGCGTCCACGTTCGAGCGCCAGCGCGGGCATGCCCCGGTTGGCGGGGAAGCGAAGCCCCGTCGAGAGCGCGCCGCCGGTGTCCGTCAGCACCACGAACTCGCGCGTCGATTCGTCGAAGCGCGCGATCCCCATCTCGTCCCACGGGACGAGCGTTCGCGTGAGATGTTCGATGTCGGTCATCGCGCGATGCAATTCCGGCCGCGCGCTCATCACGCGCGACAGCCGCTGCACCATCTGCAGGCTTTCGCCTAACGCGCCTTTCTTGAGCAGCCAGTAGGTGAGCGCGGCGATGCCGATCAGAATGCCGCCCTCCACGAAATACCACCGCGAATCGGCCTTGCTGTACGCCAGCCGCAGCGCCGTGAGCGCCAGCAGCGTCGCGAGTATCGATACGGCGCTCTCCCACCGCGCCGTGAGGCGCGCGTCCACCCACGCGATGGCGGGCGACAGACGCAGCTGCAGATAAAACGTCGCGTTCAGCGTCGCGATGAAAAGGCAGATGAAGAGGGCCAATCGCCACGAGTTGGACGACGCGAACACGTTGGCGCCAAACTGGCCGTTCGCGATCCAGAAGTAGGCGATGCCGCTCAGGCTGCACGCGGTGCAGAAGTGCGCGGCGTTGCCCACGGCATTGCGAATGGGCAGGCGACGAACCAGAGCGTCGCCGATGAGGATGCCGAGCCCGGACGCCAGGGCGCCGGCCGCCCAACCGAGCGCGACCACCGCCGCGATACCGGCGCCTACCGCAAAGCTGGCGAAACCTTTGCCCGGCAGCGGAATCCCGAATGCTCGTGTCGCGATGGCGACGAAGAACAAGAGCACCGCGCCCAACCACGGAAACGGACGCGCGTACTGGTGCAGCGCGAATCCGACCGGGATCGCGAACGCGGCGTAAATGACCACCAGGCGACGGATGGTTTCGTCCGTCAGCCAGGATGGCCGGTTCGGCAGCAGGATGGCGGGTTCGGCGGCGGTCGAGGTCATCGCTCGCCCGACCGCGTGCGCGACTGCATCGCGGCGACAGGGAGGAGAGACATTGTACTCGTTACGGTGCAGGCTGCGCGGAAGCTCTTGCGCGGATGGCACTCGCGTGCAATGCTGTGACGCACGGCGCACTTGCAGCGTCACGCTTTCGGAGGATCATGAGCATCCACGGTCCGCGACGAAGCACATCAACGGATCGATTAGGCGTCGAGACCGATGCACGATCGAAAGAACGTGTGGACGCGTCTCGTTTTCCGGCGACGCCCAGCTCGGGAGATCCCCGATGCTGGGCGTCGCTGCTTTTCGGCGAGGTGCAATGTCACGACATGCTCTTCACCGCATCGCCCCCTCACTCCCACGGTGCACCCGTGGGCTTCACCGAAAACCCCTCCCCCATCGTCGATACGAGGAAAAACGCGCGCTCAAACGCGCGATGATGCGTGACTGCTGTCGCCGCTGCGTGTACTGCGGCGCGACACTCGACTTCACCATTGCCACCATCGACCACGTCTATCCGCTCGCGCGCGGCGGCGCGAACGTGCCGGGCAACCTCGTGGTGGCGTGCGGTCCCTGCAATCGGCTCAAAGGCGACATGCTGCCGCACGAGTTTTTCATTCGGTATCCCGTCGCCGGCCTCAACTTTCTCACGTACGCGCGCGTCGTCCATCGCGCGCTCAAACGCGGCGCGCGCCGCGCGATCAGCTTGGCGTTCGCGGCGTAGCGGACGGTTTCCGGCGGCGACTCCGGTCGCCGCCGGTTAAGACCAGATTTTGTCGAGGAGCGCGTGGAGCTCGCGCGGCGCGAATGGCTTCTGGAGATACGCCACCACGCCCAACGAGCTGCCGAGTTTTTCGCGCATCGCGTAGGCGCGGGTGCTCGAGAACATCACCGGGATGTCCAGCGACGCGTAGTCGCGCCGTAGCCGGTCCAGGAACGCTGGGCCGTCCATCACCGGCATGTTTACGTCGAGCACGATGAGGTCGATGGCTGGGCGCTGCTCGACCTGGGCCAGGGCCTCTTCGCCATTCGAGGCGTACAACACTTCCAGTGGCTCTCGCGCGTAGGACCCCAGCGCCGTGGCGTACGCCTTCTGGAAGAGGGACGAGTCCTCGACGACCAGCACCGTTTTCGACATCACGGCCCCCAAGTAGAGGACGCTTCGCGCTCCGACACCGACGAGCTTGCGCGTCCCGCGCAACGATCGGTCGTTGCGTCAGTTGGTCGCGCGCGTCGATGACATGCATCAGCCACGCCGCGCCCGCCAGGACGCTCCTCGTACTCCGCCACTCCGACATCACGCACCCGTTCGCGTGCCCAAAGCGTCTCGTCGCACTGCCCGCTCCCTCTTCGCACGCTTCGACAAGCTGAGCGCCGCCTTTGCAAGACTCGGCGCCTCGGATCTCGAAACGCGCGGATCGCTCCGCTCGGATGCGATGGCGCTCATCGAGCGGGTGCCGCCGCACGAAGCGCGCGCCTGCGTCTCGCTGCGTCTCGTGGCCGAAGCGCTGCGAACCGATCGCGATCGTGGCGATCGTCAGCCGGCGCTGCACCGCGCGGCGCACGCGCTGCTCGATGCGGTGCGGGCGTATCTCGCCGCACCGGACGAGCCCGGCCGGTTGACGCTGCTCGAGAGACCCGAGCGATCGACCATCGCGATCATGCGCAATCTGCCGGAAACGTCGCCGTCGCTCAAGCCGCGCACGTCGGACTTGATCGGGCAGCCGGACCGGTCGCCGCGCTCGGTGGTCGCCCAATCCGGCACGCTGCCGCCGCTCACGCTGCCTAACGACACCGATCGCGCGCTGCTCGGCGACTTCTGCGACGAGGCGCGCGAGTACATCGAAAACGCCGAAGCGGCGCTGCTGGTGCTCGAGCGCGATCCGGATGACGCCGAGGCGGTGCAGACGGTGATGCGGGCGTTCCACTCGATCAAGGGAACCGCCGGCTTCCTCAAGCTCGACGGCCTGGTGGCGCTCGCGCACCACGGCGAGTCGCTGTTAGGCGAGCGCCGGCGGCGCGACGGGTTCGCCGGCCGGATCGCCTCGCTCTCGCTGCGCGCGCTCGACGCGCTGAGCGACACGGTCAAGACGCTCGACGCGTCGCGCGACGGCGCGCCGCTCGCGTATCCGGCCGGATTCCTCGACGTGCTCCGCGAGCTCGAAATGGTCGATGCGACGCCCGTCGGATCCGCGCCGGCCGCGCCGGCCGCGCCGCCGCGCGCGTCCGCGCCCTCCGTGGCGCCGCGCGACGCCGGCGCCGCGCACAGCGCCCGCGTGCGGCTCGACCGGCTCGATGCGCTGGTCGACCTCGTCGGCGAGCTGGTGGTCGCGCACTGGATGATCGCGCAGGATCCCGCCTCCGGCCACGACCGTCCCGAGTTCGCGCGCAAGGTGACGCACGCCGGCAAGCTCGTGCGCGACCTGCACGACATGAGCATGGGCATGCGCATGGTTCCCTTGCGCGGCACGTGCAACAAGCTCGTCCGCCTCGCGCGCGACCTCGCCCAACGCGCCGGCAAACAGGTCGACTGCCAGGTCGACGGCGAGATGACGGAGCTCGACCGCAACATGGTGGAGCTGGTGGCCGACCCGCTCATGCACATGGTGCGCAACGCGATCGACCACGGACTCGAGACGCCGGACGAGCGCACCGCCGCCGGAAAGCCGGCCGCCGGCCGCCTAACGCTGAGCGCGACGCAGGTGGGCGGCCAGGTGGTGATCGAGCTCACGGACGATGGTCGCGGGCTGCAGCGCGATCGCATCCTCCAGCGCGCCGCGGCGCGCGGCATCGTCCGTCCTGGCGAACAGTTGAGCGACACCGACATCCTCGACCTGATCTTCGCGCCGGGACTCTCGACCGCGGATCAGATCACCGACGTGTCCGGCCGCGGCGTGGGCATGGACGTGGTGCGCCGCAACATCCAGGCGCTGCACGGGCGCGTGGAGGTGCAGTCGGTGGCCGGCGCGGGCACCACCATCTCGCTCCGCGTTCCGCTCACGCTCGCCATCACCGACGGGATGCTCGTCCGCGTGGGCGTCGAACGCTACATCGTGCCCACGACCAACGTGGTGGTGAGCTTCCGCCCCGAGCGCGGCGCGCTCTTCACCGTCGCCGGACGCGGCGAGATGGTGCGCCTCCGCAACGACGTGCTTCCGTTAGTCAGGCTGCACCGGCTGTTGGACGTCCATGGCGCCTGTGAGGATCCCGTCTCGGCGCTGCTCATGGTGGTTGGCGCCGCCGAGCGTCGGTGCGCGCTCTTGGTCGACGCGATCCTCGGACAGCAGCAGGTGGTCGCGAAGCCCGTCACGGCGGGGATCGGCGACGTGCCCGGCATCGCCGGCGCCGCGATCCTGGGCGACGGACGCGTCGGCCTCATCCTCGACGTGCCGCAGTTGTTCGAGCTCGCGCGGCGCGCCCACCCCTTTCCGACGACACAGGCGGTCGCATGAGCCCACACGCTGCCGCAGGCAAGTATCTCACGTTCTTCCTCGGCGCCGAAGAGTACGGCATGGAGATTCTTGCCGTGCACGAGATCATCGGCGTGCTGCCCATCACGCGCGTGCCGCGCACGCCGCAATTCGTGCGCGGCGTGATCAATCTGCGCGGGCGCGTGATTTCGATTCTCGACCTGCGCCTCAAGTTCGATTTGCCGTCCATCGAGCCCGGCCCCACGAACTGCATCATCGTCGTCGCGGCGCACGCCGCGCACGTGGGGCTGCTCGTCGACCGCGTGTCCGAGGTGGCCGACATCGGCGCCCAGGACATCGAGCCGCCGCCGCCGTTAGGCGCCGGCGTCCGCACCGACTACCTGCTCGGCATCGCCAAGTCGGCGGCCCGCGTGCGCCTGTTGTTGGACATCACGCGCGTCATCGACGCCGCGGACCTCGCGCCGGTCGGACCCGCCGCCGCCTCCACGACTGCCGCCTAACTGAATCGCCGCCTCTCATCCGGGATCGATGGCCATGACCATGAACTGGTTCTACAACCTCCGCATGCGCGGAAAATTGACGGTGGCCTTCGCGGCGGTGTTCGCGATGGTCATCGCCGAAGGGATCTACATGCACCAGTCGATCGCCACCGCGGCGGCCGACCGCGGCGCCACGCAGCACGCGATCGATGTCATCGACGGCGCGCAGGACGCGCTGGCCGCGCTCCTTACTATGGATGCGGGATATCGCGGCGCCATGCTGGGCGTCGGCGACGCGGCCCAGCACGATGTCGACACCGGGTGGGACACGTTCCGCCACCAGGTCGATTCGCTGCAGCGCCTGTCGGCCGACAACCCCGGCCAGCGCGCGCGGTGGGAGCAGCTCGAACGGTTAGGCGTGTCCCTGCACGACGATCTGGTGCTCCCGGCGCTGCGGAACCAGCGCACGGCCGCGTCGCCGGCCGCCGTGTTCGCGTCCGCCAATGAACAGAAACAGATCGACGACATGCGGCGCCTCATCGCCGCCGGCATCGTGCAGGAGCAGGCCGTGCAGTCCGACGTGCGCCTGGCCGGCATCGAGCGCGATACCGACGCGGGACGCGCGCTCATCTGGGGAACGCTCGTCACCGTGCTCGTCACGCTCATCGCCGCGTTCCTGCTCGAGCGCGGCATCAACTGGCCGGTATCCGAGCTCTCCACCAAGATGGAGCTCATCGCCAAGGGCCAGGTCGATGTCGAGGTGTGGGTCACGTCCCACGACGAGATGGGCGACTTGGCGAAGGGCCTCCGCCGCATCATCGATGCCCAACGTGAGTTCGCCGCCGTCGCGCGACACCTGGGCGAGGGCGACATCAGCGTCGCCGTCACGCCGCGCGGCCCCACCGATGTGTTGAGCCACTCGTTCCAGGACATGGTGCAGGCGCTCGCCGGCCTAACGCAAGAGGTGCGCGCGCTGATCGACGCCGCCAAACAGGGCGAGCTCACGCGGCGCGGCGACGCGGCGCGCTATCGCGGCGCCTTCCACGATCTCGTGTCGGGCGTCAACGAGACCTTGGACGCGGTCATCGCACCCGTGCACGAGGCGGCCGAAGTGCTCGAGCGCGTTGCCTCGCGCGACCTGCGTGCCCGCATGCGCGGCGAGTACCGCGGCGAGCACGCGCGCATCAAGCAGGCGCTCAACAAAACGCTCGGCCAGCTCGACGAAGCGCTTGCCGAAGTGGCGATGGCAGCCGAGCAGGTGGCCGCCGGAGCAGGGCAGGTGAGCGCGGGCAGCCAACTCCACGCGCAGGGCGCCGCCGAGCAGGCAAGCTCGCTCGAAGAAGTGTCGAGCAGCCTGCAGGAGATGGGCGCGATGACGCGCCAGAATGCGCTCAGCGCGCGCGACGCTCGCCAACTCAGCGAAGCCACACGCGACAGCGCGGCGCGCGGTGCGCAGAGCATGAAGCGTCTCGCCGATGCGACCGATCGCATCACCGGCGCGGCCGCGGCAACGGCGCGCATCGTGAAAACGATCGACGAGATCGCGTTCCAAACCAACTTGCTCGCGCTCAACGCCGCCGTCGAAGCAGCGCGCGCCGGCGACGCGGGCCGCGGCTTCGCGGTCGTCGCCGAAGAAGTGCGCAACCTCGCGATGCGCAGCGCGGAAGCAGCCAAGAACACGGCCACGCTGATCGAAGAATCGGTGAAGCACGCGGAAGGCGGCGCGGCGATCAATCGCGAAGTGATGACGAGCTTCGGCGACATCACCGATCACGTCAACAAGGTGAGCGTCGCGATGGCGGAGATCGCGGCGGGCTCGGAACAGCAGAGCCAGGGCATCGAGCAGATCGCCGCGGGCGTCGAGCAGATGAACGCCGTCACGCAACAGACCGCGGCGAACGCGGAAGAGTCCGCGAGCGCCGCCGAAGAATTGTCGGGACAGGCCGAGAAAATGGAAACGCTGGTCGGCCACTTCCAGTTGGCCACCGCGCCCGCGACGCCGCGGCGCGAGACCGTCGCGCGCGCGGCACGCCGCACGCCGCACCGCGGCGTCCCCGCCGGACCGTCGCCGATCCGTCCGCTCCCGCCGCGCGGCGGAAACGGCGGCCGCCAGACGTTGGGCACGCCCGCGTCGCCCGCGCCTAACGCAACACCGCATCCGTTCGACGGCGGCGATGACGACGTTCTCGAGGAGTTCTGACGGGCCCGCCGCCCACGCCGCGGCGGTACCGTGGGCCCTCATCCCTCCGCTCCGGCCGCACGAATTCCGCCGCCTGCGCGAGCTGCTCTACGAGACGTGCGGCATCCGCCTGCGCGCGGGCAAGGAAGAGCTCGTCCGCTCGCGACTCGGCCGGCGCGTCGCCGACACGAGCGCGCGGAGCTTTGCCGCGTACCTCGATCGCGTCGAGCACCAGGCGGCCCAACGACAGTTCGCCGAGCTCGGCGCGCTCGTCGATGCGCTCACCACGAATCAAACCGCGTTCTTTCGCGAGCCCGCGCACTTCGAGTTCTTCCGCGCCAAGGTGCTCCCGGGAATGGTGCACGGCCCGCGGCCGATCCGCGTGTGGAGCGCCGGATGTTCGACCGGCGAGGAGCCGTTCACGATCGCGGTGCTGATGCGCGAGCATTTGCCGCCTGACCGGTTCGCCGGTGCCCGCATTCTTGCGACCGACGTGTCGTCGCGCGTGCTGGCGCGCGCGCGATCGGCCACCTACGGCGCGCGTGCGGTCACCGCGATCCCGGCGACGCTGCGCCGGCGCATGCTCGACGTCTCGTCATCGGGCGATCGCTTCGTGGTGCGCGAGGAGTTGCGCGCGATGGTGCGGTTCGCACGACTCAACCTCATTCGCGAATGGCCGCTGCGCGGACCATTCGACGCCATTTTCTGCCGCAACGTGATGATTTACTTCGATGCCGGCATGAGACAGCGCCTGGTCGAACGATTCTGGCACATGCTGACGCCCGGCGGCCATCTGTTCGTCGGACACTCCGAGAGTCTGGGAACCCTGACGCACGGATTCCGCTACGTGCAGCCGGCCGTGTACGTCCGTTAGGATGCAGGCGACACGCACGACCGGCGAGCGAATCGTAGGCGTGGGCGCGATGTGCGTCTCGAACGCGCCGGGCGACCGCCTCGTGGCTCACGCGTTAGGCAGCTGCCTCGGCGTCGCGGTGTTCGACCCGGTGGCGCGCGTGGGCGGCCTGTTGCACGTGCCGCTGCCGTCGTCGATCGAGGATCGCGACCGCTCGCGCGGCCGGCCGCTCGAGTACGTCGACACCGCGGTGCCGGCGTTGTTTCGCGACTGCTACAAGTTGGGCGCGACCAAAGGCCGCCTGCGCGTGGCTGTCGCCGGCGGCGCGTCGGCCGGCGATGCGAGCGCCGACGGATTCCAGATCGGCAAGCGGAACCTGATCATGCTGCGCAAGCTGCTGTGGAAGAACGGAGTGCTCATCCACGCGCACGACGTCGGAGGCGAACGCGTGTGGCGCACCATCTCTCTGGACGTCGCCTCGGGGTGCGTCTGGCTCAAGATGCCCGACCGGGAAGGCGAGCTATGATCGATCGCAACCGAACGCCCGCCGCCGACGCGCCGCCCCTGACCGTGCTCGTGGTCGACGACAGCCGGGTGATGCGCGCCATGATCATCCGCACGCTGCGGCTCTCCGGCCTTCCGTTAGGCACGGTCCACGAAGCCGCCGACGGCCTCGCCGGCCTCGGCATTCTGGAATCCGAGCCCATCACGCTGGCGCTGGTCGACATCAACATGCCGAAGCTGAGCGGCCTCGACATGCTCGCCCGTGTGGGCCGTCCTGCGGCGGGACCGGTCGTGATCGTCGTGTCGTCCGACGGCAGCGACGCGCGTGCGTCGCAGGTGCTGGAGATGGGACACGGCTTCCTCCACAAGCCGTTCCAGCCCGAAGACCTCCGCGACGCGGTGCTCCGCGCGCTCGGCACCGGACGATGACCGATAATTCGATCGCGCTGCGCGTCGCGGCTACGCTGGCGTTCGAGGAGCTCGGCCTCCTCTGCGTCGGCGCGGCCGTCGAGACGCCGAGCGAGCTCGATGCGCTGCCCGCTGCCGTGAGCGTCGCGTTCGATGGCGCGCACACCGGCTGCCTCACGCTGCGCGTGTCGGACGACGTCTTCCGCGCGCTCGCCGAGAACATGCTGGGCCTGGAAGGAGACGCCGCCGAGCCGTGGCGATGGGATGCGTTAGGCGAGATGGCGAACGTCATCTGCGGGAACGCGCTGCCGTACATTCTCGGGACGAACACCCGCCTCACGCTCGCGCCGCCGGCGCGCGGCGCCCCGCCGGTGAGCCGCGAGGCGTCGCACATCGAGCTCGAGGTCGAAGCGGGGCGGGCGCGCGTCCTCCTCGTGCTGGCCGAGCAGCGGCGTCAGTAGTCCACGGGGCGCAGCCAGCTCTCGCCGATCGCGGTCGAGCTCAGGATCGCGACGGTCGGGAGCCGCCGCTTCCAATGCGTGCGCTCGAGACGCCGCCGCACCAACTCGACTTCCTCGCGCACGAATCCGCGCGATTCGAGCTCCGCCGGCGCATAGCCGTGCAGCAGCCAGTGGAGAATCTGATCGGCCTTGGCGTACGCGATCCCGAGGTCGCCTTCGTCCGTCTGCCCGCTGACGAGATCCGCCGTCGGCGCCTTGTCGATGATTTCGGCGGGCACGCCCAGGTGCCGAGCCAGGTCCCACACCTGCGTCTTGTACAGGTCGCCCAACGGATTGAGCGGCGGCGAATCATCGGCGTGCCACGTGAAGTAGCCCAACAGCCGCTCGGTCTTGTTCCCTGTGCCTAACGGAATGGCCGCGTAGCGCGCCGACAGGTCGAACAGCGCGATCATGCGGGCGCGCGCCATCACGTTGCCGCGGCGCGTCGCGTCGGCGCCCGGCTCGTGGCCCAGGTAGCCATCCACGGTTCCGCTGATGTCCAGCGTCCGGCCCTCGATGCCCAAGGCCTCGATCACGAGCTGCGCGTGCGCCAGGCTGTCCGGGCTCGACGCGCGGTAGGGCAGGCGCACGCCAATGACGTTGTCCGCGCCTAACGCACGGGTTGCCAGGAACGCCGTGACCGCCGAATCCACGCCGCCGGAGAGCGCCACGATCCCTTTGTGGAATCCGCGGCCCGCGATCTCGTCGCGCAGGAACGTCGCCAGCCATTCCTCGACGAGCGCGGCGTCGATCTCGAGCGGCGGGGGCGTCCCGGCCGCGGCCATGCCCCCGTCCACCACCGCCACCGACCGCGCGCGCACCGTGCCTAACGACGCCGGCCGCTCGCGCACCGCGCGCGCCTCGCCGTCCTCCGTGTCGTACGCCGGCGCCTCCGACCGCCCCGACTGGATCTTGCCCAACGACTCCACCAGATGCGGCAGCGCCACCCGCAAATCCGCGAGCAGCGGCATGTCGGCACGCGCCCGCGTCAGATCGCCCAAGTCCATGGCGATTGGCAGCACGGCTTCCGTCCACATCGGGCCGCGAATGCGCACGTCGCCCTTGGGGCCGGCCACCAGCGCGCCGCCCGGAAACGATTTGCCGGCCTCGCTCGATGCGAGATTCGAGAACGACACGAACACCCCGTGCTCTTCCGCGATGTCCCGCACCAGCCGCTCCCAGCGCGCCACACTCGATGGACCCGGGATTCCGTCGTCACGCGGCCACGGCCCGCGCGCCGGCGCCGCCGAGCAAATGAAGATCGCGCGCGCACCGTCCAACGCGAGCAGCGTCCCAGTGAGACTGTGCCACGAGTCCTCGCAGATGAGCACGGCGCAGCGGCCCCACGGCGTGTCGAACGCGCGGAACGACTGGCCGCGCTCGACAAACCGTTCCTCGTCGAACAGCCCGTACGTCGGCAGGAAATTCTTGCGGTGAACGTGGCGCACGAGCGGCGCGGCACCGCCCACTCGAACCCACATCGCGCTGTTGTAGAGCGTGTTGTTCCACACTTCGTAGAAGCCCAACACGATTTCGAGCGTCCGGTCGGCGGCTTGCGGTACCGCATTCCGGTAGACGCGCTGCAGATCGGCGGCCTGAGCGCCCGCGGTGAGCGCGAACTCGCGCACCCCGCCTTCCAGGAAGTAGCCGGTGAGGGCCGTCTCGGGCAGGTGCAGCACCTGCGGCCGCGGCGTGAGCGCGTCCAACTGCGCGAACAGCTCGCCCAGGTGGGCCAGGTTCGTCTCGTATTCGCCTTTGCGGGGCGCGAACTGAACGGTTGCGACGTCGATGACTGGAGCCATGACAAAAAGGTGGTGCGTCGGGCGCAGTGGAGCAATGTCACAGAATTTCTGAACCGGCGGGTTATCTTGCCGCCCGCTGATCGTGTGTCATTCGGACCCCTCTCGGGTATCACTTTGAGTATGTCCGGCGCACGGTGCGCCGGAAGAGATGGAGCTTTGGTGAACGATATGAACGGTGCAGTGGCCGCGCGCCTGCGCCCGCGTTCGATGCGGGTGGTGCTCGCGGCGATTTCGGTCATGTTTGCCGCGCCGCAGGTCGCGGGCGCTCAGAGTGGTGGCAGCACCGGCGAAGCCTGGCAGATCGTCCAACCGGCGCAATCGTCGTTGGTTTTCGCGCGCGACGGCACCTCGCTCATCGGCGAGATCGGCCGCGAGATGCGCACGAGCGTCGCTCTGCGGTCGCTGCCCAAATACGTTGGGCAGGCGTTCATTTCGGTGGAAGACCAGCGCTTCTATCAACACGACGGCGTCGACGTCGTGGGCGTCGCGGCGGCGCTCAAGGACGCCCTCCGCGGACACGCGCGCGGCGCGAGCACGATCACGCAGCAGCTGGTCGGCAACATGCACCCCGACCTCATCGACCGCAGCGACCGCAGCATCGCCCGCAAGCTGCGCGAGCAGGCGGCGGCGCGTGAGATGGAACGCCACTACACGAAGGAACAGATCCTCGAGGCGTACCTCAACGACATCGACTTCGGCCACGCGTGGTACGGCATCGAAGCGGCATCGCGCCACTACTTCGGCAAGGAAGCCGCCAGCCTAACGCTGGCCGAGGCGGCGACGCTGGCCGCGCTCCCCAAGGGGCCGGCGATTTACGATCCGATCAAACATCCCGACCGGTCGCGCGAGCGGCGCAATCTCGTGCTGTCGCTGATGGCCGACCAGGGTTACATCACGCGCGAGGACGCCGACCGCGCGGAGCAGCAACCGTTAGTCACGGCGCCCGACGCCGGCATGCCCGCGGCAGCGCCCTACGTCGTGGACCTCGTGCGGCAGGAAGCCGAGCAGGCGGGCGTGCCGGTGATGAACGGCGGCTACCGCATCGTCACCACCATCGATCCCGATCTCGAGCGCGACGCCACGCTCGCGCTCGATTCGGGTCTCACGCGCGTCGAAGCGCGGCCGGGCTACCGGCATCCCACGTTCGCGCACCACGCCAAAGGGAGCACCGATTTCCTCGAAGGCATGGTGGTGGCGATCGACCCGCAGAACGGCGACGTGCTGGCGATGGTCGGCGGACGCGACTACGCGGCCTCGCCCTTCAACCGCGCCGTGAACGCCCTCCGCCAGCCGGGCTCGGCGTTCAAGCCGATCGTGTACGCGAGCGCGCTGCGCGACAGCATCCCGCCCAATGCCCTCATCGACGACTCCGCCCTCGCGATCCCGATGCCTAACGGAAGCGTGTACCGGCCCGGCAACGCCGACGGCCGCTTCCAGGGCCTCATGACGATGCGCGAAGGGCTCGTGCGGTCGCGCAATCCGATCGCCGTTCAGTTGGGCCTGCACGTCGGCATGGATACCGTGATCGCCCTCGCCAAGCGACTCGGCATCGACACGCCGATCGCGCCATATCCGTCCAGTGCCATCGGTGCCAGCGCCGTTCACCCGGTCGACCTCGTCGCCGCGTACTCGGTGTTCGACAACCTCGGCGCGGTGGTCGACCCGCGGTACGTCGTCCGCATCGACGATCGCGCCGGCCATCAGGTGTGGGCGCCGCCGGCCCATGCGCCGCGCTTCGCGCTCGACCCGCGCATCGCGTTCATCGTCCGCGACATGATGCGCGACGTCGTCGCGCGCGGCACCGCGACATCCGTGCGCAAATGGGTGCCCGATGCGATTCCGGTGGCCGGAAAAACCGGCACGACCAACGACAACACCGACGTCTGGTTCGTGGGCATGACGCCCGACATCGTCGCCGGTGTGTGGTTGGGTTTCGATACGCCGCA
>DATNAM010000290.1:0-17778 GCA_035572595.1 Gemmatimonadaceae bacterium
CACGACTCCATTCAATTCGCGTTCGTCGCGCGCGACCCCGGCGCGTTCCTCGTGCATTGCGGGACACCGCCGGTGCTCATGCACCTCATGCAGGGGATGTACTTCGCGATGATCGTCGACCCGAAGAATGGCTGGCCTACCACCGCCGATAAGGAATTCATTCTCGTCCAAAGCGAGTTCTACGCGCATGCTGACACCGCGGGACAAGTTGCCCAACCGGCGTTCAGCGACGCCCAGTCCAAGCAGCCGAGCCAAGTGGTCTTCAATGGACGCGCTTTCCAGTACAAGGCGAACCCGCTCACGGTGAACGTCGGGGATCGCGTGCGCTTCTTCGTCGTCAACGCAGGCCCGAATCTCGACAGCGACTTTCACATCGTTGGCGCGATCTTCGATCGCGTATATCCCGATGGCGATCCGACCCACGCCTTACGCGGCGTGCAGACGTATCCCGTGCCGGTTGGCGGCGGCGTGGTATTCGAAACGACGTTCAAAGCGAATGAGAGCGGTGAAGGCATCTACGCGTTCGTGACGCATAGCTTCGCGGATGCCGACAAGGGCGCGGTAGGCATGATCCGGGTGGGCACGCCAAAACAGTTCGCTACCATGGTACACTGAGCGCGACGTCGACGTGCCTAGGGCTTGGCGAGCAGGCCGAGCTTGAGCGCGAACTGCACGTAATCCGCGCGATGTCCGAGACCGAGTTTTTCTTCGATACGCTGTTTGTACGTATCCACGGTTTTCGGGCTGATGCCCAGCTGGGTGCCGATCTCAGGCGCCGAGTAGCCCTGTGCGACGAGGCGGAGAACATCGCGCTCGCGTGGGGTGAGATGGTCGAACCGCTCACGGTCCGGCTCGGCGGATTCTTTGCGGATGAGCTCACGTGCCAGCACGCGCGCCGCGGACGGTTGGACATAGGTGTCACCGTGCGCCACCGACCGTACGGCGGCCACGAGCTCACGGTCGGCCGCGCTCTTCACCAAGTAGCCGGCGGCGCCAGCCTCGAGCAGCCGAACGAGGTATTCATCTTCGCTGTGCATCGTTAGCACGAGCACACGCGACGCCAAGCCCTTCGCGACGACCTCCTTGATCACGCCGGCGCCATCGAGATCCGGCATCGTGAGATCCGTGATGAGCACATCCGGTTTGAGGCGCTCGGTGAGCGTGACCGCCTCGCGGCCGGTGCTCCCTTCGCCGATCACGTGAATGTCCGGTGCCGTGCCTAACACAGCCTTGAGACCGGCGCGCACGACGGCATGATCATCGGCGAGGACCACCCGAATAATGTCGACCGTCATCCGATTTCACTCTCGAGAGGAAGCGTGCGGGGAGAGACTGTCCGGCGGGGTAACGGGAATGGAGGCGGTCACGGTCGTCCCGCCATCGAGACGAGATGACACGTCGAACCGGCCATCTACCAAACTGACGCGTTCGCGCAGGCCGAACAAGCCTGTCCCCGATGGCGCGCCGTCCATCCTGCCGACATCGAAGCCCACCCCGTCGTCCTCGACACGCAGCAGCACCCGGTCATCTGATCCTTCGAGGCGCATCATGATTCGCGTGGCGTGTGCATGGCGAAGCGCGTTCGCGACCGCTTCGCGCGCGACGCGGTAGAGCACTGCCGCGTGATCGACGGTGAGGCGCCCGGCCGCCGCATCCGCCACCGGCGTGACGTCCATCGAGATCGGCGTCCCGTCGCCGTCCGCCATTCGGCGCGCCAAATCGCGCAGCGCGCTCACCAATCCGAGATCGTCGAGGATGCGAGGATAAACCGACTGCGATAGCAACCGCACCTCCTCGAGGATTGCGTTAGCCGTTTCGCGAATCGTGACCAGGCGCGCGGTGAGGGCCGGGTCCGAGGTCATGCGCTCGACCGCGATCAACTGATACGAGATGCCGGCGATCGACTGCGCCGTGGAATCGTGCAGCTCGCGCGCCAACGCCGCGCGCTCGCGATCGCCCGTCTGGATGAGCTCCTCGGCTAACGAGCGGACGCGTGCCCGATCGGCAAGCACACTGTCGAGCAACAGATTCAACGCACGGCTGACGCGGTCGAGCGCGCGGTCGGCAATCGGCGACGTGCGCGCGCGTGCCTCCAGTTCGCCGCGGCAGACCCGCTGCGCCGTCGCCTCCAGGTCGCGCAGCGGCAGCAGCGCGATGTGCACGAGAGCGAGGTTGATGGCAATACCGCCCACCAACGCGAGCGACGCCACCGTGACCTCCGACCACAACCGGCCGACCGGCTGGACGGCCGAAAAAGCGATGACCGCGGCCAGGAGCAGCACCGTGTTCGCTCCCGCAATCTTGACGGCGAGCGGCATGGCCAACACGCGCCCGACGATGCGGAAGACGACGCGCTTCACGGCTCCGCGGCTGAAAGGCCAATGCCGCCCTCCGCCGACTCCGGAGCCGAACGCGTCGTTGCGCAGCGTCCCGTGATTTCAGCGGCAGATAGGCGAAACAGCACTGTCCGAAATGGCGTCGGGTCGCCGTTCGTCAGCGTCTCCGGAGCGAATCGGCGCAGCAGCGTTAGGCCACGCGACACCTCGGCGTCGGTTGCGGTCGACCCGGGCGCGGTGAGCAAATAGACCGCGCCGTGCACCACCACACTGCGCCAGTCGAATGGACCATCCACCTCATCGACCTCGAACGCCGCCCATCGGTGATGCGTCAACGTCGCCACTTTGGCGCCGGGCGACGTTCGCCCGTACAGCCACCCGTCCTCGTAGACGTAGTGAATCGGTTCAATCTCGGTGCGGTCGTGAAAACTGTACGCGATGCGCCCGATGTTATTCCTCGACAGAATCGCCTCACTCTCGGCTTTCTCGAGCCATAGAAAGCTTGGCCTCGGATCGATTCCCATGCTGTTCCCCTGGAAAGATCTCGTTCGGTGCCCTCGTGAATGTACGGTAGCAACTGGAATACCACACGCTGTCGGAGAAGGCCCGACAGCGTGTCCTCCCCTTGCCTGTCGGAGCAGGCGAGCCCGTAGCAGCGTGTCAGGGAGTGTCGAAGCGAAACTCCGCATTTTGCCCGACAGACGCTGCCCGCCGGCGCCGTATCATGCACGTGAGACCGATCATTCGGAGGAATCATGACGACCCAGCACGCTCACCCGACGGAAGAGGCATCGACGTCGCACGTCTCGGAAGCGGCGAGCCATGGCGAATTCCGCCGGCTTCTGGTGGCAGTCGATGGGCGCCGCGGCTCCAGTCTCACGCCGGTCGATGTCGCGGCAGCCATCGCGCGGGAGCATGATGCCAGGCCCCACGCGCTGAGTGTCGTGGATCCGTTCGTGTCCGGATCGATCGTAGCCGGGCTGGAAGGAGCCGTGTCGCAAGCGCCGGCGCTTCGAGCCGACCAGTGGCGGCGCCAAGCCGACCTGCGCAAGCAGGTCGCTGAGCGCACCGGGTTCTACGGTGGCTGGAGCTTCGATGTTCCGTTAGGCAGCCCGGCGGATGCGATCGTCAGCGAAGCGCGAAAAATCGGTGCGGATTTGATCGTGATGGGCCTTCGCCGCCGCGGCGCCCTCGATCGTATCGTGCACGACGAAACGACGTTGCGCGTCATCCGCCACGCGCCGGCGCCCGTGCTGGCGGTCACCGACCGGCTACGCAGTATGCCGCGAACGGTGATCGTCGCACTCGACTTTACCGCGGCGAGCAGCGAAGCAGCGAAGACAGCCTGCGACCTCTTCCGTGGATGCGCCAAGATAGTGCTCGTCTACGTCGAGTCCGACTTCGACGCGACGATTGCGGAGCACGATGAAGGGACGCGGGTGATCCGACGCGAAGGAATTGCCGGGGCCTTCCGGCGCCTGCGCGATGAATTGGGCGTGTTGCCGGGAACGGTGGTCGAAACCGCCGTCCTGCGCGGCGCGATCGTCTCCCAATTGACCTCCTTCGTCGAACGGACCGAAGCGGACGTGCTGGCCGTCGCGCGTCAGGAACATGGCCTCGCCGAACGCGTGATGATCGGCAGCGTCACCACCGCGCTCGTCCGCTACGCTCCGTGCTCGATGCTCGTCACGCCGGCCGGCTGGCGCGCAGCGCATTGACGATCACCGCCACGTCGATGACTTCCTGCAGGACGGCGCCCACCGCCGGCACGATGAAGCCGAATGCGGCAAGCACCATTGCGATCGCGCTCAAGGCGAGGCCTGCTCGTATGCTCTCCCTCGCGATGCGCAGTGTGCGCCGGCCGATGCTGATGACCTCTGGGACGCGGCGCAAATCGTCGGCCAGCACCACCACGTCGGCCGCCTCGGCCGTGATGCCGCCGCCGTGTCCCGCCAGTGCGACGCCGACAGTCGCGGCGCTGAGCGCCGGCGCGTCGTTGGTGCCGTCGCCCACCATGAGAACGGCGCGGCCCGCCGTGACCAAACGGCGAACGGCGTCCACCTTGTCCTCCGGCATCAAGTCGCCCGCGACCTCATCGATGCCGGCGGCGGCGGCCACGGCTCGCGCGTTCTCGCTGCGGTCGCCCGACAGCAGGATCGTATCCGTTAGGCCGATGCGGGCGAGGTGCGCGATCGCGTCGTGCAGCTCGGGCCGCAGGCGATCGGCGTACTCGACGACACCGGCGGCGCGCCCATCGATGGCGACATAGGCCTCCAGGCCTCCGGAGTGGTCGAGAGCGTCCAAGTCGGCGGCGATCCGCGGATGGCGTTCCAGCACGAACGATCGCGAGCCGACGGTCACGCTCCGGCCGTCGACCAGTCCACTGACGCCGCGGCCCGCGGACTCGATGACCTCGCGGCCCGTGGGCAGCGCGATGCCGCCCACTTCCGCGGCCTCGACGAGCGTGCGCGCGAGGAGATGGCTCGACCCCTGCTCCACCGCGCCGGCCGCGCGCAGCACGTCGGTTTCCGTTAGGCCTGGAGCCGGCACCACCCGGTTCACCGCCGGGCGCCCAATCGTCAGCGTGCCCGTCTTGTCGAAGATGATCGTCGTGATGCGTGCGAGCCGCTCCAGCGCGTCGCCGGTACGGACAATGATGTGCCGGCGCGCCGCGAGATTGATGCCGCCAATGAACGCGATCGGCGTGGCGAGAATCAGCGGACACGGTGTCGCAACCACCAACACGGCGAGCACACGCACTGCGTCGTGCGTGAAGGCGTAGACGACCGCGCACGTCGCAAGCGTGAGCGGCGTGAACCACACGGCGTAGCGGTCCGCGAGCCGCTGTAGGTGTGCCTTACTCGCTTGCGCGGACCGGACGAGAGCGACGATGTGCGCGTACTGGCTTTCGCCCGCCGTCGCGGTCGCGCGCACAGTCAAGCTTCCTTCGCCGTTCACGCTGCCGCTCATGAGGCGCGTACCCGACAGCGCGGTGATCGGCATCGGCTCACCGGTCAATCGCGAGACGTCCACGTGGGAGCGGCCGTCGATGACGACGGCATCGCACGGGACCAACTCGCCCGGACGCACGAGGAGCAGATCGCCCGTCGCCACATCAACGGCGCTCACGTCGTCGACGCGCGTGCCGTTCAGCCGGTGCGCCGTGCGGGGAGCGGCTTCCTCGAGCGCGCGCACCGCATCGGAGGCGCGCCCCTCGGCGTAGCGCTCGAGGGCTTCGCCGCCGGTCTGCATCAGCACGATCACTAGCCCGGCTACCGGTTCGGAGAGCAACAAAGCGCCGACGATCGCGAGGGTAGCGACCAGATCCGAGGCGAAGCGACCGACGAGCACCCCGCGCAGGGTCCGAAACACCGGTGCCATCCCGGTGAGCACCAAGCCAAGGGTCCAAATGATGGTGCTCGTCGACGTCGTCGGCGTCGCGATGCGTGCGACGGCGCCCACTCCGAGGAAGAGGAGCGCTCCCGCAGGGGCGGCCGCGTACTCCAACCATCTGCGCGTAATGCGCACGTCACGACCCCCTTTGTTGCCTCAACCGGAGCGAGCCACCCGCGGCGTAACATGGCGGAACCAGCCATCCCGAATCTGTCGGGGCTTCGGGGACGTGCGCTCCTCACTTTTCCCGACAGACCGTGCATCGAGCATGCGGTAATCTGTGCGCGACGACATCGAAAGGGAGGACGATGGCCGACTGCACCATGCAGGCCGCCGGCGAGTCTGGTGCTGGATTGGTGAGCGGGCTCACCTCCGCGGAAGCGGAGCGCCGGCTTGCCGACGTCGGGCCGAACGATCCGCTCGCCGTGGCGCGAGAATCGGCTCTTCGCGAAATCGCCGAACCGTTCGCGAGTCCGCTCATCATCACGCTACTGCTTGCCAGCGGAATCTCGGCGTACGTCGGCGAGATCGCGAGCGCGGCGCTCATCATGTTGATGGTCCTCTTGAGCGTCGCGCTCCATCTCACGCAGACGTATCGCTCGCGCCGAGCAGTCGACCGACTGCGCGGGATCGTAGCGCCGACGGCAACCGTCGAACGCGACGGCGTTTGGGGCGAGCTGCCGCGCCGCCTGCTCGTGCCGGGCGACGTCATCCGCCTAACGGCCGGCGATCTCGTGCCCGCCGATGCCCGTCTGCTCGAGGCCAAGGACCTGCACGTGCATCAGGCAGCGCTCACGGGCGAAGCGTTTCCGGTCGAGAAGTCGGCGCCTGCGACCGCCGCTGAGCGCGCCGCACCCGGCGACGCGCAGCTCGTCTTCCTCGGAACGTCGATCGTGACCGGCACGGCGCGAGCGGTCGTCACCGCTACCGGTCGTGCCACCACGTACGGAGACATCGCGGCACGTCTGGCCGCACGACCGCCGCAGACGGAGTTCGAGCGCGGCATGCGGAGCTTCAGCGTCTTCATCACGCGCGTCGTCTTCTTCCTCGTGTTGTTCCTCTTGCTCGTGAGCATCGCGCTGCATCGCGATCCCTTGCAGTCGCTGCTCTTCGCGGTGGCGCTCGCGGTAGGGCTCGTCCCCGAGTTCCTGCCCATGATCACGTCGGTGACCCTGGCCAACGGCGCCGTTCGCATGGCGAGGAAGCGCGTGATCGTCAAACATCTCCAGGCGATTCAGAACTTGGGCAGCATCGACGTCCTCTGCAGCGACAAGACGGGCACGCTCACGAGCGGCGTCATGCATGTGACGCGTGTCGTTCCTGCCCACGACGGCGCCGCCGCGCGAGTGCTCGAGCTCGCATGCCTCAACAGCAGCCTCGAGACGGGCATCAAGAGTCCGCTCGACCTCGCGATTTTGCAGGAGCGTGCATCCGATTTCGCCGGCGTCGAGAAGCTGGATGAAATCCCGTTCGACTTCGAGCGCCGGCTGTCGTCCATCGTGGTCGAGCGCGACCGCGAGCGCCTGCTCATCAGCAAAGGAGCGCCGGAGAGCGTGCTCGAACGGTGCACCACGGCCGACAATGGCGCGACGTATGCGCCGCTCGACGAAACCGTCCGGGCGCGGATGCTCGCCGAATTTCACACGGCGAGCCAACGCGGCGAACGCATGCTCGCCGTCGCATCACGCGTGGTTCCGGTGCGCGATGCGTATACCGTGAGCGACGAAACCGACCTCAATTTCGAGGGCTTCATCGCGTTCAGCGACCCGCCGCTCGCCGATGCCGAGGCGACGCTCGAGGCCCTACACGCTGACGGCGTCGAGGTGAAGATCCTCACCGGCGACAACGAGCTCGTTGCGGCGCACGTCTGCGCGTTGGCGGGCCTGACGACCGATACCATCGTCTCGGGGACCGAGATCGACGCGCTGAGCATCGTGGCGTTAGGCGCGCTCGCGGACCGCACCACGATATTCGCGCGCGTGTCGCCGGCGCAGAAGAATCGCATCCTCCTGGCGCTCAAGGCGCGCGGCCACGTGGTGGGATTCCTGGGCGACGGCATCAACGACGCGCCCGCTCTCCACGCCGCCGACGTCGGCATTTCGGTCGCCGGCGCCGTCGATGTCGCGCGAGATGCGGCACAGGTCGTGTTGCTCGACCGTGACCTGCGCGTGTTGCACAACGGCATCATCGAAGGGCGAAAGGCGTTCGGAAACGTCCTCAAGTATCTGCTCATGGGAACGAGCTCGAACTTCGGCAACATGTTCAGCATGGCGATCGCGTCGATCATCCTGCCGTTCCTCCCCATGCTGCCGTCGCAGATCCTGCTCAACAATTTTCTGTACGACGCCGCGCAAGTCACCATTCCCACGGATCGCGTCGACGACGTGCTCATCCGGACACCGCGCCGGTGGGACATGCACCTGGTTCGACGGTTCATGGTTGCGGTCGGTCCGGTCAGCTCGATCTTCGACTTTCTCACGTTCTGGGTCCTCCTAACGGTGTTCCATGCGTCCGAGCCCGTCTTTCACACGGGGTGGTTCGTGGAATCATTGGTCACCCAGACCCTCGTGCTGTTCGTCATTCGCACCACCGGGAATCCGCTGCGCAGCCGCGCCAGCCGTCCGCTCACATGGTCGATCATCGGTGTCGTTGCGTTAGGCATAGCGGTTCCCTACTTGCCGATCGCGCGCGCGCTCGGATTCACCCCGCTACCGGCGCGGTTCTTCCTCCTCATCATGCCGCTGACGATCGCGTACTTGATTCTCGTGCAGGTGGTCAAAGGGCGCGTGATGGGCCGATGGCTCGGCATGCACGACGGCGCTCGCCCCCGCCCCGGAGAGATCTCGCTGTCGACGGCGCCGCACGCCTCGTAAGGCAATGGCCGACACGCGGTCCTCCATGAGCCTGACTGCGTGCGGGACGGCGATCCCACACGTTGGTGGCGGGCGCGAATACGCACACCGAGTCATCGAGGTGAATCATGTCTCAACATCGCATTGCCATCATTTACGGCACGCGCTATGGACAAACGAAAAAAATTGCCGAACAGATCGACCGGACACTCACGGCCGCTGGTCATATCGTGTCGATTGCGTGCGGCGCGGGGTTGTCGCAAACTGTCCGCCTGTCCGACTGCGATGGCGTGATCATCGGCGGGTCGGTCATCGCGGGGCGTCACCAGCCGTACCTCGAGCGCTTCGTTCGGGCTCACCGCGACGAGCTGAATCGAATGCCCTCGGCCTTCTTTTCCGTCAGCGCCTCGGCCGCGGGATCGAGCGATCGCGATCAGAAGAATGCGCGCCGCGTGCTGGTCGAGTTCCTAACGAAGACGGGCTGGCACCCGCGTCTGACGACGCCGATCGCCGGGGCGCTCCCGTTTACCAGGTACGGCGTGTTCACCCGCATGCTGCTCAAGATGATCAGTCGCCGCGCCGGCGGCCCAACGGATACATCGCGTGACCACGAGCTCACCGATTGGGGCCAGGTCTCGCGCTTTGCCGCCGAATTCGCGGCATCGCTGCCGGAACCTGCAACCGTGAGTGCGCGACCCCGACTGGATGATGGGCCACCACGCAGAGTTCGTTACGTTCAGCCGGAAATCTTCGCGCCGAGCAAGCTTCCAACGCCGTAGGTGAGGCCGGCCGCGACGGCGCCGAACAGCAGTTGTCTGGCGCCTGAATACCAAACGCTCCGCCCAGTCAACAGCGTGATCCCGGCGCCGATGAGGAACAGTGCCACGGCACTCCCGGCGACGCTGGCGATGACGGCGGCACTCGCGGACAGGAAGAAGAACGGAAGCACGGGCACAATGGCGCCCAACGAAAACAACAATGCGGACGTCCCCGCCGCCTGCCACGCCGAACCACCCAGCTCGGCGGGATCGATCCCCAATTCCTCACGCACGAGCGTCTCGCGCGCCGTCTCCGGCTTCGCCATCAACCGCTCGGCCAGCGATCGCGCCTGCTCTTCAGTTAGGCCTTTCGCCTGGTAAATGAGCGCGAGCTCGTTCGTTTCTTCCGCGGGCGCCGCCGCAAGCTCGGCAGTCTCGATGTCGATCTGGCGCTGATGCAGCTCGCGCGCGCTCTGCACCGACAACCATTCACCCATGGCCATCGAGCCGGCCCCGGCGAGCAGTCCCGCAAGACCCGTGACCAGCAGCACGCGATCGGATGCGGCGGCGCCGGCGACGCCCATGACGAGACTCAGGTTCGAAACGAGCCCGTCGTTGGCGCCGAGCACCGCGGCCCTCAGTGCGTTCCCGCCCATACTGCGGTGGCGTCGTCCCTCCAGTCGCGCGATGGTCGCGCCTTCCATGCCGCCGGACGACGTCGTGGCCATCGCACCGAGGAGGCGCCCATGTGATCGCTCGTCCGCAGGAAGCGACGATCCTCGTGACTCAGCCTGCTGGTCGTAGTTGGTGCTGTCGGAACGCTCGTGCTCGAGGACCGTCGGCAACACGACGCGCGGTCCAAATCGCTTTGCGAGAGCAATCAACGTTCGCGTGCGCCAACTCACTCGCGGCGATCTCCGCCCTTCCGACTCCGGGATGAGCCGCTCCCAAAAAGCGGCGTGCGCCGTCTCGGTTTCAGCCATGTGGCCATACACCGAAGCGAGCTTGGCGTCGGCCTCGAGTTGGGCGAGAGCCCGATACAAGGCCGCGCTGTCGATTTCCCCTTGGCGGTTCGCTCGGTAGCGCGCGATATCTGCCCGCGTTAGGCGTGTGTCGCTGCCCGTGCCTGAGACCGGCGCCGGCGGCGTCGCCTCGCGATTCGCTGCGTTCGATGTGCTCATGCTCACACTGCCCGCTCTTCGACCTTCGAAGTCTGACACATCAGGATTGGCAACGCAGTCGAAGCGACGACCTGCTCGCCCACGCTGCCGGAAACGAGTCGCGATAGACCGCATCCGCGCCTCGACATGGCGACGAGGTCCGTCGTGGTGCCGGCCACCGCATCGAGAATGGCGGTCGCCGGATTCTCGGCGACGCTGATCGCGACGTCTATTCCGTTAGACCGGGCCCGATCGCGAATCCGTGAGGCGAGCAACGTGAGGCCTTCGTGCGTGCTCACCACCCGAGCGCGGGTGCCGCCCGTGTCCAGCGCGACCGCGGACGCGGCATACGAATATGGATGGAGCGGCACGAGCGCCGGACGCACCACGTGGAGCAACGTATACCGCGCGTCACCCAGCGTACCGAGCTGCGCTGCCTGCTCGGCGACGCCGGCGTCTGCATCCGCATCATCGATGGCGATGAGGATATCGCGGAACAACGGGCCATGCGCCAGATCCGCTGCGCTATCGGTGCCCCGCATCACGAGCACCGGTACGTGGCCGTGCCGCACGATACCGTCGGTAACCGAGCCGAGATACTTCTTGCCGCGTCCGGTTCGACCATGGTCGGTCATCACGACGAGATCGGCCCCCACTTGCTCGATCTCGCGCTCGATCGCTGCGGGTGCCCACCCATTAACGAGCGCAACGTCGACCCCGTTCGCTCCGCTCGCGATCGCACGCGCGGCGGCAGCATGCAAGTACTCTCGCTCGTCTCGCCGCATCGCTTCTTCCGTCTTCCCGTGCTCCATGGAGGCCGAGGGCCTCGGCTCGTGCGCCCGAACGAGATGGATCGCCGCGTTCGCACGGCGCGCGATCGCGATGGCGGCGGGCAGCGCATGTTCCGCGTAAGTCGAGCCGTCGAGTGGGACCAGGATTCGCTTGTACATATCGCCTCCGAGCGAAGAACGATCATCTCCGGAATGAGAATACGTCGCTTGGCTTGCGCGTCTGTCGGGCGACATCGGCACCCGATGTCGGGCTTTCCGCTACTCAGTCACCCACGTCGACCCGAATCCCGCGAATCCGGAAATACCTGACGGGGAGACGGTCATCTCCCGACAGCGAGCGGGGTCTGGAAGGCAGACATTGGCTGCACAGCGCGGGATTGTTGACCTCAACACGGTATTCCCATGAAGACCGATGCGCAGATCAGAGCGGATGTCGGGGCGGAACTGCGGTGGACGTTCAGCGCCACTGCGCCCGAGATAGGAGTGAGCGTGAAAGACGCGGTCGTGAAGCTTTCGGGCGTCGTCAGCGATTCGGCCGACAAGCGTGCAGCTGCCCAAGCAGTGGAGCGCGTGGCAGGGGTGCGCGCGATACGGAACGTGATCGCAGTGCGCGTCCGTCGAGCGGCCGATTCCGAAGTCGCGCCGAGGGACGAGTCGTCCTGGATGCCGGGTGGCGTCTCGGATCGCGAATGGAGACCATCCTATGCTGAATGACATGGGCGCCGGCGGACCTGCACTCGCCTCTGTCATCACGCCGGCTGAGGACGTCCACGACGCGCCTCTTGAAGCAGCGTCGCATGACTCTGCCGCCATATCGCGCCCGGCTGCGGTTTCGTATGTCCGCTGGTTCGATAGCCTAACGAGAGACGATGCTGGAGCCGCCGGCGGCAAAGGAGCAAATCTGGCCGAGCTGGCTCGAGCAGGATTTCCCGTGCCGCCCGGCTTTGTGATCACGGTGCGCGCATATCAGCGATTCGCCGACGCGGGTCGTCTCACGACCGAAGTGGCGCGGCGGCTCGACACGCTGAGCGTCGACGATACGGCCCGGCTCGATGACAGCTCGTCCGCAATTCGCGACTTGGTTCGGCGCACGCGCGTGCCCGACGATGTCCGGGACGGCATCGTCGCGGCGTATCATCGCCTAACGGCCGACGCGACGCCGGAGTTGGCCGTCGCGGTCCGGTCGTCGGCGACGGCCGAGGATGCCGCCGCGTTCTCGTTCGCCGGGATGTTCCAGAGTTTCATCGGCGTGCGCGGCGACGAGGCGCTCGTGAACGCGGTGCGCGAATGCTGGGCATCGGGCTTCACATCGCGTGCGATCTTCTATCGCGTGCGCAATCGCCTCGAGCGCGAATTGCAGCTCGCCGTCGTCGTGCAGCGCATGGTGAACGCCGAGAAGTCTGGCGTGATGTTCACCGCTGACCCGGCGACGAACGACCGGTCGCACCTCGTGATCGAGGCGGCGTGGGGCCTGGGCGAGGTCGTCGTCAGCGGCGAAGTGACGCCCGATCGATACGTGGTGGAGAAGACGACGTCGACCCCGACGGACACACGGGTGGCGCGCAAGGAATTCATGCTCGTCCACGACGCCACGGCCGCGGAGCCCAAACGCGTGAACCTCGATGGCGACCCCCGCGCAACGGCGCGAGTGCTGTCGGCCGAGGAAGTGCGCGCCGTCGCCGATCTCGGGAGGCGGATCGAGCAACACTATGGCGCGCCGCAGGACATCGAGTTTGCGCTGGAGGCGGGCAACATTTTCATCACGCAGACACGCCCGATCACGACGTTGTCCGCGGCGGCAGCGCCGAGCGCGCAGCCCAAAGCCGACTCGGCTCCGTTAGTCCGCGGGCTCGGCGCGGGAGCGGGCGTCGCGAGCGGAACTGTCCGTGTGATATCCGACGCGAGCGACGGTGCGCGCCTCCGGGCCGGCGAGATCCTCGTCACCAAGATGACGTCGCCGGATTGGGTACCGGTCATGCGCCGCGCGGCCGCCATCGTGACCGATGCCGGCGGTATGACGTCGCATGCTGCCATCGTATCGCGCGAGCTCGGCATCCCGTGCATCGTCGGCGCGCGCGACGCGACGACGAAGCTCACTGACGGCGTGCTCGTCACGGTGGATGCGGGCCGCGGCATCGTCATGGCCGGCGCCCTCCCGGTCACCCAGCCCGCCACGCGCGCGTTAGGCGGCGAGCGCGCTGCCGCGGAGCCGCCGAACGTCGTCACCGCCACACGACTCTACGTGAACCTCGCCGAGCCGTCCCGGGCCGAGGAGGTGGCGGCCCGCGACGTGGATGGCGTTGGACTGCTACGCGCCGAGTTCCTGCTGTTGTCGGCGCTCCAGAACGCGCACCCTCGCCAAATGCTCACGGAGCATCGCGGGGCCGACTTCGTCGCGCGCATGGCCGCCGGCGTCGAGCAGTTCGCCCGTGCGTTCAACCCGAGACCCGTTGTCTATCGCGCGATGGATTTTCGATCGAACGAGTTCCGCGGCCTGGCCGGAGGAGCTGAATACGAGCCGACCGAGGCGAATCCGATGATCGGCCTTCGCGGCTGCTACCGCTACACACGGCAACCCGATCTCTTCGGCCTCGAGCTCGAGGCGCTCCGCCAAGTGCGCACGCACTACAACAACGTGCATCTCATGATCCCCTTCGTGCGCACGGCATCCGAATTCCGCGCATGCCGCGCCTTGATCGACCAGAGCGGCCTCATGTCGGACGGCCGCATGCAGCTCTGGGTGATGGCCGAGGTTCCATCGGTCGTCACGTGGCTTCCGGAATACGTACGCCTCGGTGTCACGGGGGTCTCCATCGGGTCGAACGATCTCACGCAGCTCGTCCTCGGCGTGGATCGCGACAACGAGCAACTCGCGCCGCTCTACGATGAAAGGGATGCGGCGGTGCTGGACACGATCCGCGCGATCATCGATCGATGCCGTGCACTCGGCATCACATGCTCCATCTGCGGCCAGGCGCCTTCGGTCTATCCGGAGTACGCCGAACAACTCGTCCGCTGGGGCATCGATTCGATCTCGGTGACGCCGGATGCGCTCGAGCGAACGCGCCGCAATATCGCGCGCGCGGAACAGCGCGTGATACTCGCAAGAGCACGATCGGAATCACGCGCGTGAGCACGTTTGATACTGCCATCAGGAGCTGCGGACATGTCTACGTCGAAGTCGGACCAAGAGCTACAACACCGAGTACTGGACGACCTTGCTCGTGATACGAGGCTCGTACCAGGCGAGATCGCGGTGTCCGTTCGCGAGGGCGTGGTAACGCTCAGCGGGTACGTGCGAACCTACGCCGAGAAGTGCGAGGCGCTCGAGGTCGCGCTGCGCTCGAGTGGTGTGAACGCGCTCGCCGATGACGTCAGAGTGCGCGTGCCCGCGGCGTTCCATCCGTCGGACAGCGACATGGCCGGAACGCTGCTTCGAATCGTGTCCGACGACCTGCATATCCCCGTCGGTGCCGTTCACATCACGGTCCAGAACGGCTGGGTCACACTCACCGGCCGCGTTGCACGGCGAGACCAGCGCACGGCGATCGAACGCGCGGCGCGCACGTTGCACGGTTTCACGGGGCTCTCGAACCTCCTCGAGGCAGGCCCTCAACCGCCCGATACGGGGCATCAGCAGCCGGTGCAACCTACGCCTAACGGCGTGGCCGCGTCCACGCCCGCGCTGAGGAACCAAACATGAACGTCACGGCCATGCACTCTCCAGAGGTTGCCGACCTTGCGGGTCTCGGCGCGGATCACCCAGTGCTCGTTGCGACGAGCACGCATGATGGGCAGGCTGCCTTACGTGCCGCGCAGATCATCGCGGCGCACAAGCATGCGCCGGTCGTCGCGCTCTCCATCGTCGAGGCGTCGGTCGCGGCACTGTACAGCCCGGACTACGGGTATCTGTCCGACGAGTACGAGGCCACGCGCGTCGGCGCGCGGCTCGCTGCGATTCAACACCAGGTCGCGTTGGTCGCGGGACCTGACGCATCGTGGGAAACATCGATTCGCGTCGGCTCGCCGGAAGGTGCGATCGCTGATGAGGCCCGCGAACGCCACGCAGGCCTCATTGTAATGGACAGCGGGCGACACAACTGGATCGCGCGACTCCTGTTAGGCGAAACGACGCTCCGCACGATTCGGTGGGCGGAGTGTCCAGTGCTCGCCGTCGGCCGAACGTTCGACAGTCTGCCGCGGGTCGCCGTCGCCGCGATCGACTTCAGTCCATCCAGCATCGCCGCCGCGCGCGCCGCGTTGGCACTGTTGAACAATGATGCCACGCTCTACCTGGTGCACGTCTGGCGTCGGAGCGGCAGCGATCATCCGTCCGAGATAGAGCGCGATGACGCTTACGAGCGCAACCTCGACGTGCTGTTCGCCCGGCTCGTCACGACCCTGGCGGCGCCGGCGGATGTGACGGTCCGCACGATGTCGATCCTCGGAGAGCCAGTGGAGGAGATCTTGAACTTCGCCACCTCGCAAGGTGCCGATCTCATCGTCGCCGGCCGACGTGGGCATGGATTCTTCGAGCGACTCCTGATCGGCAGCGTGACGACTGCGGTCGTTCGGGGCGCGGAATGCTCGGTTCTCGTGACGCCCGATCCGCAGCTCGCGGAAGCCGAGCAACTGGCGCGCTCGGTCACCGGCATGTTCGAGAGCCGGACGCCCAGCGAGTGGCCGGCGGAGCTCGATGCATTTTCACGACGCAATCAAGGGCGCCCGGCCGTGCTCGAGGCGGACGATCCCACCGTCGGCCGCCGGATGCACGTGAAGGGCTATGGGTTTCTCGGAGCCGCGTACGATCGCAAGGACCGGCGCGCGGAGCTCATGCTCGGCGATGCCTCGGCTGGGGTCCCGCACATGACACACAGCATGCCCGACGTGAAGCTCGTGGCCGTACGAAGCGCCGCCGACGGAAAGGACGAGGCGCTCCTGGTTTCGCACGGCGGCGGGTGGGCCATGCTCACGTTCGCCGCCGCGACGAGCTAACGCTCGCACCGCACCGCCGGCGCAGTGCCCCACGCCTAACCGTTGGGCAGCGTACTTACGCCTAACCGTTAGGCGCGGCGCTTGCGTGCGCGCGCAGGCCGCCGGCCGCCAGGGACGCGAGACACCCGATCGGCGCCACGAGCACCGCCCGCGGCGAGAGACGAATGACCTTCGACGCGACGCTGCCCAGCATCAGTCGTTTCCAGATCCCGTACCCGTGACTCCCCAGCGCGATCACGTCCGCATCGATCTCGCGAGCATAATCCAGGAGCGCCCGCGCCGGTTCGCCCGCAAGCTGAACGGTGTCGATGCTCGCGTGGGAGCCGCTGCGGAGCGACGACGCGGCGTCACCGAGCCGTACCGCCACGGACGGATCGCACGCGCCCGCGGCCGTCCGGTCGCGATGCGCGGACCGCTCGCCTGCCACGACGTGTGCAAGGTGCAGCGAATCACTCGGCTCCATCCACCGCGCGACCGTGCGGGCCGCGAGGAGGCTGGTCGGACTGAAGTCGAGCGCGACGACGGCCCGCTGCGGGATGCTCACCGTATTGGCGGGTATCGCCAACACCGGCGTCGCGGCCATCTGCGCGAGGTAAAGCGCCGTCTCATCACCGAGCGCGCGATCGATGACGTGATGGGAGCCCAGACCAACGACGATGAGATCCGCATTCAACGCCCGCGCCGCGCTCGCGATCTCGGAGGTCGTCATGCCGATTCGAACTTGCGGCACGCAATCGTGCACACCGCACCTGCCTAACTGCTCGGTGACCGCTTCCAACAGCGCCGCCTGCGTGTCCTCGATTTCTGCCGCGGTCGGCATGAACGTCGCACCGAAACCGTCGTCGATGAATGCGGTCGGTTGAAACACCGCGATGGCATGCAGAGGAACGCCGAGACGACGGGCGAGACCCGATGCAACTCGGGCCGCGCCTTCGCCGCTCTTGCCGCCATGTGTCGCCAACAGAATACCAGACATGATCCCGCCTCGTGCGTGAGGATGTGTTGACTCCTATGCTGCAACCGGTTCGCCCTCCGGTCTGTCAGGGAATCCCAGTACGCCTCCCCTCCCAGTCCCTGACAGACGCCGCAACCCAAGCCGCCGATTCTTCATGACCAGCAAACTCGCGAGCATAGGTCGCGCTACATGTCTCGTTACTTTCACGCCGTCGCCGTCGACTATGACGGAACTCTCACCCGCGACCCTCGCCCAACGCTCGAGGTCCTGGATGCAGTTGCCGCCGTTCGCGACCGTGGCTGCAAGGTCGTGCTCGTCACCGGCCGCATCCTGACCGAGTTGCGAGCCGACTTCCCCGACGTGGATCAGCACTTCGATTGCATCGTCGGAGAGAACGGCGCCGTATTGTCGACCCTCCACGGTACGCGCCTGCTCGCCTCGCCGGTTGATGCAGCGCTCGAGTACGACCTTAAAAGGAAAGGGCTTCAGATTCGCCGCGGCGAAGTGCTTCTTGCAACAGTTGCGGCGGACGACGAGA
>DATNAM010000291.1:0-5438 GCA_035572595.1 Gemmatimonadaceae bacterium
GTGACGTGGCATTACCGCAGCGCCATCGGCCATGGCACGGTCACCGGTGTGCACAAATTGGGGACCAAGGCAGATAATACGATGTACAGCGTGCGCGAGACTGACCACCATCCGGGCGAGCCAGCCATCGTGCACCACTCAGGCAAGGCACTCAGCCGCGTTTGAGCGCGCGCCGGCGCTCGCGGCTTCGGGATCGCGACTTATTCGAGTGCCGCTTTCACCACCGCGACGATGTGACGCGTCGAAATACCGTAACGGTCGAGAAGTTCGTTCGGCTTGCCGCCGTGCGGGATTTCGCGCACGGCCAGTTTGTGCACCACGCAACGCTCGGTAGCGAGCGCCGCCAGCACCGTGTCGCCAATTCCACCGTGCGCGTAGTGGTCTTCGACTGTGATTACCACGCCCCCACATGCGCGCGCTGCCGCGACCGGCGCGTCACCATCGGCCGGCTGCACACTGAAGATGTCGATCACCCGTATCGCGATTCCCGTCGCGGCGAGCTCGTCGTGCGCCGAGAGCGCTTCAGCCACCGTGACACCGCCTGCGACCACGAGCACGCGATCTTGCGCACTCTGGCGAAGCACCTTCCATCTGCGACGGACCATCCTCGCCGATCGATACACCTACGTGGGTGCCCGCCAGTTTGATCGCCGTATCACCAATGCAGGCCATGCGTACAAAGTCGAATGCGCGCGCGAAGAGCGCACCGTGTCAACGCCGGTTGAATATGGGAAACGATCACCGGGTGAAAATGGGACAGGGAGTGGGGGCCAAACCCTAGGTGGTGGCGGTGTCCTGTCGACGTGAGCTTCGGTCACTGGCTGGAGGTGACACGGCATGGAGCCGTCGCGCTAGCTCATCCGTAGGTCGCGGGTTCGAGACCCGCCCGGGTCATTCATCAGTCGGCTCGCATGGCGATCACCGGGTCGCTCCGCGCCGCGCGCACCGCCGGAACAAGCGTCACGCCGACACCGCCCGCGAGCATGAGCAGCAACGCGCCCATCCACGCGCGCGCGTCCAGCGGACTGACGCCGTAGAGCATCGACGCCATGACGCGCGTCGCCGCCCACCCGCCGGTTAGGCCGATGAGCGCCCCGCCACCGATCATCCGCAGGCCATCCACCGTGACGAGCGCCATCAGCGCCCGCGTCGATCCGCCCAACGCTGCGCGAATGCCTAACTCCCTCGTCCGCTGCGCAACGACGTAGCCCAACACGCCGTACAAGCCCGCCAAGGCCAGCACCAGCGCCACGGCGGCAAATGTGCCTAACAAATACAGATAGAACCGCGGCTGCCCCAGATCGCGCGCGATCACGTCTCGCATCGGCGCCGCATCCGCGACCGCCGCCTCGGGATCCACGCGATGCACCGCCGCCGCGATGGCAGCAATCGCCGACGACGGGTCGCCGCTCATAACGCGCACCATGAGCGGATACCGGTACCCGCCTCCCGCCTGATCGAACGACCAATACATCTCCGGCACACTCGGCAGAATCGGACCGGCATTTCGCACATTGCTCACGACGCCCACGATCGTCGCGAAACTGGTGTCGGTGATGTAGAATCGCGCGCCTACCGGGTCGCGCCCATGAAAATCGCGATCGACCAACGCCTTGTTCACCACCACCACCGGCGGCGACGTCGGACGCGCATCATCCGACGCCCGCAGCAGACGCCCGCCGAGCAGCCGCTGTCCCGTCACCGCGAAATAGCCTGGCGTCACCTCGCCCAATTCGACTAACGGCTCCCGGGAGATATCCATCGCCGGCTGGCCCTCGTAGCGGATGGCTCCGTTCGATCCCCACCGTACGTATGGCGGCGAGTTGATCGCGCCGACACTCGCGATGCCCGGGATCGCGGCGATCCCGTCGAGCACCGGATGCAGAAATCGCCGCACCACCACCGAATCCGGATACGACGTCGCGGGGGCCGCCACCGTCAGCGTCAGCACGTGATCCGTTTCGAAGCCCGGATCGTTGGACAGGAGTCGCGCGAATCCTCGGAGGACGAGACCTGCCGCAATCACGAGCACCATCGACAATCCGATCTCGAAAACGATGAGCGAGCGCAGCGAACGGTGCTGGCCTTTGCCGGTGCCGCGGGATTCGCGCAACGCGTTCTGCGGATGCACGGATGCGCTCCGCCACGCGGGCACCGCGCCGCATGCGAGCGCCACGACGACCGCCAGGCCTAACCCGAACCCGATGACGGGCACGTCGAGCCCGAGCCCCGCGAGCTGCGGCAGCTGCTCGGCCGCGAGCACGCCGATGGTGCGCACGCCGGCCTCCGCCAGCGCCAAGCCAAGCACGGCGCCGGCGAGCGTGATGAGCAGGCTTTCGGCGAGCGTGACCCGCATCGCGTCCCACCGCGTCGCGCCTAACGACGTGCGCACCGCCATCTCGAGGCGACGCCCCACCCCGCGGGCCAGCAACAGCGCGGCCACGTTGCTCGTCGCGATCAGGAGCACCAGCGCCACCGCCCCGAACAACATCAGGAGCGGTGTGCGCAAATCCTGAACACTCGCCGGCTGCAGGGCGGTCACCCGCAGGTCTTCTCCGCGCAACGCCGGATACGACGCGGTCAGCCCAGCGAACAACGTCTCGATCTCCGCGTCGGCGCTCGCCACCGTCCTGCCGGCGGCCAAGCGCCCGACCATCATCACATAGTTCGCGCCCCGCGAATAGCGACGGGCCGTGCTGAATCGAATCGGCATCCAGATGTCGCCGTCGAACATCCACGATCCCACCGGCACCCGAAAGCCACGCCGGATGACGCCGACGATCGTGGCCGGCGCGCCATTGATGATGAGCGTCTTGCCGATGATCGCCGGATCCGCGCCTAACGTCGCCCGCCAATACTCGTCGGTCACCACGGCCACCGGCGGCCGATCCGGGTGGTCGTCGCTCGGCTCGATCAGCCGGCCGCGCTCGGCCGTGACGCCTAACATAGCGAACAGATTCCCCGTCACCTGATCCAGCTGGACCTCGGTCCCGCGGCCTCGAATGCTCACCAGAGCGGTGGTCCTGGAGAGCGCCGACAGGCCGCTGAGGCTGCGCGTCGATCGAGCAAGATCGACATAGTTCGGAACTGACTCGGGCGACGTGGCGAGCGGGCCGGATTGCGGCGTCGCCCTGAATACGGCCACGAGTCGGTCCGGCGCGCGGAAGGGAAGGGAGCCGAGCAGCGCCCGCTGTATCGCGCTTGCGATCGCCGTGGTGGCGCCAATGCCGAGCGCCAGACATACGACCGCCGACAGCGCGACGGTCGGCGCACGCATGAGGCTGCGAACGGCAGCCCGACCATCCGAACGAGTGACGAGCGCCACGAGCGAACCTCCGTTGGGGATCCAAGGTCCGACACGCGATGCGTGAAAAGGGTTGGTCGAGCACGACGCCAACGCGACTGCCTGGACCGGCCGCGCGATTACAGCAAGGCAACACCTGCCGATCTTGTCGGCCGGCACGGTCGCCGACCTCCCGAGCCCCGCCCGGGTCATCATTCCACACCTATGAGAAAAACGGGCGCCGACAATATCGTCGGCGCCCGTTTCTCGTCTCGGCCGCGTGCTGCGACCGCGTTTCCGATCGGGTCGATGCTCCGTTAGGCGCTAGACCCCGAACTGCGCCGCGTACTCCTTACGCAGCCGCTGCCACCCCTCGAACTTCACCGCCTCCGGACCGGCGATCCGCGCGATCGGCACCCCGTCCAGCGCGTGCTCCAGCACGTCGAGGCAGATGTGCCACCCCGCCGCACCCGTCGCCACGTACCGGCGATCGATGTTCGCCAACAACGTCAACCGCGTGCCGCCGGCGTTCGGCTCGAGCTCCCACCGAAAATCGCCGATCTCGAGCACCTTGGGCGCCTCCGCCCTCGTCACGGCCACGTCCATCGGCCCCGGCGCGCCAAGCCACGTCAGCTTCACCGTCCCCGCGTGACCGAGACTCCGATCGGCATCGTACGGTGCCCACTCCCTCAGATGCGCCGGATCCGTGATCGCCTTCCACACCTTCTCCGGCGGATGATGCAGCTCCCGCACGAGAATGAACGTCCACTTCTCTCCGCCCTTCCGTAGCTCCACCGCACTGGCTGGACTCGGCGTGTACTGCTGGCTCTCCGTCATCATGTCCGCCTCCGTGTTTTCCGTTTCGTTAGTCGTGGGTGATCCCTGCGATCGAGATGCCGCTCGAGCGCGTCGATGTGAGCCGACCAGAATGCACGGAACGGTGCCAGCCAATCATCTACCTCCCGCAGCCGCTCGGCCTTGAGGCGATAGAGACGTCGCTGCGCATCCACCGTGACTTCCACGAAGCCCGCCTCGCGCAACACCCGCAGGTGCTTCGACACCGCCGGCTGCGACATCCGAAGCCGGTGCTCGATCTCCCCAACCGATTGGTCGGATGAAGCCAACAGCCCCAGAATCGCCCGACGGTTCGGCTCGGCGATGATATCGAACGCAGAGTGCATGGAATCAATATACGCATCCACGTATATACTTGTCAAGGCATATACAGGGGTGTCGAAACCCTCCTTTGCGCCCTGGTCGGGCACCTGGGAATCCTTAGCCCAATGAAGCGTCCCTGTCGCCCGGCCTCATCGCTCGCTGGTGAGCGCGACCGCCGGGGCCACGCGCGCCGCGCGCAGCGCCGGTACCAGCGCCGCCACCGTCGCGCACACGACCAACACGCCCAACGCAACCGCCATCGACACCGGGTCCGCGGCCGGCACGTCGTGCAGCTGCGATTGGAGCGCGCGCGCCGCGACCCACGCCACCGGTAGGCCGGCGGCCACGCCTAACCCAACCAGACGCAGCCCGTCGCGCAAGATCAGGCGCAGCACCCCGCCGCGGCTCGCGCCCAACGCACTGCGCAAGCCGATCTCGCCGGTGCGACGCGTCACCGCGTATGACATCACGCCGTAGAGACCCACCGCCGCCAATAGCAGCGCCGCCAGCCCGAATCCGAATGCCAACGACACCAGCAACCGCTCTTGCCGGATCGATTCCCGCACCCGCACCGCCAACGGATTGACGTCCACGATCGGCACGTCGGCGTCCACCGATGCGATGGCCGCGCGCACCGGCGCCGCCATGGCGGCAGGATCCCCATGCGCCCTGATCTCGAGCACCAGCGACGGCGCGTCGGCGTCGGCGATCTCCTGCGCGTACGGGACGTACGCACGCCGCACGTCCGGTCCGCCTAACGAATGGTCGCGCACGTCGCCCACCACCCCGACGACCGTCGTCGGCACACCGGCATCGAAGTAGATGGTCTTCCCGATGGCGTCGGCGCCCCCAAAGTAGAACCGCTCTGCCGCCTCGTTGATCACGGCCATGCCCGGCTGCCCGTGCCCATCGCGCGCGTCGAGCTCGCGACCGCGCACCAGTGTCGCGCCGATCGCGCGCGCATACCCGGGTCCCACCAGATCGTAGGGCAGGAGAC
>DATNAM010000292.1:0-17844 GCA_035572595.1 Gemmatimonadaceae bacterium
GTAGCCTCGTAGCTTTGCGTCGCCGGCTTTCGCCGGGTATGCCGTTGTCGCGACCCGAGACGAAGGGTCGATCGATTACAGCAGCATCGCGCTCGTGTCGCGTGATGCTGTCGAGTGACGGAGGTACATGACTCGCGGTAACTCTCGTCACTACGCCCGACAAACTTCTATGCAAAGGAATCATTACAGTTGGCGGACCTTAATCTCATCGTCGATCGAATTAATGCCACCGAACGATGCTCATTGGCAAAGTCTCATGAGCGCGAGGCATTTTCTGTGTCTGGCGACGGCACCGCCTTCGGGGCAGACATTGGCGTTTCCCGCGACATTGCCGCGCGCTCGACGCGTGGCTCGTCTGGCCGCTTCCGCGCCCATGTATGCCCGGAGTGGCTTGACGCCGGTGACATCTTTCTCGACACGGCGAGCATCGACAACATGCCGGCGAGTGTGCTGGTTCGAGCGGGGGACGCGGACGCGATGGCCATGGCAATTTGTCGGCTCGTCAACGACGCACCGTTAGCACAGAGACGGTCTGCGAACGCCAATTCCACGGCGCACCGATTCATGTGGGAGAGGGACTTGCCCGATTGGGAAGCAGCTCGGACGAGTGTCGTCGCATCGGCGCGACGGTGAAGACCTCGCTGCTCGCCGCGTATCAGGCCCTTCCTCCATCGCTGCAGTCAGTTGCCGCTTCGGCGCGCGGTCTCTACCTGCGGCGCTGGCGCTATTCACGACGTACCGACAGAGACGTCGAAGCCATTCTCGAGCGCGACACCTGGAATGCCCACCAGTGGCGTGCGTGGCGTGAAGAGCGTCTCGCGGCGGTGCTCGATCGGGCCGCGACGCGCGTTCCGTACTACCGAGATCAGTGGCAAGCGCGCCGCCGCCGCGGTGATCGCGCCGCGTGGGACGTCTTGCCTAACTGGCCGATACTCGAGAAAGCACCCCTGCGACAGAACGCTCACGCGTTCGTTGCCGACGACCGTCGCCCGCGCTCGATGTTCCACGAGCACACGAGCGGCACGACCGGCACACCGCTCGACTTGTGGTGGAGTCGAGAAACGGTGCTCGCGTGGTACGCGCTCTTCGAGGCGCGGTGGCGGCGATGGTACGGCGTCACGCGCCGGGATCGATGGGCGATCATTGGCGGGCAGCTGGTGACGCCGGTATCGCGAACACGTCCGCCGTTCTGGGTGTGGAACGCCGCGCTCCGGCAGCTCTATCTATCTGCATACCACGTGGCGCCGGCGTCGGTGCCGCAGTATCTCCACGCGATGCAGCGGTACGGCGTCCGCTACATCTTTGCCTATCCATCGGCGCTGTACGCGCTCGCTCGGGCTGCGGATCCGGCGCTCGCGCGTTCACTCGGCCTCGTCGTCATGATTGCTAACGCAGAGCCGGTGTTGGCGCATCAACGTGAAGTGATCGAGGAGACGTTTGGCTGTCCGTTGCGCGAGACCTACGGCATGTCGGAGATCGTCACGGCGGCGAGCGAGTGCGCCTCGCGGCAGCTGCATCTCTGGGCCGATGCGGGAGTGCTCGAGGTGATCCAGGGCGGCGAGCCGGTTGCTCCCGGATCGACCGGCGATCTGGTCGGCACCGGCCTCGTGAACATGGACATGCCGTTGATCCGCTATCGCGTCGGCGATCGCGGCGCGGTCGCGGCGGACGACCGCTGTGCCTGTGGCCGAGGACTTCCCGTGCTATTGGCGGTCGAAGGCCGCATCGACGACGTCCTCTACACGCGCGACGGGCGCGCTATCGGACGCATGGATCCAGTCTTCAAGAGTCAATCGCCGATCCTCGAGGCGCAGATCATCCAAGAGTCGCTCGACGCAGTGCGTCTCGTGCTCGTGCCTGGCCCTGGCTACTCGGATGCCGACGGCGGCGTCCTGGCGCGACGGATCCGCGAGCGGCTCGGCGACGTCGTCGTTGTCGTCGAGCGCGCGGCGAGTATCCCACGAACCGCAAACGGGAAGCTGCGCGCCGTGGTGTGCGCGATTCCGAAGGATCAGCGGCCATCGATCGACGCGGGGGCGGGGCAAGGGTGAAGCTCGCCATTCTCACGCAGTACTACCCGCCGGAAATCGGTGCGCCGCAGCGACGGTTGTCGAGCCTCGCCGGACACTTCGTGCAGGCGGGGCACGAGGTCGAGGTGCTGGCGGCAATGCCGAACTATCCGTTGGGCCGCATCTACGACGGGTACGGCGGCGTGCTGCGGCACGAAACGCGGGATGGCGTGCGCGTCACGCGCACGTTCATTTACCCGACGCAGCGCACGAGCTTCACGCATCGCCTCGCAAACTATTTCTCGTTCGTCGCCTCGTCCGCCGTCGCCGGCACGGTGTCGCTCGGGCACCCCGACTACCTGATGGTGGAGAGTCCGCCGCTCTTCCTTGGCCTGTCGGGCATGTGGCTGCGGCGCGTTAGGCACACGCGCGTCATCTTCAACGTGTCGGATCTGTGGCCCGAGACGGCGGTCCGGTTAGGCGTAGTGCGGGAAGGCAGCATCATCCACCGCGTCAGCACCTGGCTCGAGCGGCGCTGCTACCGCGATGCGTGGCTGGTGACCGGCCAGAGCAAGGAAATCGTGGCCGGCATCGAAGCGGTGGCGCCCGGAACCCGAACGTATCACCTGTCGAATGGCGTCGACTCGTCCGAGTTCGGCGCCGAGCGCGCGACAAGCGATGCGCGTCGCACGCTGGGAGACGGGCGGTGCATCACGTTGTACGCCGGTCTGCACGGCATCGCGCAGGGACTCAATCAGATTCTGGATGTGGCTGCCGCGTTGCAGGGCGAGGATGGTCCGGATTTCGTCTTTCTCGGCGACGGTCCGAAGAAAGCAGAGCTGCAACAGGCAGCGAAGGACCGTGGTCTCGAGCGCGTTCGTTTTCTGGACGCGCGTCCATCGAACGAACTCGCGCCGCTGCTTGCCGCTGCCGACATCCTGGTCGTTCCGCTCGGCTATGCGATTCCAGGCGCCGTTCCGTCCAAATTGTACGAGGCGATGGCGTCGGCAAAACCAATCGTGCTCGTCGCCGGTGGTGAGCCTGCGTCGATCGTTGAGTCCAGTGGTGCCGGGCTGGTCGTTCCACCGGGCGACACACCGGGGCTGGCGGGTGCGCTTCGACGGCTACGCGACGACCCAGCTCTGCGAGATGAGCTCGGGTCGAACGGACGGCGTGCGGCCTGCCAACTCTACGACCGGACCGCGATTGCGAGGCGCTTCATCAGCTATCTCGAGAACGGTCTGCAGGAGTGAGCAATTCGGCCCGGATGCTGCGCTTGTTTCGGGCGTCCCTCCAATCGATGCGGCGATGCTGCAACAGTAATTCAACAGCTGGATCGCCTTCGCATCACGATCAGAGTTAGGCGCAGATTTAGAGGGGTAACTGCCTATTTCGGCGGCCTGTTCCTCTATTGACCCTCTATACGGAGGGTCTTATTCTGTCTGCCCTTGAACCGGTTAGGAAGCACTAAGATTGCGTAGGCGGCGACCGAGATCTGCGATCCGCCCGTCACCTAGAAGGAACCCGATGTTCAGCCCTGATTCAAAGGTTGCAGGTCATTCGAGTGCGTTGCCAGGTGAAGTGCGCTCGCGCACGGCGCCCGCGCCGTCGGGTCGTCGCACTTCGAGTGAGCGTGCGTCGAGCATTGCGTTGTATCGCGAGGTTGCGATGCCGGTGCCCCGCCGGGGGCGCGGAGGGATCTACATCCCCCGCTCTGAGTTCCTGGCATTCTCGCCGCCGGTAATCGGTGAAGAGGAGATTCGGGAGGTCGTCGACACGCTGCGATCGGACTGGCTAACGACGGGTCCCAAGACGCGCCGGTTCGAAACGGAATTCGGCCGGTACATCGGGGCCGTTGGAGCGCTCGCGCTCAACTCGTGTACTGCGGGTTTGCACACGGCGCTCGCCGCGCTCGGCATTGGCGCGGGAGACGAGGTGATCACGACACCAATGACGTTTGCCGCGACGGTGAACGTTATCGAGCACGTCGGTGCGCGACCGGTTCTCGTGGACGTCGAGCCGGACACGTTGAACATCGATCCGGCCGCCATCGAGCGCGCAATAACGCCGCGCACTCGTGCGATCATGCCTGTGCACTACGCCGGGCATCCCGCGGATTTGGATGCGATCGAGGCGCTGGCGATCGAGAACGAGCTCTTCGTGATCGAGGATGCCGCGCACGCATTACCTGCGCGCTACAAGGACCGCATGATCGGCTCGGGTCGCAACCCGACCGCGTTCAGCTTCTACGCGACCAAGAACTTGACGACGGCGGAAGGCGGGATGCTGACGGGCAGCGCGGAATTTCTCGAGCGCGCGCGTCCGTTCAGCTTGCACGGCATGACGCGCGATGCGTTGACCCGGTACGCCAAGGGCGGAAGCTGGCGCTACGAGATTCTGGAACCCGGCTTCAAGTACAACATGACGGACATCCAGGCGTCGATGGGTCTGTGTCAGCTTCGCAAGCTCGACCGGTTCGATGCGCGACGGCGCGAAATCGTGGCCGCGTACAACAGCGCCTTCGGCGACGAGGATGCGCTGGAGTGCCCAACGGAACGGGCCGATGTGCGGAGCGCGTGGCACCTCTACGTGTTGCGCATTCGTCCTGAGGTGCTCACGATCGACCGCGATCGCTTCATCGACGAGCTGACCGCTCGAAACATCGGTACGTCCGTGCACTTCATTCCCGTGCACCTGCATCCGTACTATCGCGACCGCTACTCCTATGAGGCGAACGATCTACCGGTCGCAGTCTCGAACTTCGAGCGCATGATCAGCTTGCCGTTGAATCCGCGGCTTAGCTCGCTCGACGTCGAGGATGTCATCGAGGCCGTGCTGGACGTTGTAAGCACGTATCGTCGGTGACCAAATCGAAGCGGGTGGTGGACGTCGTTGTCGCGACGTTCGCCCTGCTGCTGTTGTGGCCTCTCTTCGCCGTCATTGCCATTTGCATCGCGTCTCAGCGCGATGGCGGCGTGTTCTTTCGACAAACACGTGTGGGTTGCGGGGGCAAAGCGTTTCGCATGTGGAAGTTCCGCACAATGATCAGCGGTGCGGAGCGAGCGGGCGGGCAGCTCACGGTGGGTGATGATCCGCGGGTGACGCGTGTGGGACGGTGGTTGAGGCGCGCGAAGCTCGACGAGCTTCCTCAGCTGTTGAACGTGCTGCACGGCGACATGAGTCTCGTTGGGCCGCGTCCCGAGGTACCGCGGTACGTGGCGATGCTTACGACGTCGCAGCGACAGGTGTTGGATCTCACACCGGGCATAACCGACCCCGCTTCACTCAAGTACTTCGACGAGAGTGCGGAGTTGGCCGCGGCCGCCGATGCGGAAGAAGCGTACGTCGAGCGCGTAATGCCGGAAAAAATCCGGTTGAACCTGGAGTACGCCGCGCAGTCGTCGGTGTGGAAGGATCTCGGCGTGATCTGGGCGACGATCGTGAGGGTCGTGCGAGCGATGGGGCGGCGGGACCGGCGCACGCTTGCCGGTACGATCTCTTGAACGAGGGCTCGCCCATGTTCTCGCAGCGTATCATGCGGCATCGTCGCCCGGTGATCATCGGCGCGCAGGTGGTGCTGACCATCGTCGCCTACAGGTTGGCCTTCGCGTTGGCGACTGGCTTCGCGAGGACACGGAGCACCGAAGCCGTCTTCCTCGTCACCCTGGCGCTACTGGTCGCGCTGCGGCTGATCGGCTTCATGGCGTTCGGCCTCCACCGCGGCTTCTACAAGCACTTCGGGATCACCGACCTCATTGCGTTAGGCAAGGCCGTCTCCCTGGGCAGCGTGCTGTTCATCGGCGCGTTGTGGGGGTTGGGACTGCTCGGCGCGGTGCCGCTCACGGTGCCGATCCTCGAATGGATGTTGACCCTGCTTCTCGCGGGCGGCGAGCGGCTCGCCGTTCGGTTCACGCTCGAAGGGCGTCTGCGGCGAGCGATTCGTCCGCGTGCGCCAGGGACGAGAGTGCTGGTCGTCGGAGCCGGCGAGTCCGCCGAGCGCTTACTGCGACAAGTTGGTCACGACGCCGAAGGGGCGATGAGCGTCGTCGCGCTACTCGACGACGACCCGGGCAAGCAACGTCGCTCGCTGCACGGTGTGCCCATATCCGGTACGATCGATGCGCTCGAGGATGTGGTCGACCGATTGCGGATCGGCATGGTCGTCATCGCAATGTCGAGCGCGTCACCCGAGCAGATGCGGCGCGTGGTCGAGCGATGCCTCAAAGCGAAGGTGCAGTTCAAGCGCCTCCTGTCGATGCGCGAGATGCTCCAAGAGGGCACACGCGCCGGCCCGCTTGCGGACGTGCAGCTCGAACACTTGCTGGTCCGGAAGCCCGTGGCTTTCGATCAAGCCGGCGTGTCGCGGGATCTCGGGGGCACAGTCGTGCTCGTGACGGGTGCCGCCGGATCCGTGGGCTCCGAGTTGGCGCGCCAGATCGCGCGGGCGCGGCCGGCCAAGCTCGTCTTGGTGGAACAGGCGGAGAGTCCGCTGTACTTCGTGGACCTGGAGCTCCGCCAATCCAACAGCGATATCGAGATCGTGCCTGTGATCGCGGACATCACCGATCGCGAGGCGATGGAGCGCATATTCGCAGAACACCAGCCCGATCACGTCTATCACGCAGCGGCGTACAAGCACGTGCCCTTGATGGAGTGCAACGTCAGGGAAGCAGTGCGGAACAACGTGTGGGGGACGCTGTGCGTGGCTGAGTGCGCGGTTCAGTGGGGCGCGCGAAAGTTCGTGCTGATCTCGACCGACAAGGCGGTTCGCCCGTCGAGCGTCATGGGCGCCACGAAGCGAATTGCCGAGCGGATCGTTCTGGGTTGGAGGTCGCTGCGCACATCGGGCACCGAGTTCCGCGCCGTGCGGTTTGGGAACGTGTTGGGGAGCGACGGAAGCGTGGTGCCGCTGTTCCGAAAGCAGCTCGCCCGCGGTGGCCCGCTGACGGTGACCCACCCTGACGTGCGCCGCTATTTTATGACGATAACGGAAGCGGCTCAGCTGGTCCTTCACGCCGCAGCGCTTCCGGATGCCGCCGGCCGGATCACCATGTTGGACATGGGCGAGCCGGTGCGTATTCTTGACTTGGCGGAGAATCTGATCCGCCTGTCAGGACTCGAGCCGCATCGCGACGTGCAGATCGTTTTTACAGGACTGCGGCCAGGCGAGAAACTGCACGAGGAGCTGATGTCGGCTATCGAGAGCACAATACCGACGTCGGTCGAGAAGCTGAATATCGTGCAGACGGACGAAGTCGATGGGGCGGCGGTGCAACAGGGTGTCGAGCGTCTGCTTGCGGCGGCTAAACGCAGCGACGCCAGTGCGTCATTGGCGGCATTAAGGGCTCTCGTTCCCGAGTGCGTCGCTCCGCTGAGAGGCATGCCCGTTGCCACCACTACGCGCGTAGCGGCTCGTGAGCGTCCGGCTAGGGTTGTCGCCCAAACTGCCATTGGATGGTAGGTAGGGCGCTGGTCCGAACCGATCGGGCCTGTGTTCGGGAGTAGACCGCAACACGGGCCTAACGATTTCGGGCGCGTTGCGCGACTACTTTCCATCGGTGTCCGATGCCTCAATACCTTTCGCCAGCTTCTAAACGATCCCTCCCGGCGCCGCGCCCTGCGCTGAATGGCGCCCGACGCGAAATGGAACGCGACGATGAGCCGGCGTTGACGCCGCTCGACCTACGCCGCGTGTTGGGGATGCTGCGTCATCGCATCTGGTTGATCGTCGCGGTGACCGCTCTCTGCGGTGGGTTGGCTGCTTGGGTGGCGCTCAACACGTTGCCGATTTACGAAGCGACCGGCACCGTTCGCCTCAGCGACTCGCGCCGGCAGCTTACGGGCGGACTCGTGGATCCAACCGAAAATGTTGGCGGGATTCGGGGAACGACCGATCCAGTGCTGTCCGAAATCGCAGTGCTGACGAGTCGCGCTGTGATCGGAAAGGTGATCGACAGCCTTCCTGCGCTGCGAGTTCGCGCGGTGGGATTTCCGCGACTACTCGTTTCGGATTTCGACCTCGACACCGCTATGGCGGACTCAGTGCACGGGTCGTCGGTCGCACTCGACTTCGGATCGAAGGGCGTCGTCGCCACCGGTGCCGGTCACTCGGTCGCGCGAGCCGCCTATGGGTCGCCGGTCTCAGTTGCGGGCATGCACTTCACGATCACCGCCAAGCCGCGTCAGACGAGCGGGAAGGTCGTGGTAATGCCGATCGACAACTCGACCGAGCTTCTCGCCAGAGCGATCAAAGCGAAGGCTCGCGAGAACACGAACATCATCGACGTATCGTATCAATCGACCGACCCGGGCCTCGCGCAGCGAGCTGTAAATGCGCTGATCGAGGCGTTTCAGCAGAACAGCGTGGACATCGCGGCGCAGGAAGCGCGTCTTCGCCGTCAATTTGTAGAATCGCAGCTGCGCCAGAACGACTCCTTGCTCGCGGACGCGCGCTTCAGCTTGAGCGAATTCCGCAGTCGCGAAAAGGCGTACAGCGCGCGAGACAAGTTCGCTGCGCAAGCGACCGATCTGAATCAGGTGCGCCAACAGATTCAGGAGATCGACGCGCAACAAGCGATGTATTCGTCGGTCCTGGATGCGATGGATGCCGGACGTGGCAAGGAGAGTCTCCAACAGCTGGGCGCGCTCCTGTCGTCGCAGGGCGCCGCCGCCAGCGCGGTCGTGACGGATGCGTACATGCAGATGGTTCATCTTCAGAGTGCCCGCGATTCTCTTCTGACAGCGGGGATGGCTGGGACGAATCCTGACGTGCAGCGTATCGACACGCTCACGGCGAAGGCGTCGGTCCGCCTCAAGACGACGCTCAAGGGCATCACGGCGACGCTGGCAACGCGGCTGAGCGCATTGCAGCGAGTGCGCGACCAGAGTTCTGCGCAGTTGTCGGCGATTCCTGCGTCGGACGCAGACGAAGCGCGACTGACCGAGCGCGAAGCGGCGTACGAGAAGGTGGGCGATCAGTTGCGAGATGAGCTGCAGAAGGCGCGTCTATCGGAGGCGGCGGAAGTCGGATCGGTCGATATTGTCGACCGGGCGATGCGGCCGCAGGTTCCGATCGGGACGAAGGCCAACAGAAAGATCATGTTCGGCGTGATCCTCGGCTTATTCCTCGGGGCGGGCTTGGGTCTGGTGTTGGAACAGCTCGACCAATCGATTCGCGGCCGCGATGAGATCGAGACCTCGCTGCAGCTTCCCGGCTTGGCCGTCATTCCGCGCACGGATCCGGTTCTGCTCACCAAGCGCGTGCGGAAAGCGCTCACCGCCCGCAAGGACGATCAACCGGGCGGCGCGAAGAAGCCGGTGTCGGCATCGTTAGTCACGTTGAACGACTCGCGCTCAGTGAGCGCCGAGGCGTATCGGACGCTGCGCACGAAGCTGCTCTTCTCGCGCGCATTGAGCACGCTCAAGACGATCGTGGTGACGAGTCCGTTCGCGCAGGACGGAAAATCCACGGTGGCGTCGAATCTCGCGACGACGTTCGCCCAACACGGGATGAAGACGCTGCTCATCGACTGCGACCTGCGCCGGCCGACGCAGCACGAGGTGTTCGGGGTCTCGAGCCGCCCCGGCCTCACCGAGCTGCTGACGTCGGAGGAGCTGATTCCGGGCGCGGGCCGCCGGACCAGCGTCGAGAACCTCTCGTTGATCACGGCGGGCGCGCTGCCGCCTGACCCGCCAGAGCTCGTGGGCAGCGCGCGCATGCGCGCGTTGCTGGAGAAGTTAGGCGAGACCTTCGACGTGATCGTGCTGGACACGCCGCCGGTGCTGCCGGTGGCCGATTCGGCGATCCTCGCGTCGCTGGCGGACGGCGTGCTGCTGGTGGTGCGCGCGGGCAAGACGGACCGCCGCGCGGCGCAGCTGGCGGTGCAGCAGCTGCAGGACGTCGATGCGCGGATTCTGGGCGCGGTGCTCAACGATCCGAACGAACAGGTTCCGCTGTACGATCAGTACGGATACGCCAGCTACTACGGGTACGCGGCGAGGGAGTAGCGAGCCGCGGCTCGGGAGCGCGACGACGGCCCGGTGCCTAACGGCACCGGGCCGTGTCGCATCCGGTCACGGCGCGGCGGGCTTCCAGGCGGGGAAGAGGTTCGTGCCGGCGTCGGCGGTGAGCGGCGTGAGACGCGAGCCGTTGGCGCCGATCGTGTACACCTGCCACGCGCCGTCGTGCTGCGCCATGAACGCCAGCTTGCGTCCATCGGGCGACCACGCAGGGAACGTGGAGAAGTCTGTGCCGTCGGTGACGGCGGCGTCGTTCGAGCCGTCGGCGGCCATCACGTGAATGCGCGCGGGGCCGTCGGTGGGGACGACGACGTACGCGATGCGGGATCCATCGGGCGAGTACGCGGGCGCGGTGGCGGGGGCCGACGACTGGGTGAGCACGCGCGCGTCCGACCCGTCGGGAGACATGGTGTAGATCTGCGGCGTGCCGCCGCGGGCGCCGGCGAACGCGATGCGCGTGCCGTCGGGCGACCAGCTGGGGTGTTCGTTGCCGGCCGCATCTGCCGTTAGGCGCGTGAGGCCCGTGCCGTCGGTGTTGACGACGTAGATGGCCAGGAAGCCGTCGCGCGCCGACTCGAACACGATGCGCGTGCCATCGGGGGACCAGGCGGGGAACCAATTGAAACCGCCGGCGCTCGTGACCGCACGCGTGCCGGTGCCATCGCGATTCATCACGTAGATCTCGTAATTGCCGCCCGAGCCGCGGTTACTGGCGAAGGCGACGTGCGATCCATCGGCGGACCACGCGGGAGTGAGGTCGCTCGTGCTACCGTCACCGACGCGAGACACGCCCGAGCCGTCGCTCTCGATTGCATACAGCTCATCCGGTCCGCCGCGCTCCGATACGAAGGTGAGCGGGCGCGCGGCGCACGTCACGTGGAACGTGACGGTATCGAGACCAATCGGCGCGATGGCGGCGGACACCGGGCTCCCGCCGTCGAGGGAGCAATTACCGGCGAGATTCGCGATGCCGACGCTGTGACGTCCGATCTCGAGCGCGGTGAACACGTGCAGCGAGGAATCGGGGAGCATCACGGTCCCTTTGCCATCGATGGAAACGGCGTAGGGATCGGGCGTGAGATCGACACCGGTCGTTCGCGTCATCACGCGCAGCGTGCCGTCGAAGAGGGTGGCATCGTGACAGGCGGCGGCGAACAACAGTGGGGCTGTCGCGAGCGTTCGCACGATGTGGCGAACGCGAACCGACGAGCGACGCGACGGGCTGGCGTGGAGCGACATGGGTCCTCCCTCGGAGCGTGGACGCGCGATACCTCCGAGGTAGTGACCGTTGGGGTTGCGTTCGGGTCACCGTGAGAAAACCGCACGCGGGATGACGGTATCATGACACGCTGCGTTGGGCAAACGCGTGTAAAAAAACACACACATCGCCCGGTCGGTTTGACAAAGAAAATTGTATGGTCGAGGTCGTATACCTTATTGGCTCCCATAGAGTAAGTTGGCCTTTGCATTGCACGCGTCGTACAGTCCTGACGATGCAGGACAGGAGCGTCGACATGGAACGAAACGTCGACGCCGCCGGCGCGGCGAGAGGCAGCGAAGGCGTTCAGAGAACAAGCCTACTTGGAGGAGCGATCAACGATGGCCAGCACCAGTCACATGACCAAGAGCAACCGGGGCTTCGCGGCGATGGACACGTCGAAGCAGCGCGAGATCGCGAGCAAGGGTGGACGTGCGGCACATGCGCAGGGCACCGCGCACGAGTTCTCGCCTGACGAAGCGCGCGAGGCGGGGCGGAAGGGCGGCGTGGCCGTTAGCCGCGACCGCGATCACATGTCGCTGATCGGACGGAAGGGCGGCGAGGCACGCGGTGCGTCGCGTCGCAACGGTTCGTCGAGCAACGGCGCCAGCGCGCGCTTCTAACGCAAGTTCTACCACTCCGGGGCGAGGGACGATGGGAGCAGGCGTTCCCATCGTCCCTCGATGTCACGGAAAGCGATACGGAGTGAAGTCCTTCCAGAGCTGCTCGATGAGCGCAGGCTGGAGTGGAATGATCACGGGCTTGTCGGGTTGCGCCGCATCGACGATGCGCACCGCATAGTTAGCCGTCGTTCCCACCGCACGCGGCGCAAAATCGCGGATCCTGTACACGTAGATTCCCTGCATGGGAACCTGCCGTCCGCTGGCGCGCATCTCGTCGACGTTGAGCACCGCGGGGATCCGCACCTTCTCCACCGGCACGATCGGTACGCCATCGCGCGTGATGACCATCGACTTGAAGTTGCCGCCGTCGAACGACTGCAGCTTGTCGGCGTCGTAGAACGGAAACGCGGCGCCATCGGGCATCACGTTCACGACGACGACCGCGCGCCGATCGTCGAGATAGTCGCGCCAATCGCGCCATCCCTCGATGGGATCGATGCGCCGCCACTGCGCTGCCTTCTGGGGATCGTGCTGCTTGCGATCGGCGAGCGCTTTGTCGGCCTGCACCTGGCGCCAGGCCATGATCTGGGGCGTCATGACTAACAGACGGAACGAACCTGCTCCCGTGCGATAGACCTGCAGGTTGAGATTCGCCACCGCGCTCACCGCGTCGATGGGCGCTTTCGGGAACGGATCCGCGGGCAACACGGGGAGCAGCGAATCGCTCGGCGCGGCCGCACCGAGCGAGGGCAGTGCGGTGCGCGCGCGTTGCAGCGCGCCGGCGATCGATGCGACAGGGACGGACGACGCGACGCGCGGGCCGGCGCCGGCATCGGAGAGCGCGAGCTGGCTCTCCTTGATGCTGTTCAGCGCGATGACGTAGCCATCGAGATTGATGAGCGGGCCGCCGGTGTTGAGCCAATTGACGCCGGCGTCGCTCACGACGGCGTGGTCATCGGCGGAGCTCACGATGCCAATCGAGAGGACGGAGAGCCGGTTGAGCGGCGAGCCTAACGCGAGCACGCGGTCGCCGGCGGCGGGCGCGGTGCTCTTGCTGCTGTCGAAGAGCGGCAGGACCGCGCAGGCGGAGCAGTGGCTCATGTTGATGGCAAGGATGGCAATGTCCTTGTCGTCGTCGGTCACGAGCGGCTTGGCGTACACCTTGGTGGCCGAGTCGATCTGGACGCGCACTTCGTCGGCGCCTTTGACGAGGTGCGCGTTCGTGACGATGAGGCCCGACGAGTCGACGAGGAACGCGGTGCCGCGCGCCGTGCCGAACACGGTGAACACGCCGGTCTTGTACTTGGCGAAGATTTCGCGTTCGACGTTCTCGTGCCTAACGGGTTTGGCCGGCGTCTTGGGCGCGGCGGCGCTGTCGGCGGGGCCGGCGGCGGGTTGCGCGCTGTCGGCGGCCGATGTCCCGGTGGCGCCCGCGGTGGCGGGCGTGGAGCTTGGCGTGGCGGCCGGCGCCGACGCGACGGCGATGGTGTCGATCACCGCGTTTTTCTGCGTGAGCTCGATCGGCCGCATGTCTTTCGAGAACGTCTGGTAGAACGCCCAACGGTAGCGCGCGTTGCCCATCGTGATGCTGTGCGCGCTCTCGATGCGGTAGACACCGTCTTTGAAGGTGCCGTCGGCGGCGCCATCGAGATCGGTGGACGTGCGCGTCGTGTCGCCGTGCGGACCGATGATGTAGAGGTCCATTTGCGGCACGGGATGAATCGTGAGATCGGAGCCGACGACGGCGGCGCGGATCTTCACCGGGAAGGTCGTGTCGACCGGCGGCGGCGGTGTGGCCGGCGCGGCGGCAGCGGTCTTGGCGCTGTCGGCGCTTGCGTTAGGCTTGGGATTGTCGGGGCCGCAGACGCCCGCGAGCTCGGTGACGAGCGACGCGGTGGCGCCGGCGCGGCGCAGCCGGCTCTTGGCGTCGTCGTCGAAGCTGAACGAGACGCAGTTCTCCTTCGCCAGCGCGAGGACGCGCTTGGCGGGGACCTTGTTCTTGACGAGGTCCACGATATCGGAGAGTGAGTACGAGGCGCTCGCCGCTTGGGCGCGGGCGGCTGTCGGCACGCCCGGCAGGGCGAGCAGCAACGCGCCGGCGACGAGTGCCGCGCGGCGGGTCAGAGCGAGAACGATCGCGGGTCTCATAGGCATCAGGGGCAATCCGGTCCGGTCTGGCCGCGGCGCTCGTCGAGTTGTTTCTCGGCGCGGCAGGCGGCACGGTTGGCGTCGATAGCGTGGGAGAGGTCGTGGCGCAATGCGGCGGCTTGGGACGTCGCCGCGTATGGTTTGGCGAGTTGTTTGATTTGGTCGTCCGCTTGACCGAATCGGACGCGCGCCCCCTCGTACTCGCCGTCGGCCATGCGGGAGCGGCCGACTTCGATGTTGTCGCGGATGGGAGCGAGCACCGAGTCGAGATCGGCGGGCGGCGCGGCGGACTCGCCGGCGCTGGAGTCGGCGGGCGCGCCGGTAGCGTTAGGCGCGGCGGCGGCCGGTACCAAGGGCGGTGCCGCGGCGACGCCGGCGGGTTTGGCGCCGGCGCTGTCGGACCGCGCGGCGGCCGAGTCGTGGTGTGCGCTGTCGGCCGCGGCCAGGGCGCCGGATTTGGCGGCCGGCGCGGCGGGCGCGGCGGCTGCGTTAGGCGTTGGCGATGCCGGGGTAGTGGCGGCGGCGGCCGGCGCGGGCGCCTTGATGCGCGAGTTGTACACGTACCACGCGCCCGCGCCGCCCAGGACCAGGACCGCGAGGACGATGAAGGCCGTGAGCACGATGCGGCCCGGGCCCGAGTCGTCGACCTGGGTGGGCGCGCCGGCGATGAGCGGCGTGGGACGGCGCACGGCGGGTCGCGCGGCCGACGGCGTGATTGCGGTTGCCGATGGAACCGCGGGCGGCGGCGCCACGGAGCGCTTGATCGTGGGTGCGTTCGGGTGCGCGGCGGCGATGGCGAGCGTGCCCGTGCTCGAGAGCGCGCTCTCGGGCATCGCGGCGACGGCTTTGACCAGATCGCGGCCGAACTCGCCGGCGTGGGCGTACCGATCCTTGGGATGGCTCGCGAGCGCGCGATCCATGACCGTTTGCAGCGCCGGCGGCCAGGCGACGTCGTCTTTGATCTCCGCGAGCGTCCGCGGCCGTTCCGTTAGGCGGGCGATCATCGCCTCGCGCGACGACACGGCGGGGAACGGCAGCTGGCCGGTGAGCATGTTGAACGCCACCAGGCCTAACGAGTAGATGTCGGTGCGGTTGTCGAGCGTATCGCCCGAGAGCTGTTCGGGCGACATGTACTCGGGCGTGCCGATGGCGAGTCCCGTGCGCGTGACTTTCTGATCGTCGCCGCTGGTGGCTTTGGCGATGCCGAAGTCCACGACCTTGGCGACGTCTTCGCCGCTGCGGCCGCGCGCGATCATGATGTTGTCGGGCTTGAGGTCGCGGTGCACGATGCCCATTTCGTGGGCCGCCTCGAGCGCATCGGCGACCTGCCGCGTGATGTCGGCCGACTGCGCCGCGGTGAGCGCACCCTGTCGCTCGATGAGCTTACGGAGGGGCTCGCCGTCGATGAACTCCATCGCCAGGTAGATGAGCCCATCTTCGGTCTCCCCGAAGTCGTAGATGGCGGCGACGTTCGGGTGCTGGATCTGGCTGGCGTTCGACGCTTCGCGATTGAAGCGGGCGATGGCATCGGGGTCGTTCACCATGCCCTGGTGGAGCACTTTCACCGCGCTGCGTCTCCGCATTTTGACGTGCTCGGCCAGGTAGACCTGGCCCATGCCGCCTTCGCCGATGCGCCGGACGATGTGATAGCGATCGGCGAGCACGGAGCCGACGAGGTTGCTACCGGCTGGCGCGCGCAGCGTCGAGCCGTCGCGCGGGCAGAAGCGCTGCTCGAAGTCGTACGTCTGACCGCATTGCGGACAGGTCTTGGCGGGGGCGTTCACGCGCTCTACGGGGCTCTCATGGGCGTCATCGGATCGCGCCGACGCGAGTGTGCATTGCGTCTGGGAGGCGATGAATCGGCAATTGGAGACTGCCGAATGGGACGAAGCGTTACAAGGCTCAGCAACAGTTGGGAGGGCGGCCCGCGACCTGCGGCACACGACCGTGTCTGAATGGCCACACCCAAGATATGCAGGACAGTCGGTCTTGGACATGGCTTTGACATTCGGGCGGTCAAAGCGGAGATCGCCGGCGGGGGCAACCGAGAGGGCTTCCCCGGTCCCTACGGGACGGGCATCTTGAGGGGCTTTTCGCCTGCCATCCGCGCCGGTCCTTGGATGGCTTCGCTCAGCCGGGAATTTCATGTCGCGCCTCCTTCGTCTTGCCGGTCTCGCGGTGTGCATTGCGATGGTCCGGCCGAGTATCGCACATGGGCAGGACCACAGCGATTCAGCGGCGTACCGCGTGCTGACGCAGACACCAGCGGGCGCGCTGGGACCGCTGTTCGACGTGAGCGTGATGGGCGTGCGGGCGACATCGGTGGCGGTGCACGCGCGATACGGCATCATGAGTTTCGATTCGCACGAATACACGCACGATTTCGGGTTGACGGTCGTGATGCCGGTCGGGGGCGCGGAGTTGTCGGCGACGGGCGGGTACTATTGGCCTAACTGCACCGACAACGCGTGCCACTCGCACATCATGGGCTCGCTGGGTGTGGCGCAGAATCTCGTGGCAATCCCGACCGGCGGTGGCGCTCAGCGCGCGACGTTCGACGTCGGGCTCAATGCGCAAATCGGGTACGCGAAGCCGAGCGACACGACGCTGGTGTCGGGGGCGGTGTCCCTGCCGGTGTCACTCGTGCCGGCGCCGCGCGGGCTCAGGCTCGTGCCGTACATCGCGCCGGGAGTCGGCGTGGGGCTGATTCGTCCGGACAGCGGGACGGAGGCCGGGCTCCAATTCATGCTTGCGGCCGGTGTCGGGATGATGGCGCGCGGATTCACGGCGAACGTCGCGTTGTCGCGCGTGTTCTTGAGCGGCGGCAACTGGCTGGTGGGCGTCGGGTTTTCGGTGGGCCGCCACTGACCGCTTCTTCGTTCGCCGGCCGGCCCCTGTTCTGCGTTAGGCAACTGCGGCGGGGCGTGTCTCCGTCCCGGTTCATGCGCGGTGCATCGTGACGTTCGATCCGACGCGGTCGCGGTGGGTGCGGCTCACGGCTCGCGGTGGGTACGTGGTGGTGGTGCTGCTCGCCACGCTGACGCACTTCCATTTCGATCCGACGCCGGCGCTGGTGGCGTGGCGCTGGCATCGCGCGTTGCGGTTCGTGACGACGGGGGCCGACGTGGTCGACGCCGCGCGCAACGTGCTGCTGTTCACGGGATTCGGCGCCGTGTGGCTGGTGACGTCGCCACGCTCGCATCCGTGGCGGCGCGTGGTGTGGATCACCCTCGCCGGCTGCGCGCTCAGCGTCTGCGTGGAGATGGCGCAGCTGTTCTCGGCGGCGCGCACGTCGAGCGTGAACGACGTGACGACGAACACGTTAGGCGCCCTGTTAGGCGCGGCCGGGATCGTGGTGATGGCGCGGGTGTTGTCGCGCTTGGAGCCGCGGGCGCGGGCGATCGGTGTGCCGCTGCTGGCCATCGCGGCGTCGTACGTGGCGGCGGTGATGGCGGAGATGTTCTCGCCGCTGTACCGCAGCAAGCGCACGATGTGGCCGGGCGGCTCCATCGAGCACCGGTTGATGAACGCGCTGCATCACGTGCGGCCGTTCGGCGTTGGGCGTATGTCGGTCACGGACATGGTTCTGTTCGCTCCGGCGGGCGCGCTGTTGGAGTTCGCTCTCGCGGAGCTTGGTGTGGGGGCCGGCGTCGCGGCGGTGGTGTCTATGGTGGTGTGCGCGCTGCTCGCGGCGGGCGTTGAGATTCTGCACGGAATCGCGGGGCAGCCGATCGACCTGAGCGCGATCGCGGGGCACGCGATGGCGATGGCGGCCGGCGCGGGAGTC
>DATNAM010000293.1:0-3037 GCA_035572595.1 Gemmatimonadaceae bacterium
GCGTCGGCATCTCGAGTACAGCCGGTTGGTGCGCACACGGGCTCGTTCGTCGCGGCGGGCGAGGAGGGCGCCAATGCGTAACTTCGCATGGATGCTTGTGGCCGGCGCCGGCGCGATGGCGGCGTGCGTGAGCTCGCCTAACTATCAGCCGCCGACCGTGGTGGTGGCGCCGGCGTTCCAGGCGTTGTCGGACACGAGCGCGCGCCGCATCGCGACGTCGAGGGGCGCCGGCGCGGCCGACTCGGTGACGGCGGCTCCGGTGGTGCTCCCCGATTCATTTGCATCGACAGCGTCCGATTCGGTTCCACCGATGGATTCGACGCTCGATACGGTGCAGATCGGCGCGCTCTCGTCGGGGGCGCGTGTGAGCGCCGATGCGCCCGACAGTGATTTCTGGGCCGGGTTAGGCGATAGCACGTTGACCGGGTTGGTGCACGAGGCCATGCGCGCCAGTCCCGACGTGCGGGCCGCGCGCTCGCGGTTCTTCGAGGCGCGGTCCGAGCGGCGTCTCGCGTCGCTCGATCTCGTGCCGACGATCACGGCCACGGCCAGCCTCGCGCGCCAGCAGTTGTCGGCTGCGCAGTTTCCCGGCACCGCGGGTGCGTTGCCGCGCCAGGATCTGTGGGATGGCGGGGTGGATGCGTCGTGGGAGCTCGATGTGTTCGGCCGGGTGAGCCACAACGTGCGGGCCGGGAAGGCATTCGAGGAGTCGGCAGACGAGCAGGTGCGCGACGCCCAACTCAGTTTGGCCGCGGAAGTCGCACGGACGTATTTCGAGCTCCGGGGCGCGCAGAGCGAGCTCGCGGTGGCCGAGCGAAACGCCGAGAATCAGCGCCGCACGATGAAGTTGACGGAGCAACGGCTGTCGGCCGGCAGCGGGACGGCGTTCGACGTCGAGCGCGCCCGGGCCGAGCTGAGCCTCACGCTGTCGGAGACGCCGGCGATCGAGGCCCGGATTGCCGCGAGCCGGAACCAGGTGGCGGTCTTGTTGGGCCGGACGCCCGAAACATTGCCCGCGGCGCTGACGGCGCCGGGACCGCTGCCGGTATTGCCTAACGTCGTCAAGGTGGGATCGCCGGCCGACCTGGTGAAGCGGCGGCCCGACGTTCTGAGTGCGGAGCGGCAGCTCGCGGCGCAGACGATGTTGATCGGGTCGGCGCAGGCGGACTACCTGCCGCGCATTTCGCTGGCCGCGAGCGCCGGATACACCGCGCCGACGTTCAATGCGTTAGGCAACACGGGTACGCCGCGGTTCTTCATCGGACCGGTGCTGACGTGGCCGTTCCTCGACCTCGGCCGCGTGAAGACGCGCGTCGACATCGCGCAGGCGCACGCCGACGAGGCGAAGGCGCAATACACGTCGGCCGTGGTCGGGGCGATCGGGGAGACGGAGAGCGCGATCGTGGCGTACGATCGGTCGCGCGCGCGGTTGTCGAACCTGAGCGAGGCCGTGCGTGCGAGCACGCACGCGTTGCAGCTTGCCCAACTGCGGTACGAAGCCGGCGAGACCGATTTCTTGCAGGTGCTCGACGCCCAGCGAACGTTGCTGAGCGCCGAGAGCGAGCTGGCCGTTGGGCGCACGTCGGCGGTCACCGCGCTCGTGGCGTTGTACAAAGCCGTGGGCGGCGCGTGGCAAGGCGGCAGATAAGAAACACGACGGCCCAACGCGACAGCTGCAGCGCTGCGCGTTAGGCTAATGGTACGATGGTACTGATCGGGGCGGCGCGTCCATCCGGACGGCCGCCCCGCAACCGTTCAACCGGTCTGCACGCCTGCCTGTCCGTCGGATGACACATTGAAGTGAATCCACATGCCCGTCATCGCGTGACCCGGAATGAAGCAGTTGAGCGTGTAGTTCCCCGCCTTCGAGGCCGTGAACGTCAGTGTCTGCGACTTGTGCGGCTGTGTCGCCTTGCCCGGATCCGTCGGATCCGAGCTCATCGCACCCGAAAAGATCGGCTGCGGGTTGGTGAAGGTGGGCGGGAACGTCGCGTAGGCGCTGTCCACGCCGATGCTGTGTGCGAGCGACGCATCATCGTTCGTGAAGTTGATCGTCACCTTGTACCCCTCGGGTACGGTGATCGTCGCGTTGCCCTTGTCGTAGCCGTTGAAGTTCCAGTGATTGTTGTCCGGCGTCTGACCGGCGTGAACGTCGAGCGTGACCGTCTTCCTGCCTTTGTCGACCTTCATCCACGACGGTACGCTCATGGGCCCTTGCGGAGCCGCCGCGACCGCGGTGGATCCCGCCGTCGCCGCAGGAGGCGCCATCGCCGCCGATGTGTCCGCTGCATTGTTCGCGCTTTTCCCACCACCGCATGCGACCAGGCCGATCGCCGTCCCGATGAGGGCGCTATGTGCGATTCTCATGACGAAACTCCGTTCGCTGTCCACGTTGATGCTTCGAGCGATGCGGTACAATGCACGAAGCGTGCTTCGAGGTGCGAAAACGGGATGCGTATGGACGGGTTCCGTCTCGCTCGTACCTGGCTCGAGCGAATCGGTCGGTTCGCGCGGCGCGCGGCGACCTTGCGGCGGCGGTCCAGTCGCCTAACGGTGGGCGCGCGCCTCGCGGGCAGTCGGCTGCGCGGTGAGCCTGGCCGCGCGCCCGCAACTTTGTTTGGAAACTGCAAAATCAGGGATGACAGCGGACCCTGGACTATGGCGCCGGCGCGGCACGCTATCCATAGTTCTCATTCTTCCCGCCGACGAGTGACGAGTGCTACTCCCGATCATCGCGTTGTTGCAGATCGCCGCAGTATCACCCGGTACCGTTTTCAGTGGACGCAAGGGCCAGACGGAAGTCAGCGCACCGCGCCTGGCCGACACGGTGACCGTGGACGGGAATCTGAACGAGGCCGTGTGGTCCAAGGCGGCGCGCCTGACGGACTTCTCCGAGTACACGCCGGTCGACGGGCTGCCCGCCGCCGACTCCACGGTCGTGATGGTCTGGTACTCGTCCGATGCCATCTACTTCGGCATTCGCGCGTACGAGTCGCACGGGCCCGTGCACGCGACGCTCGCCGATCGCGACAACATT
>DATNAM010000294.1:0-11827 GCA_035572595.1 Gemmatimonadaceae bacterium
GCCCGATGGGGAGCATGAGGAGCGGAGCGACATCGTCGATGACGAGCGAATCAAAAGCACCGTCACGTACTCGCAAGCGCTGCAGCGGGTTGGCTTGTTCGACCGGAATGCGCAAGCGCGTCGCCAGCGCTTCCGTTAGGCCTGGAACGCGTGAGCCGCCGCCGCTCGTGTATGACGCGCGCAGTTTGTTGGTGACACGCGATGAGCTGGCGAGGAACGCGGCGGCGCGCTCGATACCAGTGGCGATCTCTTCGCCGCGCGTATCGGTGATCGCCTGGAGGTGCGGCGAGCGATCGTAGCCCTGGAGCAGGCCGTCGGCCTCTTCCGCACTCAAACCGCGCTCACGCTGCAGATCTTCACGGAAGCGACGCGTGCCGACCGCAATGTCACGCGTGAGCAGCGGGACGCCGTCTTCCATGATGTTGATGTTCGTGACTTCGTGGCCGATGTTCACGAGGCAGACGACGCCATTCATCGCTTCGGGATAGTTGATCTCGAACGCGTTGTGCAACGCGAACGCGTCGACATCCACGGCACTCGGCGTCACTTCCGCGTCGGTGAGAAGGCGCAGCTTGTTCTCGATGAGGTCGCGCTTCGCAGCGACGAGCAACACGTTCATCTCGAGGCCATCGGCGTCGGGATCGAGAATCTGGAAATCCAGCTCGACGGACTCCATGTCGAACGGCACGTGCTGCTCCGCTTCCCATCGAATGAGCTCGCGCGCCTGCTGTTCTTTCACACGGTCGATCTGGATTTTCTTGATGATCACATCGCGACCACCGACCGCGGTAATGACGGGCCGTCCCTTGATGCCAGCGGCGGCGAGCGCATTGCGCGCAGCCTCGGCGACAATGCCGGGGTCCATCACTTCGCCCTCGACGATGGCGTCCGCGAGCAGCGGAGCGATTGCGACCTTCGTCAGCTCAGGCTCGCCCTTCGAGTGATCAATGACGGCGACTTTGACGAGGCCCGATCCGATATCGAGCCCGATCGAAGTCTTTTTGCGACCGAAGAGACCCATGGGGAATCCGTGCGGTAGTCGTGTGAGCGAAGCGTGAGTGCTGAGAGAAGGCGACGAACATCGCGAATGCACGTGTGGCATCTGCTGCAGTGCGTTCGACTACCAGTCACACGACCCGATTGGGCGGAGGTAACTTCTGTACGGGTGCTGGAACACCGCGTGACGAACGTGCGATATCGGCTCGTGGAGCGCGTCAAAACATCTCGGTCCAAGACTGTCCCGGCTGTGGCACCGGTCGCGCGCCGACAACGAGTGCGCGATCGATTGCGCACGACGAGTATTGGACGATCGAGCCGCCTTCGAGCGCGATGTTGGCGGCGAGTACGATGCCCATGACCTGTGATCCGGACTCGAGCCACACGGACCCGCGCGCGATGATGACACCGTCGAACCGCGCCGCCGATTTCAGAGTCAAATCACCGTCGACGACGAGCATTCCCTGCCCTGTCCCGCCGACCAACCGGAGATCGCCTTGGGCGTGGCCCAACGCAAAGAATGACTTGCACGGCGAGTCCGCGCCGAGGACGCGCAGCGGATCGCCGAAGTTTCCGGGAGCTCGCGCATCGCACTCGCCGTGGCTGTCGATAATCGGTGTGGGGGACAGCACGCTGCCCTCGGGAATGAGAGTCCCGATCTTGGAAAGAAATGAGCGGTCCACCTGACCGAACTGCTCGTACGTCTCGACCGACTCGGCCTCGGGCGCGATCCGAATCGGCGGGGTCCCAACGAGGCACGGAGTGGACGTGCATCGTGCGATGTCGGCAGCGCTGGTGTCGGCCACAACTAACGCGGCGATCGTGGATTCCGGAGGTGCGCAGTCGGTCGCAGTCGCATCCAGTCCCGAAATGCGCGATGAATCCGCAACCGTGATTCGCGCGCGCGCCGTAGCCGCGCCCAGGCGCGCGACGACGGGCGCGTACAGCGCGACGAGGAGCCCGACGCGTTGCCGCGCGACGCGAGGAAGCTGCCCCGCGCTGCCTAACGACGAGATGAGCGCCGTAGTGGGGGTGAGTTTCCATACCGTGACGTCGGCAGCAGCATCGCCGGCGATGGACTGACGCACGATCGGCGTGTGATGCACGGGCGCCATAGCGTTCCACGACTGGAGCCACCGGGTGGGCGACAACGTCGAATACGCGCCGTATTCGGCCGCGGCGAGCGCGCGTGCCCGCGCGATGGAATCGGCGCCGATTTGTGCTTCGCGCCAGGACGCAAGAAATCCACGGGCAACGAGAGCGCCGAGTATCGCGAGCGCCACGATGACAATGAGCGTTGTGCTGCCCGTTCGCCTGCGGTGGTAGCGACCTTGTGCGATGCGCATTTTCAGTCACGCGGTGTGATGGTGAAGAGCACGGAATCGGTGAATACCGACGTCAGCCCCGGGATGCGTGGGCCGAGGGTAGTGAGTGAGCGCATGGAGACATCGATGCGCGCGACGTGGCTCGGTGTTGCTGTGGGCGAGCCTGCACTGTCGAGGAACCGAAACTGGATTCCGCGAGCAGCATACGGGCCGGCCACGGGTTGGATGGTCGCGCAGGGCGCGGCCCGGGTGCCGAGGCAATCCACGAAGCCGAGGTACCACGCACCGTCACTGGCGCGATAGATCTCGTATCGCGCTCGACGGACGATCCGAATTGCTGCTCCCGCACCGACACTCGAGGGCAGCGCTGTCGTTAGGCGGAGCACGAGCGCGGCCGTAGAATCTCCGCCGTCGGCGAACGCAGACGGGCACGGACGGCCGCGGACTGGCGCCGCGGCGAGCACACTTAGCGACCAGACCGCCGAGTCCGGGTTCGTGGCCGGGAGCAACACCATGACCGTGTCGCCCGGGTCGGGCGCGACGATCCAGGATGTGAGCGACGAGCTCGCGCTGTCGCGCGACGGAATCGACACGACTGCATGAGTCGGGTCGACCGCACAGATGACCGAAAACCCGGTGGTGAGGCGAAAGTCGACGAAGGACTCGCCCATTTCGTAGATGGCCTCACGCTTCGGCGCGAGCGCGCGGAGGTCGTAGTGCAGCGCATCGGCGCCCTCCCGAACGGCTCGGCGCGTGAGCAGCACGCGATCGAGAGCGCGCGCTAGGCGCTCGTGGTGGACGGTGAGCGTCAGCGTCGCCGCACCGACGATGGCAGAGAGCACCAAGCCGATGAGCAGCTCGACGAGCGTGAAGCCCATACAGGGCCCAACGCGCCGGTTCAACATGGCGCCCCTGACCGGATGACATCGATGTGTGGCGCGTGACCAGGCGACTCGACGAGCACCATGCTGTCGAGCAGATCCTGAACGCCGGATGATGCCGAGGCATGCCACGCTGCTGTGATGCCAGCCGCACTGTCATTGCCGGACGACGGCGAGCACTTCGAGCGGAGTTGTTCGAGCCGTGTTGTCGCGAGTGCCGCGCCGGCGACGCGACGCGCGGCGGTGAGCTCGAGGCGGAGGTTGGCGACTCCCGTGGCTGCCAAGGCCAAGGCGCCGACGGTGAGCATCACCAGCGCGACGAGGACTTCTACGAGTGTGAAGCCGGAACGACTTGGACTAAAACGAGTGAGCACGCATCACCTCGGTGAGGGCGACGCGTGCAAATAAAGGTGTGGCGGAGCGGCGAGTGTGAACGATCGGCTGCGAGCAGCATCAAATCAATGCCGTGCAATCAGTCGCCTAACCCGTAGTCTCTGATCTTGTAGAGGAGCGCGCGATGCGAGAGATCCAACAATTGCGCGGCGCGCGTTCGATTGCCTCGCGTCTGCTCGAGTGCGCGCTGAATGAGATTGCGCTCGAGTTGCTCCGTGCGGCGCTTGACGGACAGATCGACATCTTCAACGCCATTCGTGTGCGCCACAGGGGCAGCGGCACTCAGGTCGACCAGGTGTGCGGCCTCGATGGTCGGCCCGGACGCCATTACCAGTGCCCGCTCGATCACATTTTCCAGCTCACGCACGTTGCCGGGCCACGAGTAAGCGGCGAGGATGCGCATGGCGTCCGGCGAAATCCGGCCGACGTCGAGGCCGAGCCGCGCGTTGTGACGCCGCAGGAAATGCAGTGCGAGATCGGGCACGTCCTCACGGCGCTCGCGTAACGGCGGGAGGCGAATCGACACGACGTTGACGCGATAGTATAGGTCGCCCCGAAAGCGGCCCGCGGCGACATCCGACGCAAGGTCGCGATTGGTAGCGGCGATGACGCGAACGTCGACGCGTTTCGACGTATTCGAACCAACGCGACGTACTTCGCCTTCCTGCAATGCGCGCAGCAACTTGACCTGGAGAGAGGCGGGCAGCTCGCCGATTTCGTCCAAGAAGAGCGTGCCGCCGTCGGCTTCTTCGAAGAGGCCGGGCTTGTCGGTCGTGGCGCCGGTAAAGGAGCCGCGCACGTGTCCAAACAACTCCGATTCGAGCAACGCTTCGGGAATGGCGCCGCAGTTGACGGCGACGAAGGATTCGTCGGCGCGCGGACTGCCATCGTGGATCAACCGCGCGATGAGCTCTTTGCCGGTGCCGCTCTCGCCGGTGATGAGTACCGTCGACGGATGGCGCGCGACCTTGCGGGCTAGATCGACGGAGGCGAGCAGGGCGGAGCTGCGCCCGACGATCGCGCCGCCGCCGCGAATGCTCGAGAGCTCCTGCTCGAGTCGTTCGATTTTGGCGCGGAGTTTCTCGCGCTCGGCGGCCTTCCTAACGCAAAGGATCACCTCTTCCGCGCGGAACGGTTTTTGGATGTAGTCGTACGCGCCGCGCTGCATCGCGGCGATGGCGGTGTCGGCATCACCGTACGCGCTCATGGCGATCACGAGCGCGCGTCCGCGCTGCGCTTCGTATCGCTCGAGGAACTCGAGTCCACCCATCGTGGGCATGCGCAGATCGCACAGCACGAGGTCGGCGTCGTTGCGCGCGAGCGTGTCGAGCGCTTCGGCGGCGTGACTGGCGGTCGCGGTCTCGTGTCCTTCCGCGCCCAGAATTCGATCGAGAGTCTGGCGAAGGCACGGCTCGTCGTCGACGATGAGGATCTTCACGGAATGGGGTCGAGCGACGGGAGCACGGGCACGAGGTTCGCGGGTGGTTCTTGCACCGGCACGGGAAAGTACATAACGAACGCGGCGCCGCCCTCGCGTGCTTCGCGTACCCAGATCGTCCCGCCGAGTCCTTCGACGATGCGGGCAACGATCGCGAGGCCGAGGCCGGTCCCCTTCCCCGGCTCTTTGGTGGTGAAGAACGGATCGAAAACGCGCTCGCTTTCGCTCCACGGGATGCCGGGGCCGCTGTCGGCGACGACGAGGGTCACGACTTCGCGGAGTTCTCCGACGGACCGGAGCCAGGCGCGGACGCGTGCGTTAGGCTGGCGCTCGACGGCGATGGCGGCGGCGTCGCCGCGGCGGCGATCGCCCGACTCGGTGATCTCGGCGAACGGCACGCACGCGGTGACGACGCTCACGCTGCCGTCGCCGTTCATGGCGTCGACCGCATTGAGCAGCAGATTGACCATCACCTGCTCGAGCTCGTGCGCATCGCCGGTGAGAAAGGGCACGTCGTCGTGGAGGGCGAGGGTGACGCCGGTCTGCTTGAGGGCGCCCTGGTCGGTGAGCATCTCGGTGACGCGGCGCACGACGTCGTTGAGCGACGTCGGCTCGAGCGTGCGGCGGCGCGGGCGCGCGTAGTCGAGCATGCCGCGCATGATGCGGTCGATGCGCGCGCTTTCGCGTTCGATGCCGACGATCGCGTCGGCGGCATCGGCGTTCCCGTTCATGCTGCGGCGCAGGAGGTGCGCATAGCCGCCGATTGCGCCTAACGGATTCCCGATTTCGTGGGCGACGCCGGCAGCGAGGCGCCCAACGGAGGCGACCTTCTCGAGGTGGCCGCGTTGGGCCTGCTCCTCGATGAGGCGGCTGGTCATGCGATTGATGCTGCGTGCAAGCCGGGCGAGCTCGATCGTGGCGCCCTGCGGCACACGGCGCGACAGATCGCCGTTGGCAATCGCTTCGGTGGCTTCGACGACGCGATCGAGCGGATCGAGGACCAGGCCCTGCACCTTGTACGCGCCAAATGCGACGAAGACGATGACATCGGCGATGATGAGCAGCGCGAGATAGAGCGCTCCGTGACGGCTCATGACGAGGTCGCGGAGGACGATCACGTTGAGCGCGGCGAGCGAGAGCGCCGCCGTGCTCAGCACGGCGAGACTCAGAATCATCTCCGCTTTGAGGGATGTGAACACGCTGAACCTGCCGCTGCGGCGTGTCGAGGTTCCCTCCGGTCGCGAGATCACTCGTCGACCTCGTAGCGTGAGAGCTTGCGATACAGGGTCGACGGGTCGATGCCTAACACCTCGGCCGCGCGCGTCTTGTTGCCGCCTTCGCTCTGGAGCACCCACATGATGTACGCACGCTCGATCACGTCGAGCGTCGGGTTGGCGGCCGTGACCTGCGACGTGACGAGCGGCTCGGCGCGGCGTTCGGTGATGCGCTCGGGGAGCGCGCCGACGTCGATCGTTTCTCCATCGCTCAGGATGACCGCGCGCTCGAGCGCGTTCTCGAGCTCGCGCACGTTGCCGGGCCAGGCGTAGGCTTGCATCGCATCGAGCGCGCCTTCAGTAAGGCGCTTGGCATCGGACTGCCGCTGTTGGGCGGCACGGTTGAGGAACGAGTCGATGAGCAGCGGGATGTCATCGCGACGGGCACGCAGCGGCGGCAGGTGCAGCGCGAACACGTTGAGGCGGTAGAACAAGTCGCTCCGGAACGCCGCACGCTTCATCTCTTCCTCGAGGTCGCGGTTCGTGGCCGCGAGGAGGCGTGTGTCGATGGGCACGGCCTCGGTGCCGCCCACCGGAATGACTTCGCGCTGCTGCAATACGCGCAGCAATTTGACCTGCGTCGAGGGCGTGGTTTCGCCGATCTCGTCGAGGAAGAACGTGCCACCGCCGGCGGCGGTGAAGAGGCCCGACTTGTCCTTCACTGCTCCGGTGAACGAGCCTTTGACGTGGCCGAACAATTCGCTCTCGAGCAGGCTCTCCGGGAGGGCACCGCAGTTGATCGAGAGGAATGCGCCGGATGCGCGCGCGGACAGCTGATGGATGTAGCGCGCGATGACCTCTTTGCCGGTTCCGGACTCGCCCTGAATGAGCACGGTCGACTCGGTAGGTGCGACCGTTTCGGCGAGGCGGAGCACCGAGAGCCATGCCTTGCTGCGCCCAACGGGTTGGTTCGCGCTGTTGCGATCGCGGCGGCTGATCTCCTGCTTCAGCGATCGGTTCTCGACGCGCAGCTGGCGGTGCTCGGCGGCGCGGCGGAGAATGGCGACAATGTCGCCGTTGACGAAGGGCTTCTGTATATAGTAGTAGGCGCCTTCGTTGACCGCCTGGATCGCCGAGCGAAGGTCCGCTTGGGCCGTCATGAGGATGACGGGGAGATCGGGATCCTTGGCGCGGGCGGCCGACAGGATCTCGAGACCGGTGATGCTCGGCATGCGCACGTCGGTGATGACGATGTCGGGCGCGAGCGCGGCGATCTGATCGAGGCCCTGCTTCCCGCCTAACGCAACGTGCGGCGTGAAGCCTTCGTTCTTGAGCAAAATGCGGAGCGTTTCCAGGATACCCGTCTCGTCATCGACGACGAGGACGCTCGGCTTGACGGCGGGTGCGGTCACGCGGCCTCCGCGCCGGCCGGCTGCGGAAGCGGCAGCAGCACGGTGAAGCGCGTGCCGCGCTTGCCCGTGTCGAGCAGCACGCATCCGCGATGGGCTTCGATCGCGCGGTGCACGATCGGCAGGCCGAGGCCGGTGCCGCCGGGTTTGGTCGTGAAGAATGGATCGAACACGCGGTCCTTGATCGATGCGGGGATGCCGGGGCCGACGTCGGTGACGCGGAGCGCCACCGCGCCGTCGCGGAAGACGACGCCGGAGGGAACCTGCTCGCGCGTTAGGCGCGTGAGCTCGACGGCGACGCGGCCGTGGTCGGGCGATGCTTGCACGGCGTTGAGCGTGATGTTGAAGATCGCGCGATGGAGCAGGTCCTCGTCGCCTTCGACGAACACGGGCTCGCGCGGCGCCTGGTAGGCGACGTCGATGCCGCGGTCGCAGTCGGGATGCGAGGCGGCGAGTCCGGTGGCGGCGCGCGCGACTTCACCCAAGTCGATCAGGTCGCCGCGCGTCTTGCGCACGCGGGCGAAGTCGAGGAATTCGGTGAGCAGGCGCGCGAGACGGTCGGACTCGCGCACGATGAGCCGGCCTAACGTCCGCTCGTCGTCGGTGGCGCGCGGCGCGCGCGCCAACTGCTCGACGGCGCTCCGAATCGAGGCGAGCGGATTCTTGATCTCGTGGGCGAGCGATGCGCTCAATTCGGCCACGCCCTCGAGGCGTTCGGCGCGCAGGCGCAATTCCTCGAGGCGCTTGTTGTCGGTTATGTCCTGAAAAATCGCGGTGGCCGACAACGCGGAGTCGTCGCCGTCGGCATCGAGAATCGTCGTCGTGAAGCCGATGGGGAACGAGCGATTGGAATGCGTGATGACCGCTTCGCCGCGCGTGACGCGCTCGCCGGCGGTCAGCGCGTGATCGAGCGCTTCGGCGAGTGCGGGACAGGCACCGGCGATGACCTCGCTTACCGGGCGGCCGCGCGTCGTTTCCTGGTCGAACCCGAGGAGTGTGCCGGCGGCAGGATTGGCGAACAGCAGGCGCCGTTGGGAACCGATCGTGACGATGCCGCTTCGGATATTGCGGAGGATGTCCTCGGCCTGGAGTCGTGCGAGGGCAAGTTGGGCTTCGAGGTCTTCGCGATCGACGCCCGCTTCCTTGAGGCGCGCACTCAGGTAGGCAACGCCCAACGCCGCGCCGGCGAACACGGCGAGTTGGAGCATCATGCCCAGGTCCAACGCGCCGCCACTCGAGATGATGACGTCGGCGATGTAGCAGGAGATGCCGAGGGCCGCGACGAGGAGTCCGCCACCGGCCGGAAGGAGCAGTGAAGCGCCGGCCGTCACGAGGATGTAGAGCGCGGCGAACTGCGACAGCTCTCCACCGGTGACGTGGACGACGGCCGTGACGAGGGCGACGTCGAATACGGCTTGGAGATAGAAGAACGCGCGGCCGGCGCGGCGCGTGGCTTGCGAACCGTACCACACCGAGACAGCCGTCACGGTAATGGCGGCGATGACGGCGAGCGATGCGATGAGGGTGACGCGCGCTTCGGCGGCCTGCCAGGCCATGACCGCCGCGACGAAAATGGCGGAGGCCAACGAGAGGCGGCCGATGTAGATCCACCGAAGGACGCGGCGCTGGTCGAGCATCGTTGTGATCGAGTGAGTCGGCGATCCGGCGCCTAGTCCGTCGCGTTGGACGGGAACGAAAGCCGGCGTCTCTCGCGGAATGAGAGGCTGACGTACCGCGACGCCTGGCGTTTTGCTATATCTTCGACGACTGCCTCTGCCAAGGAGTTACGTGGCTGGTCCACCCGATGATCTGACTGCCGGCGCGATTGTGCTGCGGTTGCTGGCGGTGCTCCTGCTGGTGCTGTCGAACGCGTTTTTCGTCGCGGCCGAGTTTGGTCTGGTGGGTGCGCGACGGAGCCGGATCGATGCGTTGGCGAGTCGCGGCGACCGGCGCGCGAAGATCGTCCAGGAGACGCTCAAGCATCTCGATCTGTACATCTCGGCGACGCAGCTGGGCATCACCCTGTCGTCGCTGGCCTTGGGGTGGATCGGGGAAGCGACGATGGCGACGGTACTGGACCGCTTTCTGCGCGTGTTCGGGTATGTGCCGTCGCCCACGTTGACGCACAGCGCGGCCGCGGTGACGAGCGCCTTCGTCATCATCACCTTCCTGCACATTGTGTTAGGCGAGCTCGCGCCCAAGTCGATGGCGCTGCTCAATCCGGAGGGCGTGAGCCGGTGGGTCGCGCTCCCGCTCCGGCTGTTCTCGACGGTGATGCGTCCGTTCATCGCGGTGCTGAACGGCGCGGCGAACGCGTTCCTGCGACTCCTGGGGCTGCACACGGTGGAGGAAACGGCGCGTGTCCATTCGCCGGAGGAGCTGCGGCTGCTGGTGATGCAGGCGCGGGCGCACGGGATTCTGGACGAAAGCGATACGCAAATGCTTGCGGGCGTGTTCGACTTTCACAACAAGAAAGCGCGCGACGTGATGCGTCCGCGAACGGAAGTGGTGGCGTTGCAAGTCGACGCAACGGAAGCAGAAGTGCTGGAAGTGTTGCGGCGCGAGCGATATTCGCGCTATCCGGTGTACGGCGAGACGTTGGACGACATCGTCGGCGTGTTGTTGGCGAAGGATCTCTGGTTGCGCGACGGGCGCGAGCCCTTCGCGCTCAAGCGCTTCGTGCGCGAGGCGATGTACGTGCCCGACACGCGCGCGGCGGAGCGGGTGTTGGATGATCTGCGGCGCACGCGGGCGCACATGGCCGTCGTGCTCGATGAATTCGGCGGGACGTCGGGCATCGTGACGATGGAAGATCTGATCGAGGAAGTGATCGGCGACATCGCCGACGAATACGACGTGGCAGCACGGGACGCGTTGATGCAGAACGGGATGTTGGAGCTGGCGGGGTCGATGTCGTTGATCGACGTGCGATCGGACCACGGCGTCCGGATTCCGGAGGGCAGCTGGTCGACGTTAGGCGGCTACGTGTTCTCGCAGTTAGGCCGATTGCCGAAAGTGGGCGACCGGGTGGCGTTTCCGGGCGGCGAGCTCGAGGTGGTGGCAATGGATGGCAAGCGCGTGGCCGCGGTGCGCGTGCACCGTGCGGCCGCCGATGGGACGGTGCCGGCGTGAGCGACGACGTGCGGGTGAACGCGCGGGTGACGATCGCCCGCGACGAGCTGGTGGTGCGGGCCACGCGCTCTGGCGGACCGGGCGGGCAGCACGTCAACACGTCGGCGACGCGGATCGAGGTCTGGTGGAACCCGTCGACATCGCGATCGTTAGGCGAGGCGGAACGCGAGCGGGTGGCGGCGCGGCTGGCGGGGCGGCGCGACCAGGCGGGGTTCGTGCGCGTGGTGGCGAGCGAGCATCGAAGTCAGCGGCAGAACCGGGAGGCGGCGGAGGCGAGACTCGCCGACCTGGTGCGGCGCGCGCTGGTGGTCCCCAAGCGGCGCGTGCCGACGCGCACGCCGCGCGCGGCGGTCGAGCGGCGGTTGGCGCAGAAAAAGCGGCGCTCGCATCAGAAGCGCGACCGACGGTCCTCGAACGACGAGTGAGGCGGCAGGCCGGCCGGTCAGGGCATGAGCTCGACCTTCGAGGTCACGACCTGCGTCACCGGAATGGTCTTGCCGGTGGCGACTTGCGTGACCTCGAGCAGCATCGTTTGCGTGGCGGTCGAGCCGATATAGACACCGTCGCCGCTGATGTAGTAGACACCATCGCCGGTACCGTGGCCCTCGACGGTGAGATCCTGGCCTAACGCAGACTGGGTGCCGGCGATCGAGAGATCGGCCGCGCGATGCACGCGCCACGCGTGTTGGCCTTCGTACGTGGTGTCGCCGAGGATCGTCGACGTGGTAATGGTTTTGACGTCGAGGTGCGAGCCGTTCCGTTCGGTGCTATTGCGCACCGTGTCGACCCATTTGCTGCCGACGCTCGCGCCCGGCGGCAACGTGACGAGAAAGCGCCGCATGCCTTCGACGAGCGTTTGCATGTCGGGGTCGTTCTCATCGGCGGTCGAGTTGGAGCGATAGATCTTCCCTGACCGTGACATCGCGCCGCGGACCTGCGTGCCTTTCATGCCGGAGACGTCGGGCAGCGGGATGGGGGGATTTGCGGACACCTCGCTCGAGTCCATCGTGTACGAGAAGTCGAGGGTATCCTTGGCGTG
>DATNAM010000295.1:0-35099 GCA_035572595.1 Gemmatimonadaceae bacterium
CACGAGGTGTGCGCGCGGATGAACCGTGGGGAGCGCGGCCACCTGCACTGCGTCGAACACGCCGAGGACGTTGAGTTTTCCCTCGACGGAGAGATTGGCGGCGTCGGCGAACAGCGCGAAGGAGAGATGCATGGTCGGGAAACTAGGGAGGGCGGCGAAGGGGAGGAAGCGCTGTCGCGCATCGGACGCGCCGTCTAGCTTTCCGGCATGACCACGGCGCTCGACACGGCGATGACGCCCGATCGCGCGGACCAGCCCGCGCGGTCGGGCGTTTCGCTCACCGATCTCTGGCTGCTGCTGACGACGACGATCTGGGGCGCGAATTACGCGGTGGTCAAGTACGGGACCGACCACATGGACGCACTGGCGTTCAACGGCGCACGGATTCTGATGGCGACGCTGGCGTTCGGCGTGCTGGCGGTGTGGCAGCGCCGGCGGCCGGGCGCGCGTCCCCTGTCGCGGCGCGACGCGCTGCTGCTGCTTGCGTTAGGCGTACTCGGCAACTGCATTTACCAGACGTTGTTCGCCGAGGGCGTGGCGCACACGCGGGCCGGCAGCGCGGCGCTCTTGCTTGCGGCGTCGCCGGCCTTGATCGCGGTGATCGGCCGCTGGTTAGGCGTCGAGCGCATCGGCGCCAAGGGGTACGGCGGCGTCGCGCTCTCGATGCTCGGCATCGCGCTGGTGGTGTTGGGCGGATCGATGCACGAGGCCGCCGGCGGCTCGCTGACGGGTGACGCGATCGTCATCGCGGCCGCGGTGTGTTGGGCATGGTACACGGTGCTGCTCAAGCCGCTCGCGGATCGGGTGTCGCTCATCGACATCTCGGCGCTCACCCTGGTGGGCGGCATGATCCCGCTGCTCTTCATCTCGGCCCCGTCGTTCGCGGCTACGGCGTGGCGCAGCGTGACGCCGCAAACGTGGGGGGCGATGGTGTTTGCCGGCATCGGGTCGCTCGTGATCGGATATCTCGGGTGGTATCGGGGCGTGCGGGTGCTCGGCCCGACGCGCACGGCGATTTACTCGAATCTGCAGCCGGTGATCGCGCTCGGCGTCGCGTGGATGATGTTGGGCGAACAGCCCACGGCATGGCAGGGTGCCGGCGCCGTGACGATCATCGCCGGCGTGGTGCTCACGCGCGCATGAAGCTCGTCCTGTTCGACATCGATGGCACCATCTTGTGGAGCGATGGCGCCGGACGGCGGGCGATGACCGCCGCGCTCACGCGCGTGTTCGGGGGCGCCGGCCCAACGGACTACCGCTACGACGGGAAGACCGACCCGCAGATCGTACGCGATCTCATGCGCGCCGCGGGCCACAGCGACGAGACGATCGACGCGCGCATGGAGTCGGTGTCGTCGTGCTACGTGTCGCTGCTCGAGCAGGAGCTGTCGACGGGCAGTCGAGGGATGCACCTGTTCGATGGCGTTGCCGATCTCATCGACGCGCTCGAGGCGCGCGCCGATGCGGTGGTCGGGTTGCTCACCGGGAACATCTGCCAGGGCGCGACGCTCAAGTTGTCGGCCGCCGGCCTGGATGTGGCGCGATTCCGCGTGGGTGCGTACGGCTCGGATCACGCGCACCGGCCGCAGCTGCCGGCGGTCGCGCTGCGCCGCGCGCGCGAATCGTTAGGCCTGGACCTGCGTGGGGAGGATCTGGTGGTGATCGGCGACACGCCGTCCGACATCGAGTGCGCGCGGAGCGTCGGCGCGCGCGCGATTGCGGTGGCCACCGGCCGGTTTTCGGTGGCCGAGCTGGCCGGGCATCGGCCGGCGGCCGTGTTCGCGACGTTGGGCGACACGAACGCGGTGCTCGAGGCGATCTTCGATGCGTGAGGTGGAGCTCAAGGCGGTGCTCGACGACTGGGAGCGGCGCGCCGCCTGCCTAACGCGCGCCGGCGCCAGGCTCACGTTCGCGGGCCGACTCGAGGACCGGCGGTACGACACCGCGCTCCGAGATCTGGCGCGGCGCGACGACGTGCTCCGGCTGCGGGTCTATCGCGACGCCGCGGGATCGCGCGCGGAGCTGGGATGGAAAGGTCCCACCGGATACGAGGGCGGCTACAAGGTGCGCGACGAGCTGCAGTGCAGCGCCGATGCGGCCGACGTGCTGGCCGCGATCTTGGCGCGGCTCGGCTACCAGGTGACGCGCGCCATCGATCGCGAGATCGCGCAGTACGATCTGCACGGCGCCACGGTGCGATTCGAGCGCTATCCGCGCATGGATGACCTGGTGGAGGTGGAGGGCGCGCCCGAGGGCATCGAGCGCGCCATCGTTGCGTTAGGCATGGAGCGCGCGGCGTTCAGCACCGAACGGCTGCCGCAGTTCGTGATGCGGTGGCGCCAGCGGACCGGGCAGGAGCCGGCGTTGTGCGACGACGAGCTCGCGGGCCGCGCGCGGTATGCGCTCGAGGATGCGTGAGATGACGGCCGACGGCCCGGTGATGGTGACGTTGAGCGGTCTGCTCCGGGGACAGGATCTGGCCGGCGACGCGCAGGCGTCGCTCGACGAGGACGCGCTCCGGTTGGATCGGGCGGGCGGCGCGGTGCGTCTGCCGTTCGACCGGCTCGACGGCGCGCGCTACGCGGTGGGCACGCTCGAGTTGTTCATGGCGCGCGGCGACATCATTGCGTTAGGCGGGCCGCCGGAGCTGGCGGGATTGGCGGCCGCGCTCGACCGTCGCGCGATGGCCGTGCCCGAGGTGACCCGGTCGCTGCGCGGACTCGGCTCGACGCGCGCGTCACCGGGGGCCGAGCACGACCGGTACTTCGGACCATTGCTCGCGGCGCGCCGCGAGGCGGAGTCGGCGACGGGGCCGGAGCGCGCACGCGCGGCCTTCGACGCGGTGTCGCTGCGGGCGGCGATGCTGCAGCGGCTGCGCGAAGTGGCGGCCGAGCGGCATCCGTCGGAGCCGCCGGAGCGGCGGGCGCTGGAAGCGGAGCTGTCGGAGGTGGCGGAGCCGCTGGTGGCTGCGTTAGGCGCACTCCAGCAGGCCCAGGATGCGCTGGCCTCGAGCGACGACGCCGACCGGTTCGCGCGGTGGCGGGCGTGGGCGGCCGCGCTCCGGTCGACGTTCGAGATGGCGGACGAGGTCTGGCTGTCCCTGGTGCGCGTCCTGGCCGCGAACATGCCCACGCCGCGCCGGTCTGGCGTTAGGCGCTGGCTGGGCCACGAGCCGCGGGAGGATGCGTGATCATCGGCATGGGACTCGATCTCGTCGACGTGGCGCGCGTGAAGCGGCTGATCGCGTCCAAAGAGCAGCGCGCGCTGGACCGGCTCTTTACCGCGGGCGAAGTGCGCTACGCGATGAGCAAGAGGGAGCCGTACGTGCATCTGGCGGCGCGCATCGCGGCGAAGGAAGCCGCGTACAAAGCGCTCTCCGGATCACCGGGCGCGCGCGGGATCGGCTGGCGGGAGATGGAAGTGGTGCCCGCGGATGGCGGGTTGCCGACGCTCGTGCTCCATGGTGCGGCCGAGACGCGGTGCGCGGAGCTGGCGGTGACGCGAGTGTGGTTGACGTTGTCGCACAGTCAGATGACGGCGGGAGCGGTGGTCGTCCTAGAGGCGGGGAATAGGGAATAGGGAAGAGGGAAAGGGGAGGGATTAGGGCGTAGGGGGAGCGGGGGCGAGGTGGTAGCGCGCAGAGAAAGCCGATAGATTCACTCGTAAATGCGATATCTACTACGCATGGCGGGGTTTGCGACTCTGGGTCTTGCCTTGGTTTTGCCACGGGTGCAGGCGCAGGAGAGTCCGGCCAAGCGGTTGGGCAACATCGTCGCGGTTGCGGTCGACGAGTATGCGAAGGGCGTGGACGGGCGCGGGCGGTTGGTGGCGGCGGACGAGTACCAGGAGGCCGTGGGGTTCCTGGCGGGCGCGCGGCGGACAGCTGATGAGCTGAGCGGGGCGGACGCGCCGGCGATCCGAGCGCAGCTGGATACGCTGGCGGCGGCGGTGCGCGATACGGTGGCGCCGGAGCAATTGGCGCGGCTCCACCGTCGATTCATGGCCGCGTTAGGCGAGGCGGCCGCGTTGGACATGCCTGGCGGGGCGCTGGATCTGGCAGGCGGGCGGGCGGTGTACGAGGCGCGGTGTGCATCGTGCCACGGGACGCGCGGGTTGGGCGACGGTCCCGCGGCCGCCGGCATTCGGCCGGCGCCGCCGGCGATCGGCGATGCGGGCACGATGCGCGGGGTGACGCCGGCGCAATTCTATCGCGTGATCTCGACCGGCGTGGCGGGGACGGCAATGCCCTCGTGGGGCGGAACGTTGACGCCGCAGCAGCGGTGGAATGTGGTCGGCTACGTGTTGTCGCTGCAGGGGGCGTGCACCGGATGTTCGGCGCGCGAGGGGCGAGTGTCGTCAGGCGCGGTGATGGCGGCGCTCGATTCGTCGCTGGCGGCGGCGCGCGACGGCCGCGCGAACGATGCGCGCGAGCGGGCGCTGGATGCGTATCTGGCGTTCGAGCCGCTCGAGACGGCGGCGCGCGCGCGGAGTCCGGGCGCGCTGTCGTCCATGGAACGGCGGTTCGCCGACTTCCGGGCGCAGATCGCGTCGCGCGATGTGCCTAACGCAACACGGACGCGCGGCGAGATCGCCGCGACGCTGCCCGCCGTGGCGGCTGCGGGCCGGCAGTCATACACGGCGTGGGAGGCATTCCTCCAGTCGTTCGTGATCATCGTGCGCGAAGGCTTCGAGGCGATCGTGGTGATCGGGGCCATCGTCGCGTTCCTGCTCAAGACGGGCCACCGCGACCAGCTGCGCGCGGTGTGGTACGGTGCCGGCGCCGGCGTGCTCGCGAGCGCGGCCACGGCAGTGATTCTGAACACGGTGCTGTCGGCGGTGCCGGCGAGCCAGGATCTCATCGAAGGCGTAAGCATGCTGGTGGCAATGGTGGTCCTCTTCTGGGTGAGCTACTGGCTCATCTCCAAGGTCGAAGCGGCGCACTGGCAGCATTTCATCCGCGCGAAGGTGACGGCGGCGCTGGCACGGGGCGGGACCACCGCGTTGGCCTTGGTGGCGTTCCTCGCGGTCTACCGCGAGGGCGCCGAAACGGCGCTCTTCTATCAGGCGCTCCTGGGCGAAGCGGGACGCCCGGCGGCCGCGATTGCGTTAGGCATAGGGACCGGTGCCGTGGTACTGGGCGTGGTGTTCACGCTCTTCCACCGATACGGCGTGAAAATCCCGCTCCGGCCGTTCTTCGGCATCACCAGCGGTCTGCTCTACCTCATGGCGTTCGTGTTCGCCGGCCGCGGCGTGGCCGAGCTGCAGGAGGTGAGCATCGTGCCGATCACGCCGGTGCACGGCATCCCGCGCATCGAAGCGTTAGGCATCTACCCGACGCTCGAAAGCCTCGGCCTCCAATTGCTGTTGGTGGCGCTCCTGGGCGCGGCGCTGCTGGTGACGTTCAGGCCGCGCCGTGCGAATGCGCCCCCATCCGCTTCAGCATCTTCTCCAGACGGTGGACGTATTCGTCGTACTGGACGTAGAACGCGTGGCGTTGCGAGGCGAGATACTTGATGCCGCCCGTGAGGTCGGGGCGCGCGCCGGTGCGCCGGCGCTCGAACCACGCGGCGCGCTCGGAGCCTTCGTGTTGGGCGCGAATCACCGACGCCACGAGCGCGGCCTGCTTGCTCACCACCGGGAACAACGAGCCATCGGTCTCGAACAGGCCGACCACGTAAAGGCCGCGCTGTTCGGCGAACACGTTGAGATACAGCTGAGCGCCGCCGCGCTCGGGCGCGAACACCTGGGCGTCGAGGCACGGAATCGCGCTGCGGAAACCGGTCGCGAAAATGATCACGTCCACTTCGGCTGAGGTCCCGTCGACGAACGTGACGCGCGCGCCATCCAGCGAGCGTACGTCGGGTACGGCGCGGACATCGCCGTGCGTGAGGTAATGGAGCAGCTGCGAGTTCACGATCGGGTGGCTCTCCAACACTTTGTGATCGGGCTTGGGGAGCTTGTAGCGGCGCAGATCGCCCACGAGGATGCGCAACAGCAGCGTTAGGAGCGGTTGGGCCAGCCACGCCGGCAGGTGCGGTCCGCTGCGGAAGAACGCATCGGTCGGCACGCCGAAGAGATGCTTCGGCAAGAAGTGGTAGCCGCGGCGGAAGCTGATGAGCGTCTCGCGCGCGATCGGCGCCGCGTCGCACGCGATGTCGCAGCCGGAGTTGCCGCCGCCAACCACGAGTACGCGTTTGCCGGCGAGCGACGCGGCGTACTTGTAACGACTCGAGTGATACATCTCGCCGTCGAAGTGTCCCGGATACGATGTCTCGACGGGATTCCAGTTGTTGCCGACGGCGCACACGACGCCGCGGTACCGGCGATGCTCTCCCGACGAGAGTGTGACGTCCCATTCACCGTCGGCAGGCTCGGCGTGGGCGACCTCCGTGCCGAACGTGATGTGCTCGCGGATTCCATCGTCGTTCGCATACGCGTGCAGATACTCGAGAATGCGCGTGCGCGATGGATAGTCGGGATAGTCGGCGGGCATCGGGAAGTCGTCGAACGCCGACTGGGTGCGCGACGAGATGAAGTGCGCGCTGTCGTACATCGGCGTGCCGGGATTCTCGATGTCCCAGATGCCGCCCGCGTCGCGATAGCGCTCGAACACGTCGAACGCGATGCCGGCGCGTTTGAATTCGTGCGCGGTGGCGAGGCCGGAGGGACCGGCGCCGATGATGCAGTAGCGGTCTTCTGTGTTGGGCACGATCCGTGATCCGTGTCGAGCGGGCCGTGAGAATCTAGCGAGGCGCGATGCGCGCCGCGCGGCGGGTGGTCAGGCCCGGATGCGATAGCCTGCTTTGCGGACCGTGAGGATGTAGTCGGGCGCGGCCGGGTTGCGCTCGAGCTTGCGGCGGAGCTCCGCGATGTGCGTGTCCACCGTGCGGCTCACGACCTCGGATGCATAGCCCCACACGTCCTGCAGCAATTCGTCGCGCGAGGCGAGCCGGCCGCGGCGGCGCAGCAACGCGATCAGCAGCTCGTATTCCTTGGGCCTCAGCGAGACGGGCTCGCCGCTCCGAAACACGGTGCGGCTGGCGGTGTCGATCTCGATGTCGCCGAGTTGCTCGCGCGGCGCGAGCGTGCCGCGGGCCGACCGTGCCCCGTTCGCCGCGCGTCGCAGCAGCGCGTCGACGCGGGCCAGGAGCTCCAACAGGCCGAACGGTTTCGTCACGTAGTCGTCCGCGCCTAACCGGAAGCCGAGGACTTTGTCGGTCTCCTCGCCGCGGGCGCTGAGGATGAGGACCGGCGTTTCCGAGCCGTCGGCGCGCAATGCGCGCAACACGCGGTAGCCGTCCAGGCCGGGAAGCATGAGGTCGAGGATGATCACGTCGGGCGCGCCGGCGCGCGCGCGCTCGAGTCCCGCGTTGCCGTCGCCCGCCAACTCCACCTGATAGCCTTCGATCTCGAGGTTGTTGCGCAGCCCCATGGCGAGGTTGCGGTTGTCTTCGATCACGAGAATGCGCGTCACCGGCGGACTCCGGCGAGCGCGTTGTCGTTAGGCGCGTCGTGTTCCGCGGGCTCGACGAGCGGGAACGCGACGCCGAAGCAGGCGCCCGAACTCTGGGGCGCGTCCTCGATCCACACCTCGCCGTTCTGCATCGCCGCGAGCTCGCGCACCACATAGAGGCCGATGCCGCTCCCGGCGGCCGCCGAGTGGACATCGCGTTCGAGACGCTGGAACGGCTGCCAGACGCGGTGGCGCTCGCCGGCCGGCACACCCGGTCCCTGGTCGCGCACCATCACGCGCGCGCGATTGCCCGCGCGGTCCACGATAACGGTGACGGTCTGGCCGGCGGGTCCATACTTGATCGCGTTGTCGAGCAGGTTGAGGAGCATCTGGCGGAGCGCGCCGCGATCGATATTGGCGACGGCGAGGTCGTCGAGGTCGGTCGAGAGCGTGGTATCGGCGGCGGCGGCGAGCGGACGCCAGGCGTCGACCGTCTCGCGGACGCACGGCGCGAGCGGCGCCGGCGCGGGGTGGAGGCGCGTCATGCGGCGCTCGCTGCGCGAGAACAGCAGCACGTTCTCCACCAGCTGCATGAGCCGCCGCGCCTCCTGCACGATCACATCGGTAGCCCCGATGCGCTCGGCGGCGCTGCGCACCCTGCCTAACCGCAGCGTTTCGGCGAACAGCAGGATCTGGGACAACGGCGTGCGCAGCTCGTGCGACACGCTCGAGATGAAATCGGACCGCAGGCGGGCGAGCTCCTGTTCGCGCCGCAGCTGCAACACGGCGAGCACCATCATCCCGGCGGTGAGGCCCAACAGGCCGAGCAGCAGCGACACCTTGGACTGCGGAATGGCGCCTAACGCGAGCCGCTCGACCGCCAGCGGACGCAGCGTGGCGCGGGCGGTGAGTCCGCCGAAGGTCTCGAGCGTCGCGTCGGCGGTGAACGGCGTGAGGCTGCGGCGCCCCGACTGCCACAGCGTGTCGCCGGAAGGCCCGAAGACGGTGACCGTGACTAACGAATCGTTGGGCTCGTGGCCGGCGAGCGTCCGCGGCAGCAGCGGATGGTGCCCCATGATGCCGGCGAACACGGGCGCGCCGAGCGCGTTGGCGCAGGTGACGAATCCGAATGCAGCGATCGGCGCGCCGTGCACGGCGTACTTGACGCCGTAGGCCACCGCGCGATCGGCCGGAGCACGCCCGACGAGCACCGTCGCGTACGACCAATCGGGCCGGTAGACCGTGCGCGCCTCGCGATCGATGGTCGAGCGCACGAGCAGGCGTTCGTCCGCCGATGGCGAGGCCCCGTCGGTGGTGAACGACCCGTCGCGGAAGTCGAGGCGGAAGTACCAGCGCGCGTCGTCGTCCCGTTGGGCGGCGCATCGAAGCGCGCCGCCGGCGGAGGCCTTGAGCAACGCCGGACCCGGAAGCGCCTCGTATGGCGTCGCCGCCGCGCCCGAGGTGACCGGTGCGAGCGCCGCCGAGACGGTGGGCGCAACGGTGTCGGTCGCGTTGGCAAGCAGCTCCCACGCCGCGAACGTGGCGTAGTCGCGGAGCGCGCGCTCGGCGGTGACACGGTGGGACTGCGCCGCATCGTGCGCTTCGTACGCGAGCACGGCGGCCAGCACGAACGTGAGCGCGAGGAGCGCGACGAGCAGCGATGCGCGCGTGCGCCACACCGCGGGTTGTCGTTCCAGTCCGGACGGTTGCCGAGCAAGGGGAAGCGGCATCGAGGCTCCTCGGGGAGCGTCGCGGAGAGCGGTGCGACGCGAACCAATTGCAGGATGTAAGGCGCGCAGCGGGGCGGGAAGGGGAGGTCTGACCGAACTCTGACAGAGACGCTGACGGCGCGCTGACGGCTCGCACGCGGCCATGACCGCGGCGGGCGGAGCGGTTCGCATCTTCGCGCATACGTGCAGGCCGGGCCTTTCCATTCCCTTCGCGCGAGGTCATCCGAGATGAGTCTGTTCTCCAAGAAGCCGTTGTCCGAGTTGATGGTCGAGGCGGATTCGGGCACGCTGCGGCGCACGTTAGGCGCGTTCAGTCTCACCACGCTCGGCATCGGGGCGGTGATCGGCGCCGGGATCTTCGTCATCACCGGCACGGCGGCGGCGCAGTTCGCGGGGCCGGCGCTGGTGATCTCGATGCTGATTGCGGGCGTCGGCTGCGCGTTCGCGGGGCTCTGCTACGCGGAATTCGCGAGCATGATTCCGGTGGCCGGGAGCGCCTACACGTACGCGTACGCGACGTTAGGCGAGCTGTTCGCGTGGATCATCGGATGGGACCTGATCCTCGAGTACGCGCTCGGCGCCTCGACCATCGCGGTGGGATGGGCCGGCAACGTGCAGAGCTTTCTCCAGGATTTCGGATTGGGCATTCCGGCGCAGTGGGCCGGTCCGCCGGGATCGGTGGTCACGCTGCCGGGGGGCGCCACGGTGCACGGCGTGTTCAACGTGCCGGCGGCGCTGGTGGTGCTGGCGATCTCGGTGCTCCTCATCGTCGGCATCCGCGAATCGGCGGGGCTCAACACCCTGATCGTGATCATCAAGGTGGTCGTCCTGCTGCTCTTCGTCGCCTTCGGCGCGGCCTACATCAATCGCGCGAACTGGCATCCGTTCGTGCCGCCTAACGCCGGACACTTCGGGGTTTTCGGCTGGAGCGGCGTGCTGCGCGGGGCAGGGGTGATCTTCTTTGCCTTCATCGGCTTCGACGCCGTGTCGACGGCGGCGCAGGAGGCGCGGAATCCGCAGCGCGACATGCCGATCGGCATCATGGTGTCGCTCGTGATCTGCACGGTGCTGTACGTGGCCGTGGCGCTCGTGCTGACGGGCATCGTCAAGTACACGCAGCTCAACGTGCCGGCGCCGATTGCGTTAGGCATCGACGCCACGGGTATCACGTGGCTCAAGCCGATCGTGAAGCTCGGCGCGATCATGGGCCTCACGAGCACGATGCTGGTGATGCTCCTGGGCCAGCCGCGCATCTTCTACTCCATGAGCCGGGATGGCCTTTTGCCGCCGTTGTTGGGCAAGATTCACCCGCGATTCCGGACGCCGTACGTCACGACGGCCATCACCGGCGTGGTGGTCGCGTTAGTCGCGGGACTGTTCCCGATCGCGGTGCTCACGCAGCTCACGGCGATGGGCACCCTGCTCGCCTTCGTGATGGTCTGCATGGGCGTGCTGGTGCTGAGACGTCGCGAGCCGCACCTCGCGCGGCCGTTCAAAACGCCGGGGATGCCGTGGGTGCCGATCGCCGGCGCGCTGATCTGTTTCGCCCAGATGGTCGGCCTCCCCGGCGAAACGTGGGCGCGGTTGATCATCTGGCTCGTGATCGGACTGGCCATTTACTTCTGGTACGGACGTCACGGCGCCGAGCGGCTGCGCGTGGCGAAGAGGGGCGCGGTGTCGCCGATCGCGGCGGATTGACGCGCCCGCGTTCACAACCAAATCCGGGTTGGCGCTGTCCAAGGGAGAAATCCGCCGTCAAGGGCGACCCCAACTGCACCAATCCGGAGGCTTCGCATGCGCTGCCGAGTGTCCACCATGACCGTTCTCGCCGCGATCGCGTGGGCCGCGCCGGCGTTGCAGGCGCAGCATCCGGACAGCGATTGGCTCGACCGCTGTCGCGAGGTGGCGCAGCGCGACGATCGGCCCCGCTACTGCGAGGAGCGCACGTTCGGCGCCCGCGCCGGCGGCGGCACGATCACGGTGGACGGCGGGGAGAACGGCGGCGCGCGCGTGGCCGGCTGGGATCACGACAGCATCGACGTGATCGCGCGCATCCAGACCAACGCGCACAGCGAGGATGAGGCGCGCGATCTCGCGCGCAAGATCTCGGTCACCGTGTCCAACGGCAAAATCAGCGCGGACGGACCGCCGGAGCACCACGGCGCGTCGTGGTCGGTGTCGTTCGATGTATTGGTTCCGCGTGCGTCGGACCTGGACATTAAGACGGTGAATGGTCCGGTGGGGGTGCACGCGGTGCACGGCAAAATGGAGCTGAACGCCGAGAATGGTCCGTTAGCCATCGAGGACGCGGGCGGCGACATTCACGGACGCACCGAGAACGGTCCGCTGGAGGTGAGCCTCGCCGGAACGTCGTGGAACGGCCGAGGGCTCGATGCCGAAACGACCAATGGACCGGTCGTGATCAGCATTCCCGAGTCCTACTCGGCGCACCTCGAGGCCGGCACGTCCAATGGACCGGTGCAGATCGGGTTTCCGATTACGGTGGAGGGCAGGTTGTCGCGGCACATCGTGACCGACCTGGGCTCGGGCGGCGCGACCGTGCGGGCGGTGACGACCAACGGTCCGTTAGTCGTCAAACGTACGGACTGACGGCGGCGCGTCAGCGCGCGTCGGACGGCGTGCCGAGCGCTTCCTGGATCTTGCCGAGCAGCGCCGCGGTGTCGAACGGCTTCTGCAGGAGCCACGTGTGGCGCGCGGTCACGCCGCGGCGCAACAGCGCGTCGTCGGCGTATCCGGAGAGATAGAGCACGCGAATCCCCGGTCGCGCCTGCCCCAGACGATCCGCCAGCTCGCGCCCGTTCCAGCCCGGCATGACAACGTCCGTGACTAACAGATGTACGTCGCCGCTATAGGCGGCGGCGGCGGCGAGGGCATCTTTGGCGTCGGCCGCGGCGAGCACGTGATACCCATGCGACTCGAGCACGCGCACGACGAGCGTGCGCACGGCGGGATCGTCCTCGACGAACAGGATGGTTTCGTGGCCGCTCGACGCCACGGCCGGACGGCTTGCGGTGGCGTCGGCTTCGCCTTCGCTCTCACTTATGTGCGGCAGGTACACCGTGAACGTCGTGCCGACGGCTTCGGTGCTCGTCACCGTGATGTGCCCCGCGCTCTGCGACACGATGCCATACACCGTCGACAAGCCGAGTCCCGTGCCGCGGCCGTGTTCCTTGGTGGTGAAGAACGGCTCGTACAAATGCGCGAGCACGCTCTCCGACATCCCGTGTCCGCCGTCGACGACGCGCAGCGTGGCATAGTCGCCGGGCGGGACCACGCCGTGCGCGTGCGCGAGCGGCGCTTCCAACGTGGTGCTGCCGGTTTCGATCGTTAGGGAGCCGCCCGATGGCATCGCGTCGCGCGCGTTGACGGCGAGATTCATGATGACCTGGCCGAGCTGCCCGGGATCGGCGCGCACGGTCTGCGGCCCGGCGTCGTGGCGGATCGCGAGGTGGATGTCCTCGCCGATCATGCGCGCGAGCATGCGCTGCATGTCATCGACCACGAAGTTGAGATCGAGGGTGCGGGGCTGTAGCACCTGCCGCCGGCTGAAGGCGAGCAACTGTCCGGTGAGCGATGCGGCGCGACGGGCCGCCTTCTTGATCTCGAGCACATCGGTGCGCCGATCATCGGACTCGTCGAAGGCCGAGAGCAGGATTTCGCTGTAGCACGTGATGGCGGTGAGCACGTTGTTGAAGTCGTGCGCGACGCCGCCGGCGAGCCGGCCGATCGCATCCATTTTGCGCGACTGGTGGAGCTCTTCCTCGAGGCGTCGTTGGGCGGTGAGGTCGCGGACGCTGTAGGCGACCATCCCCGGCACGAACGCCGCCGAGCGGACGTCGAGCACCTGCACCGCGTTCTTGCGTTTGACGCGGTACTCTCCGTTAGGCAGCCAGCCCGGCGCGCGGCCCGGCGACGGCGCATTGGCCGCCGGCACGCCGAGCGCGTCGTGGACCGTGAGCGTGCGCATCTCCTCGACTTCGCTCCCCACGAGCTGGCAGGCGGAGGGGTTGGCGTCCACGATGACGCCTTCCTCGGTCGCGATGATGAGGCCGTCGCCCGCGTGATCGAAGATGCGGCGCAGCCGCTCCTGGCTCTCGTGCAGCTCCGCTTCGGCGCTCTTGCGGCGCCAGCGCTCGGCGGCGCGATCGACGCTCTGCAGCAGGAACTCCGGCTGCACGGGCTTCACGAGATAGTCGTAGCTCTGCTCGCGCAGCGCGCGCACGGCGCTGTCGAGCGACGCGTTGCCGGTGAGGATCACCACCTCGGTGAGCTGCGACACCAGGCGCAGATGCCCAACGAGCTCGATGCCATCCATGTCCGGCAGCCGCAGGTCGACTAACGCGACGGCGGGCGGGAGGTCCATGTGCGACGCGACCTCGAGTCCCTTGCGCGCCGTAGCCGCGCCGAACGACCGATAGCCCCGCAGCGTGAGCAGATCGCCAATGGTGCGCAGCATCTGGTCGTCATCATCGACGACCAGCACGGCGAGCGATTCAGCCAGCGAAGATATCATCGAGCAGCTCGAACACCCGATCGGGTGGGAACGGTTTCTGAAGAATCGCGCGCACGAACTTGGGCGGCAGCGTTCCAGTCGTTTGCGCGAGGGCGAGCGGATGACCGCTGTACAGTATGAGCGCGACGGCCGGACTCACGCTCTTGATCGCGAGCACGTTGTCGCGCGGTTCCAGACCATCGAGGCGCAGGTCGAGCATCACGGCGCCGGGCAACTGCGCTTGCAGCAGCGTCAGCGCTTCGTCCAATGTGCCGGCCCGCAACGTAGCGTATCCGCGCGCGGCCACGACATCGGCCAGTGTTCGCAAAAAGTCGGCATCATCGTCCACGATCAACACGCAGCGCGAATCCGCGATCACCGCGTCGAGCACCGACATGAGACGATCGAGTTGCACGGGCTTCGGAAATACCTGCAGCGCGCCATCGCGCTCGGCTTGCGCGAGGAGCTCGTTGGCCGCGTACGCCGTCATGAGGATGACGCGGAGGTCCGGCCGCAAGGCACGCATTTCACGCAACGCTTCGACGCCCGTCATCCCGGACATGCGCACGTCCATGAGCACCACGGCGTATTCGTTCACCCGGACGGCGGCCACGGCCTCCTCGCCGCTGTGCACGCCGTCGGTTTCCCAGCCGCGCAGCGCGAGAATGTCGCGCAGCGTGCGCACCATCAGGCGGTCATCATCGACGACGAGAATGCGACGCCGGCTCATGCCGCGGCTCCGGCCACGGGGAGGCGCACGGTGAACGTGCTGCCGCGACCCTTCTCGCTCGTGACGGACAGCTCGCCGCCGTTGGCGGCGACGAGCGACCGCGCCACGGACAGGCCTAACCCGAGGCCGCGCGCTTTGGTCGTGAAGAGCGGCTCGAAGATGCGCGGAAGATCGTCCGGCGCGATGCCGCTGCCGGTGTCCTCGACCTCGAGCAGCGCCATGTTCGCGCCGTCGCGGCGCGCGCGCAGCGTGAGCGTCCCGTTGCTCTCGCCGATGGCCTGCGCGCCGTTGCTGATGAGATTGATCACGACCTGACCTAACTGTATGCGGTCCACATATAATCGCGGCGCGTCCGCGGGCACGTCCATGGCCACGGTGATGCCGGGATGAATCGCGATGCGCTTGAGCTGGTCGACGAACAGATCCTGCGGCGCCACGGTCTCGCGTTGCGGGGGCTTCACGCGCGCGGAGTCGAGCAGGTCGCCCACGATGCGTTCGGCCAGACCGATCTGCGTCCGGAGAATTCCCAGGTATTCCATCACTGTCGTCGGCGCGTTCTGCAGCACGAGTCCAAGATAGTGTACGGCATTGGTCATGACGCCAAGAGGGTTGCGCAATTCATGCCCAACGCCGCCGGCCAACTGCCCGAGAAACGCCAGCTTCTCGGTGCGCACCACTTCTTGTTGGGCGAGGCTGAGACGGTCTAACGCTCCGCGGAGCTCGCCCGTGCGCTCGGCAACGCGCTGCTCGAGGTCGCGACGCCCATCTTCGATTTGCGTAGCCATCGAGTTGAACGCCACCGAGAGGCGGCCCAACTCGTCGTCACGCACCGCAACCACGCGCCGCGAGTAGTCGCCGGTCGCGATTCCGTCCGATGCCGCCGTCAGCGCACGCAGCGGCCCGGTGATGCGCCGACTCACGATCCACGCCGCGGCGGCGCCGATGATCAGGATGATCACGGCCGAGAGCACGAGGCGGCCCAACAACGAATGCGCCGGCTCGAGCACTACCGACATCGGCATCCCGACCCATACGACCCATGGCGTGGCACTGAGCCGCACCACGGAGCCGAGGCGGCCGCCGCCGACCGTGTCACGCACGCTCGTTCGCTTGCTCTGCGTATTGAACTTGGGTCCCTCGACGCGGTGCGCGAGATCCGTCCACATCGACCCATCGCCGTCGCCCAACAGAAACGTCGACGAGGGACCGATGAGATCTGCGATGGCCTTCGTCGACTGCCCGTTGTTGAGCTTCGAATACTGAACGAGCGTGCCCAACGTGTCCGTGGCCCGCTCGTGGACGCGCGCCGCGACGGACATCCAGATCGAATCGCCCGTCGCGCGCACCGGGCTGATCTCGGCCTCGCGGCCGGCAGACGGCGCGGTGAGGCCGTTAGGAGGCGCGGCTTCTCGGGTGCCGAGCACGCGGCGACCACCGGTGTCGCGCAGTTCGACGCCGAGCGATTGCGGCGACCGCGCCTCGATGCGCTTCAACTCGGCTAACGCCGCGGCGCGCGTACTGTCGGTCGGCTTCTTGAGAAACGCCGCGAACGCCGGCGTGTGGCCCGCCTGCCGGGCGTCAGCCAACATCCGCTGGCCCGATGCGTCGAGGAGCGTCGCCAACTGCTCGGCAACGACCTCGGTGCGCGCCTGCGCGGCGCGGACGCTCGACGCGCGCACGCTCGCGTACGTGAGCGCCGCGAACACGGTCATCACGACGATGAGCAGCGCGCAGATGAGAAGGGGCAGGGTCCATTCGATGGACCGCGACCGAGGAATGGAGGCGGCTGGCGCTGCCTGAGCGGGGCCGGTGATCGGTGGCGACATGATTCCCAGTTGGCGGGTGGTCGTGCGGTGGGACGGACGTGTGGGCGCGCCGCTCGATCGGCACCATGAGACGATTCCAATCTTCAGAGCCGCGCCACGTCCGCTTGGGCCTTCCGTTAGCGCGCCGTGCCACGCGCGCCGGCCATTGCGGCGCTCCGTGACACGATACGCGCCGCCCAACGGAACGTTGCGCGAATCAGGCAGCTACACTGTGTCCGCGGCTGGCACCGCGTCAAGTGGCAGGTGCGTAAATCCCGGGCGCGCGCGCGCCAACGTTTCGTCGCGCGCTCATCCAAATGATGCCGCACACGACTGCCGCGAGCGCGATCAGCTGGGCCATCGTCAGCACGCCGAAGAAGCGGTCGTCCTTCGCGCGTAAGAACTCGATGAGAAATCGCTCGATGCCGGCGAGCACCATGTACACGCCGAACAACCATCCCTCGGCGTGCTTGTGATCGCGCAGGCGCCACAAGATGAGGAACATGATGAAGCCGAGCGTGATCTCGAACAGCTGCGTGGGATACACCGACAACACCGTGGACGCTGTCGCGCCGGGAGGAATCGGCAAGTGGAACGTCGCCAACATCTCGCCCGCTGTGGACGGCGGCGCGCCGTGCGGGAAGCTCACGGCGAATCGCGAGTTCCACGGCCGGCCATAGTCATCGCCGACGGCCCAACAACCGGTTCTGCCCAACGCATAGGCGGCGGCGATCCCGATGCCCGCGACATCGGCGATGCGTTGGACGCTCAGATGCTTGACCTTGATGACGAGCAGCACCGCGAGAATTCCGCCGGCGAGTCCGCCCCAGAACACGAAGCCGCCGCGGCTGATCAGGTCGCGCGGGTCGCCGGTGAGGAAGAAGTAGTAGATCTTCGCGCCCGCGAGACCGCCGACGACCGCCGCCAGCACGAGATCGCTGATCGGCTCGGGGTCATGTCCGCGCCGCGCGAGCTCCCGCTGCGCGATCACCTGCGCCGCGACGAACGCGAGGAGCACCGCAATGCCGAATCCCGTGAACGAGAACCAGCCGAACGTATACGCGAACGGATGATGAACGATCATGTGTCGAGCAGTCCTGGAAGAGGCGCAGAAGCAAACGCATCGAGCTCGAGCGGCGCCCAGTTGCCGCGTTCGGCGTGGAACACGCCGGCCCGTGCGATCATCGCCGCATTGTCCGTGGCCAGCCGCAGGCTAGGAGCATAGATCGCGGCGCCGCGCGGCGCCAGGCGCTCGCGCATCGCCGCGATGAGCGCGCCGTTGCACGCCACTCCGCCGCCGAGCACCACGCGCGTCCTGCCGTACGCCTCCACCGCACGCGCGGTCTTCTCGACTAACGTGTGGATGAGTGCGTCCTGGAACGCGCGCGCGATGTCGGCCCGATCGCCGTCGCGATTGCCGTCGCGCGAGTCGTGTGCGCGCACCGCGGTGAGCACGGCGGTCTTGAGGCCGCTGAACGACACGTCGTAATAGTCGGGATCGCCAGGTTTTTGATCGGAACGCAGCATCGGACGCGTGAAACGAAACTGGTTGGGTGCGCCGCGGCGCTCGGCGGCGAGCCGCTCGATGTGCGGGCCGCCGGGATACGGGAGGCCGAGCAGCTTGGCGACCTTGTCGAACGCTTCGCCCGCCGCATCGTCGCGCGTCGCACCGAGCAGGCGATAGCGACCCCAGGCCTCGACGTCGAGCAGCATGGTGTGCCCCCCCGACACGAGTAGCGCGGTGAACGGCGGTTGGGCATCTGGATGCTCGAGCGCGGTCGCGAACAGGTGCCCTTCCATGTGATGTACACCCACGGCGCGAATCCCATTCGCCCACGCGAGCGCTTTGCCGAAGCTGAGTCCCACGAGCAGCGCGCCGACGAGTCCGGGAGCGTACGTCACGGCGACGGCGTCGAGCGCGGATGCGGTGGTGCCGGCGTCGGCGAGCGCGCGCTCGACCACGGGAACGATCGCGGTGAGATGCGCGCGCGACGCGATCTCGGGGACGACGCCGCCGAACACGCGGTGCGCGTCCTGCGAGAGGATGACTAACGAGCAAAGCGCCACGTCCGAGCCCGACCCTTCGACCACGGCGGCGGACGTCTCGTCACACGACGTCTCGATGCCGAGCACCCGCATCACGGCGTATGCGCGGGCGCGGCGTCGCGCGCGCCGAGGACGTGGATTTTCACTTGGGGCGGCGAGACGCGCATGCGGAGGCCGGCGGTGTCCACGGGCACGACGATATCGGTGACCGTGTCGTGGACGTCCACCAGGCGGCGCTCGGTGTACACCGCGGTCAGCTTGCGGACGGCCTCGCGTGGTCCGCGCACGTCCACGCTATCGGGCTCTACGTTAGGCACGCCGAGCACGTGGAACCCGCTGTCGGGCGTGAGCTCGACGGCCGAGCGAACCGGCAGGCGGCGCGACTCGGTGATGCGCACGCGCACGCTCATGCCCGAGGGTCGCACGTCGCGCACGCGCGCATCGACGTTGCTCGGGAGGTCGACGTCGCCCGGACGCAGCGAGAGCGTGATGCGGGTGGCGGTGTCGGCCTCGATGACGCGGCGCAGCACGGGCAGGGTGGTGTAGAGCTTGAGCAGGTCGCGTCCGCGCCCGACGACGAGCGCCTGCACCGGCGGCACGCTGTCGATGAGCGTGACGCTCGAGTCGTGGACTAACGCAACCCGCACGTCGACCCATTCTTCGGTGGGCTCCTCGGCGCTCACGGCGAGCCAGAGCACGAGCGCGAAGAAGAGCGCCGCGAGCTTGAGCGGCAGGCGCGTCGCGGCCATGGACGCGAGCCGCTGCTCCATCGTGCGCGCACGCGCGGAGAGCTTCGGCCGGTCGGGTTGCGGACCGGTCCCCGGCGATGCGGGCGGCGAGGGCGTCACTCAGCCGCCGGCTCGGAGAGGAGCTGCGATACCAACGCGCGGTTGGCATCGGTGTTCCAGAGGGTGGCGCCGATGATTTTCTTCCGGATCACGCCGTCGCGTCCGATGACGAACGTCTCGGGCACGCCCGTCGTTTGATACGTTTGCGCGATTTTTCCGTCGGGGTCGTGCAGCACCTGGAACGTTAGGCCGTAGTGCTTGACGAAGTCGCGGATGGCCTGCGTTTTTCCCGGATCGTCGATGCTCACGGCCACGATGTGCAGTCCGCGGTCCGCCATCGTCTGCTGGAGATCCTCGATGCTCGGCATCTCGACGCGGCAGGGCACGCAGTACGTCGCCCAGATGTTGAGCAGCACCACCTGACCGCGGTACTGGTCTAACGACACGGTGTGCGGCGTGGTGTCGAGCGTGACGGCGCGGAAGTCCGGTGCCTTGGCGCCCGCCACCACCGCGCCTTCGCCGAACAGGTGCGTGGCGCCGAACAACGCGACGGCGATGACGGCGAGAATTCCGCCGACGAGTCCCCATTGTTGACGAACGGTCATACCTGCTCCCGGCAGCGCTCTCGGAGCGCCGCGATCTCGGCTGCCGGGTCCGCCGCCGCGAACACGGCGTGACCGGCGACGAAAGTGTCCGCGCCCGCGCGCCACACGTCGCGTACGGTATCGCGGCTGATGCCCCCGTCGACCTCGAGCACGGCGCCGCTGGATGACGCATCCAACAGCGCGCGCGCGCGCCGTACCTTGTCGACGCTCGACGGGATGAACGATTGCCCGCCATACCCTGGATTTACCGTCATCACGAGCAGGAGGTCCAGGTCGGCCGCGGATTCGCGAACGGTCTCGAGCGACGTGGCCGGATTGACCGCCACGCCGGCGAGGCAGCCGAGCTCTTTGATGCGGTTGATCTGGCGGTTGAGGTGCGGAGCGGCCTCGACGTGGAGCGTGAGCGAGCTCGCGCCCGCGGCGGCGAAATCATCGAAGTAGCGTTCGGGCTCCACCACCATGAGGTGGACATCGAGCGGCAGGTCGGTGATGCGCCGCACCGTTTCGATGACTTTCGCGCCGTAGGTGAGGTTAGGCACGAACCGGCCATCCATGACGTCGATGTGGATCCAGTCGGCGCCGCCGCCCTGGGCGACGCGCTCGATCTCGTCCGCCAGGTGCGCGAAATCGGCGGACAGGATGGATGGCGCGATGCGGACGCTCATGGGTGGCCGGCGAGGGTGATGTCGATGCGGGCGCCGGCGCGGGCCGGCGAGCCGGCGGCGGGCGTCTGCGAGATCACCGCGTTAGGCGGCAGGGTGCTGGTGCTGTCGTACGACATCGTGCCCACCACGAAGCCGAGCTGCGTGAGGAGGGCGCGGGCGGCGCTCAGGTCCTGGCCCGTGATGTCGGGGATGCTCACCGCCGCCGGTCCGGCGCTCACGGTGAAGCTGACCGGCGACGGCACCGGCACGCGCGCGCCCGCCGCCGGCGACGTGGCGAGCACCTGGCCTAACGGAGCATCGTTGTCGGCCTGCGACACTACGCCCATCTCGAGGCCGGCGCTCTCGAGCGTCTGCTGCGCCTGCTGGCGCGTGAGGCCGACGAGCCGCGGCACTTCAATGAGCCGCTGGCCGCGGCTCACGTCGAGCACCACCGTGAACCCCGCGGGCTGCTTGCCGCCCGGCAGCGGATTCTGCGCCAGCACCGAGCCCGATGGCGCGGTGTTGTCGTACCGCTGCTCGCCGCGCGCGGTCTTGAGACCGGCTTTGGCGAGCATGGCCGAGGCGTCCGCGTACGGGATCCCGGTTACGTTAGGCACGGCGACGTCGGTCGCCGTGAGCGTCGCCGGAAACACGAAGAGCGCGACGATCACGTACGCGAGCAGAAATCCGGTCGTGCCGACGACGAGAAACGGCAGCGGGCGCCGCGCTGCGCCGCGCCAGCTCATCCGCCCACCCGCCGCAGCCGCGCCGCGAACGCGCCGTCCACGCCGTGCTTGTGCGGCAGCACGCGCAACCGCCCTGCGTCGAGTACCGTGGCCGGCACCACGCCCTCGGCCGGCGGCTCGAGGCGCCACTCGCTGTTCTCGGACAGGAAGCGCTCGACTTGTGCGTCGTTCTCTTCGGGCTCGAGCGAGCAGGTGCTGTAGATGAGCAGTCCGCCCGGGCGTACCGCGCTCGCGGCGGCGCTCAGAATGCTGCGCTGCATCGCCGCCATCACGGCGAGATCGGACACCTTGAGCCGCCACCGCGCGTCAGGGTGGCGCCGGAACGTTCCCGTACCGGTGCACGGCGCGTCGACGAGTACGGCGTCGACGTTGCTCACGACTGGATGCCGAGCGTCGCCGACCACGGGAATCACGGTGCGTGCTTCGAGACGCTGGAGGTTCGCGAGCAACCGCTGCATGCGCGCCTCGGAGCGATCCACCGCGAAGACCTGCTTCGCGTCGCGCGACAACTCGAGCGCTTTTCCGCCCGGTGATGCGCAGAGATCGGCCACGACGCTGCCGGACGGCACGTCGGCGTAGCGCACCACGAGCGTCGACGCCGGGTCCTGCACGAAAAAGAGCCCTTTGCGGAACGCGCCTAACTCGATCAGCGAGACGCTGCTCGCGAGCTGGATGCTGTCGGACACGAGCGGCGCATCTTCGACGCGCACGCCGGCCGACTCGAGCGTCGCCTCGAGTTGTTCGTGCACGATGCCGAACGGACGGAGCACCGTGGCCGGCTCGCGGTTGTTGGACTCGAGCAAGTGCTCGGTCTCGTGCGCGCCCCAGCGGGCCACCCAGCGCGCCACCAGCCAGCGCGGATGCGAATGTCGGAGCGCGAGCGCGTCGACCGGATCGAGCACGTGCGGCAACGCCAGCGCATCGCGCTCCCGCTCCAAGCGACGGAGCACCGCGTTCGCGAGGCGGCTGGCGCCCAAGCCATGGCGCTGCTTGGCCAGCTCGACTGTTTGCGCGATGGCCGCGTACGGCGGCACGCTGCCCATGTACAACAACTGATCGACGCCTAACCGAAGCAGGTCGATGAGGTCGGGGTCGAGGCGCGCCAGGCCGCCGCGCACGCGCGCGTCGAGGTGGGCGTCGATGATCGAGCGGCGGCGCAGCATTCCGTACACGAGCTCCTGCGTCCATCGGCGGTCGCGCGCGTCGAGACGTGGCGCACGGCGCTCGAATACCACATCGAGCAGCTCGCCCTGGCGAAGGTCGGCGCACAAGTCCGCGGCGACCCGGCGCGACTCGGTGACCGCTCCTCCGCCTACGTCGTGCAGCACGTGCGTGCCCTGCGCGCGCGATCCGCTCACTCCAGGAGTCCCTCCGTTGGGGACGACGGCACTGCTACTTCTCGACGCGGCATGCGCCCGGCGAGATACGCCAGGCGACCGGCCTCGACCGCGCCTCGCATCGCCCACGCCATGCGCACGGGATCGGTGGCCGCCGCGAGCGCAGTGTTCATGAGGATGCCGTCCACGCCTTGTTCCATGGTGAGGCATGCATCGGACGCCGTACCCACGCCGGCATCCACGATTACCGGCACCGACAAACGATGCTTGATGGTGCGAATCGAAAACTCGTTCAGCAAACCGAGACCCGAGCCGATGGGTGACGCGAGCGGCATGACGGCGACGGCGCCCGCGTCCTCGAGACGCAGCGCGGTAACGAGGTCGTCGTTCGAATACGCCATCACCTTGAAGCCTTCGCCGGCCAGCGTGCGTGTGGCCTCCAGCAGGCCAACGGTATCGGGCAGCAGCGTTTCCGTATCACCAATGACCTCGAGCTTCACCCACTCGTTGAATCCAGCCGCGCGCGCCAACCGTGCATATCGAACGGCGTCGTCCGCGTTATAGCATCCGGCCGTGTTCGCCAGCAGGAAGAAGCGTTGCGGGTCGAGGTGATAGAGAATGCCTTCGTCGCGCGTGCGATCGAGGTTCACGCGGCGCACGGCCACCGTCACGACTTCGGCGCCGCTGGCATCGATGGCGCGCACCATGGCTTCGTTGGACGCGTACTTTCCCGTGCCTACCAAGAGCCGTGAGTGGAATTCGCGACCGGCGATAGTGAACGGCGTGTCGAGCGCCGCCGTTTCCGAGTGTGCGAGACTGAGCAGCGAGGTCACTTCACCCTCCTCCAACGAAATGCACGATTTCGATCGTGTCGCCTGTGGCGAGGCGGAGGGAGTCGTACTGCGCGCGGTCCCGCAAAATCGTGCGGTTGTGTTCCACCACCACGAGCTGGGGGTCGAGCGCAAGCGTCCGCAGGAGGTCACCCATCGTGGAACCGGCGCGGATGGACCGCGCCTCGCCATTCACCACGGGTGTGATCGTCGGGCTACGGACCGTGGTGTCGCTCATAGCGGGAAAGATAGTCGGCGGCGGCGCGTTCGGCATCGCCGGCGCTCCAGATCCCGCTGATCGCGGCGACGCCGTGTGCTCCGGCGTCGAGCAGCGCGGCCACGTGGTGCGGTTTGATCCCGCCGATGGCGATGACGGGCACGGACACCCTCGCGGCGGTCTGGCGCACCAGCTCGAGTCCGCGCGACGGTTCGCCCGGGTGCGTCGGCGTGTCGTACACGTGGCCGGACACCACCCAGTCGGCGCCGTCGGCGGCCGCGGCGGCGGCATCGTCGGGCGTGTGGGCGCTGGAGCCCAGGGGCAGCGTGCCGGCCATGCGGCGCGCGTCGGGGACCGACATCGATCGGGTGGTGAGCTGGATGGCGGAGGCGCGGGCCGCGCACGCGACGTCGACGCGGTCGTTGACCACCACCCAGGCACCGGTGCGCTCGCGCACTGCGCCTAACGCAACGGCGATCTCGTACACGCGGGCAGCGGGAACGATGCGCGCGCGCAGGTGCACCGCGCCCTTCGGGCCTAACGCTTCCATCACCCGCCGCGCGCGCGCCACGAAATCGGGGCGGGCCAGCACGCCGTCGCTGGTCACGGCGTGGACGAGCGGAATCACGAGCGGCGTCGCTGCGTTAGTCCAGCCGGTCGCCGGCCGACACGCCGCGTCCGGCCGCCCACTGGGCGCTCGACATCCGCCGGCGTCCGGCCGGTTGGACGACGTCGATGGCCACCGCGCCCTCGCCGCATGCCACCAGCATGCCCTGCTCGTCCACGGACACCACGTCGCCGGGCCGGTAATCGCGCCGATCCGCCAATTCCGTTTCGCGCGCGCCGAAGAGCTTCACCTCGGCGCCGCGCAGCATGGCGTAGGCGCCTGGCTTGGGATCGTACGCGCGGATGAGACGCGCCACCACGCCGCATCCGTCCTGCCACGGGATGCGCGCCATCGCGCGATCGATCTTGACCGCGTGCGTCGCGGCGGCGTGGTCCTGCGGGCGCTCGGTCGACTGCCCAACGGCGAGCAGCGTGAGCGCTTCGACTAACGCCAGAGCGCCGAGCTCCGAGAGCCGGAGCTCCAACTCGCCGTAGGTCTCGTCGGCCGCGATCGGCGTGCGCGCCTGCAGCAGAATCGGGCCCGCGTCGAGCTCGGTCACCATGCGCATGATGGTGATGCCGGTCTCGATGAAGCCGTCGCGAATGGCGGCCTGGATGGGCGCCGCGCCGCGCAGCTTGGGCAGGAGCGACGCGTGCACGTTCACCGTGCCTAACGAAGGCAGGTCGATGACCGTGCGCGGCAGGATGTGCCCGTACGACACGACCACCGACACCTCCGGCTCGTACGCCGCGAGCTCGGCCAGAAACACATCGCCGCGCGGTTTCTCGGGCTGCAACACCGGAATGCCTTCGGCCACCGCGACTTCCTTTACCGGCGATGGCACGAGCGTCGAGCGCGATCGCCCCTGCGCGCGGTCGGGCTGCGTGACCACCGCAACGACCTCGAATCCCTCGCCGAGCAATGCGCCGAGCGACGGCACCGCAAACGTGGACGTCCCCCAGAAGAGGACGCGCACGTTAGAGCTCCTCGTCCCGCCGATGACTGCCCGCGGCTTCCTCGGGTGTCAGCTTGCGAACGTGCGACCGATCGCCGTCCTTCTGCCTCGCCTTCTCCCACTTGGCGAGTGCCGCGCGGCGCTTCACCAAACTCAGATAGTCGATGAAGAGGCGGCCGTGCAGATGGTCGATCTCGTGCTGCAGACAACGCGCGAGCAACTCGTTTGCATCCACCTCGAATGGCTGCCCGTCGCGATCCTGTGCGCGCACCACCACGCGCATCGCGCGCTCCACGTCGCCGTAAATGTCGGGAATCGACAAGCAGCCTTCCTCGCCTTTCTGCTTTCCCTCGGCGAGCACGATCTCCGGATTGATGATGACGAACGGATGTTCGTCGACATCGATCACCGAAAGCTGCTCGGCGCGCCCGACCTGCGGAGCAGCGAGTCCGATGCCCTTCGCCGCGTACATGGTCTCGAACATGTTGTCGATGAGCTGGTGCAGGTCGGGCGTGATCGTGGTAACGGGAATCGTCTCCTGGCGCAGAATAGGTGCGCCGAGGACGTAAATGTCGAGCAAGCTCACGTCGTGCTGCTCCCGCTGGTTGCGCTGTCGGCCGTCTTGCTCGAGACGCGTGCAATGCGAGCGCGCTCGACAATAAGGCGCGACTCGGCCGACTTGATGGTGATGCGGTCATCCATGGCCGGCGCGGGTGCGCCGTCCTTGACTGTGCCCTTGATGAAAATCACTTCGCCGACGATGCCGCCCGCAGTGACGACTTCATCACCTTTCTTCAGATTCCGCAACTGTTCTTCCTGTGTTTTCCGCTGTTTGTGTTGCGGGCGGATGATCATCAAGTAGAACGCAATTCCGATCGCCACGAGCTCGCCGGCGAACACGTAGCCTCTGCTGTCTGAAGGCGCGGCGGTCTGTGCGACAACCGCGGCGAGGAGCCAAGCATGTGCGATCATGGTACCGTAGTGGATCCGGAGTGATATCGGCCGAGCCAGTCGCGGCTCCAGCCGTCGAAGGTTCCCCCGGCGATGGCGAGTTGCGCCGCACGCATGAGGGAGACCAGGAAATGTACATTGTGCAGGGAGAGAAGGCGCAAACCGAGCACTTCATCGGCCACGAAGAGGTGGCGGATGTAGGCGCGGCTGAACCGCCCGCAGGTGGAGCAGGTGCAATCGGGATCGAGCGGACGCGGGTCCAAGCGCCACCGCGCATTGCGCACGTTCACGCGGCCATCGTTGGTAAACGCCGTGCCGGTGCGTCCCATGCGCGTGGGCGCCACGCAATCGAACAGGTCGACGCCGCGTCGCACGCCTTCCACGAGATCGTCGGGGAATCCGACGCCCATGAGATAGCGCGGTTTGTCGCGGGGCAGCGCGTCGTTGGTCACGTCGAGGATCGCGTACATGTCGTCCTTGCTTTCGCCCACCGACAAACCGCCCACTGCGTAGCCCGCCCAACCGTCCATGTCGCGAATCGCCGTGGCGGCGTTGCGCCGGAGCGCGGGATGGATGCCGCCCTGCACGATCGGAAACAACGCTTGCGGGGGTGCACCGTCATCGGCCGCGCGATGCGATTCCCACGCCGCGCGGCAGCGCGCGAGCCAGCGGATGCTGCGCTCGCTCGCGTCGCGGGCTTGGGAGAGGTCCGCTTGTCCGGGCAACACGTGATCGAGCTGCATCACGACGTCGGCGCCCAGGTCGCGTTGGATGTCGATGACGCGTTCGGGGGTGAAGAAGCGGCGCGAGCCATCGATGTGGCTCCGGAATTCCACGCCTTCTTCGGTGACGCGGCGCATCGACTCGAGCGAGAACACCTGAAAGCCGCCCGAGTCGGTGAGGATGGGCCCGTTCCACTGCATGAAGCGGTGGAGGCCGCCTAACGCACGGACGACGTCTTCGCCCGGGCGGAGGTGCAGGTGGTACGTGTTGGCGAGAATCATCGCCGCGCCGATCGCGCGGAGCTCGAGCGGGTCGAGTGTTTTCACGGTGGCGAGCGTTCCCACCGCCATGAACGCCGGGGTCGGGACGTCGCCGTGCGGCGTGGTGAAGGTGCCGGCGCGTGCGGGACCGGCCGTTGCGTGCACCGAGAACGAGAATCCGGGCACCTTCGCGGCGCCGGGGTCCACGCGGGCGGGCGGGGCGCCGGTCATGTCCGTTAGACCGAGTCGATCTGGAGGCGGATGTCGGCGGCGGCCGGCGCGCACTCGTAGAGCACCGTTAGGCGGCGCGTCGCCGGGTCGGTGGCCAGCACGGTGGCGCCGGGCGCGAGCACCAGCCGCGCCGCAAGGCCGCCCGCGAGATCATCGAACCGGGCGTCGCCCGAGCCGCGGCGAATGGATGCGCGCTCTACGCGCCCCGACGTGTCGACCGCGAGTTCCACGGTGACCGCGCCGCGGCGCAGGCTTCGCGATCCGAGGAGACGGGGACATTCGATGGTCATCATTTCCGCGAGCCGCCCGCGCATCTGGACCAACGAGATGCGCGCCGCCGTCTGCGGCGGTTCGTACACGCGCACGGTGCCCGATGCGCACGCCGCGGCTGCCGCGGCCAGCACGAGGCTGCTATACGACAGCCATCGCGTCGCCGTATGAATAAAACCGGTAGTTCCCATCTATTGCCTCACGATACGCCCGCATGGTGAGATCGTATCCCGCGAGCGAAGCGACGAGCATCAAAAGTGTCGACCGGGGAAGATGAAAATTGGTGATGAGTTTGTCCACGCCGCGGAAGGCATAGGGCGGCCGAATGAAGAGACGCGTGTCGCCGCGGGTGGCCGCGAACGCGTCGCCGATGCGCGTGGTGCTCTCGAGCGTTCGCGCCGCCGTCGTGCCAACGGCCCAGATCGATCCGCCGCGGGCTCGCGTCGCGGTGAGGGCCTGCGCCGCGCGATCGCTCAGGTCGAACCACTCTTCGTGCATCACGTGTTGTTCGGGGTCGTCGACCTCCACCGGTTTGAACGTGCCGGCGCCGACGTGCAACAGCACGTCGATGCGCTCCACGCCGCGCTGCGCGACGTGGTCCAACAGCGACGGCGTGAAGTGGAGCCCCGCCGTGGGCGCGGCCACCGACCCGCGCTCGGCCGCATAGACGGTTTGATAGCGGTCGGCATCGAGCGCCGTATCGGGACGCGCGATGTAGGGCGGCAGGGGAACGTGTCCGTGGCGCTCGATCGCGGCGGCGGCGTCGCCTTGGGCGACGTGCAGCCGCACGATGCGCGTGCGCCGATCCGTTAGCTCGAGCACTTCGACGTCGAATCCCGGGGCAATCGTGATGCTGCGGCCGGGGCGCAGTTTCCCACCGGGGCTCACCATCGCTTCCCAGCGATCGTCGTCCAGCTGGCGGAGGAGCAGCACCTCGCCCGGCGCGCCCGACGCCCGCGTGCCTAACAGACGAGCCCGGAACACGCGCGTGGTGTTGAGCACCAGCGCGTCGCCGGCGCGCATCAGCGCCGGCAGGTCGCGAAAGACGTGGTGCGTGATGCGTTGCGCGGCGCGATCGACCACCATGAGCCGGCACGCGTCGCGGGGCTCGACGGGTTCCTGGGCGATGCGGTCTAAGGGCAGCTCGAAGTCGTAGTCCGACGTGCGGGTGCCGTGTGTCACTCCGCGACCGTGATCGTGCTCCGGCCCGAGACCCTACGTCCGCTGTGCTCGTCGGCGACGGTCACATCGAGGTGGTACACGCCGGCCGGTGCGTCGGCCATGTCGAGCGTCACGTAGTCGACCGACGCGTCGTGCGCCGGCACCTTTCGCGGGAACGAGAGCGCCACCGAGTCGGCGCCGCTCCGCGACAGGCCCACCGCGCCGGCGACGCCGCCCACGATCTTGGCGACGAACGCACCGATCCCGGTGCTTTTCGCGCGCGACACGGTGATGGACACGTTGTACGCGTCCGACCCGCTGTCCGGCGTTAGGCCGTAGGTCTCCCAGAGAAGGGAGAACGAATGCCCGCGCCGCACGTGGCCAAAGTTCGGCGTGATGTCGAAGTCGCTCCACCGCTCGGGCGCCACGCCGGGTTTGGGCGTGACGCTCGCGGCCACGAGCAGGTCGCTCAATCCGAATCCGTGTTCGTTCGTCAGCTCGATCCGGCTCGCGCCGCGCGCGCCGCGCATCGCATCCGGCTGCAGCGCTTCGACGCGATAGAGGAACGTGCCCGGCCCGATGCGCTCGCTCCAGGTGCGAATCTGGTTCGAGTCGGCGCGTGCGAAATTCACCACGCGCTCGTCGGTGCGGCGGAACACCGAATCGGCACGCCAGGTGAAACCCTCGAAGACCACCTCGAGCATGCCGCGGATCAGATCGATGCCGCTCAACATGCGCGTCACCGGCACCTGTGCTTCCACGAACACGTCGCCCGAATCGCCGGGCGCGCGGAAGCGGACCGCATTGACGTTGATCGAGTCGACCAGGTGCGTGTCGCCCGCGTTGCGCCAGACCACCGGAATGGTATCGCGCAGATGCCTAACTTCGCCCTTGTCGTAGGGCTCGAGCGTCACGACGCCGAACGTGGGGAGCTGGTCGAACAGAAATGCTTCGTCCGACGCGTACCACCACAGCACGCGGATGTCGTGCGTGTGCGATCCGAACGGATCGGGCGGAATCGAGATCACGGCCGGCGGCGGTCCGTAGCGCACGTACACTTCGCCCTCGTCCGTGTCGGCGCCATGGATGTCGAACTCCTCGACGCCGAAGCACAACTCGGCGTACACCACGCGGCTCAGGAACTCGAGGCGGTGCGCGTTGTCCGCCTGCGTCCACAGCGGATCGGCCATCAACCAGTACATGCGCTGAAGATTCGCCTGCTCCGAGGGCGGCAGGTCCGCGGTCTCCACCGAATCTTTCGTGGTGAAAATCCGCGACAGCCGCTCGTAGCGACTGCGCTCGCTCTCGGGCAGTAAGGCGAGGCCGCGGTGAAATGCGATCGACGACGCGGCGTCATCGTCCAACCGGTGCGTCGCCAAGCCGTCGGCCAGCCAGGCCCACGCATCGCTCGAATCCTGATTGAGGCGGACGCGCGCGATGTGCTGCATTTCGACCCATCGCTTGCGATCGGCGAGCGCCATGTAGGAGTGGCGCAAGGCGCTCGCGTTGGACGGGTCGGCCTGGAGCGCCTTGGAGAATCCGTCCCACGCGCTGAAGTACTCGGTTTGTCCCGACCAGTCCTGCGCGGCGGTCCGGATGGTCTCGGTGTTGATGAAGTAGCCGATCGTGCGCGGGTCGCGGAGCGCCGTGCGATCCTTGATGTTCTTGAGCACGACGCTGTAGATGTGCCCGTTGGCGTGGTCGAGGTACCGGCGCCACCACGTCATGCCTAACTGATCGGATGCGCGCGATATGCCTAACGAATCGCCGGCCTTGCGCGCCAGATCGAGCGCTTTCTCGAACAGCGACGTGGCGTGCGACCGCACCGACGACGAGTTCGAGGTGAGGTCGAACTTGCCCAGGTCCACCAGATACTCGGGCGATGCGCTGTTGTACTTGGTGGCCAGGCGCAGCGACGAGTCGGCGAGCGTCAACAGCGAATCGTTCGCCGCGCGCTTCATGTAGCCGGTGCGTTTTTCGGCGTTGGACAACCGCCACGCGAGCACGCCGCGCTCGTGCCATGCGGCGCCGTCGGTGTGGTTGCCGCGGAGCACCGCGTCCATCGCGTGGAGCGCGGAGAGGGAATCCGCGCGCGTCGTGAGCGCCGGGCGCGGACGCGACGCGACAGTTACCTGCGCGCGCGCGACCCCGGTGGAACTGGACGCGGCGCCGATCGAGAGGACAACGGCGAGAAACCGGCGCATTGCCAAGCAATAGTCGACGCAGCGCTCCGATGTCAAGCGCTGCCCAACCGAGATGTTAGAAGAGCGTCGGCTGCGCGCCTCCCGGCGGCGGGACCACGTAGCCGAGATGGCGGTAGGCGTGAGGCGTGGCGACGCGTCCTCGCGCAGTCCGCTGGAGAAAACCGTTCTGCACCAGAAACGGCTCATACACCTCCTCGATGGTCACCTCATCCTCGCCGATCGCCGCGGCGATCGCGCCCAACCCCGCCGGCCCGCCATTCCATTTCTCAATGATCGTCTTGAGAATCCGACCGTCCATGTCGTCCAGCCCGAACTCGTCGACGTCGAGCATCTCGAGCGCCGCCGCCGCCACCGCGCTCGTGATCGCGCCGTTTGCCTTCACCTGTGCATAGTCGCGCACGCGCCGGAGCAAACGATTCGCTACCCGCGGTGTGCCACGCGAGCGTCGAGCCAGCTCGAGCGCGCCGGCGCGGTCGATCGGAACGTTGATCACCTTTGCCGACCGGAGCACGATCTGCTCCAAGTCCTCCACCGGATAAAAATCCAGCCTGAGCGGGATACCAAAGCGTGCCCGCATTGGCGGAGTCAAGAGCCCGAAGCGAGTGGTGGCGCCGATGAGGGTGAACCGCTCGATCGGCATGGTGATCGTTTGAGATTTCGGACCTTCCGACAGTCGGATGTCGATCCGGAAGTCCTCCATGGCCGGATAGAGGAACTCCTCGATCACGGCGCGCAGGCGGTGGATCTCGTCGATGAAGAGGATGTCGCCCTCGCGCAAATTCGTGAGGTGACCCACGAGGTCGCCTGGCTTCTCCAGCACTGGGCCCGACGTCGTGCGAATGTTGACGCTCAGCTCGCGCGCCACGAGCTCGGCGAGCGTGGTCTTGCCGAGTCCGGGCGGACCGTAGAAGACGGCGTGGTCCAACGGCTCGCGTCGGCCCAACGCGGCCTCGATCGCAATGCGGAGATTGTCTTTCGCTTTGGTCTGCCCGATGAACTCGGCGAGTCGCTGGGGGCGGAGGGACAGCTCGACCACCGACTCTTCGGGAATGACTTCGGGCGTGGTGATTTCGGCGCGCGCCATGACCGAAAATGAGCGAGATGACGACGGCGAGGGAAGGGGTTCCGTTGCGTAGTCGTGGGTCGAGGCCCACTTGGTAGGCTTGTTCGCTCTGTTGAACACGGATTGGACGGATGACGGCACGGATAAGACGGATCGCTCGGCTGTGCGAGCGGCGCTGTGCTCGCGTTTGTTGTTTTGTGTCGTGTTTTTTTCAACAAGAAATCGGTCGTCACCACTTTTGATGCGCCGGCGCCGAGCAGCCGAGCGATCCGTGTTATCCGTGCAGTTATCCGTCTCATCCGCGTCAGCAGAACGGATAAGCCCACGTCGTGAGCACCGGCCGGCTGGTTCGGATGCCCGACCATCGGGTTGCGAACCAGCGTATGGCGTGGTACCTTCGCTCCCATAGGAATTCTTTGGGAGAAGGCGGCGCCATGCAACTCGATCTCTTGCGCGGCACGTTGGACATGATGGTGTTGCGGGCGCTCTCGTGGCATCCGATGCACGGGTATGACGTGGCGCGGTGGCTGGAGCGGGTGAGCGACGACGCGCTGCGCGTGGAGGAGGGGTCGCTCTATCCGGCGCTGCATCGATTGGCGGCGCGCGGGTGGGTAACGGGCCAGTGGGGGGTGTCGGAGAACAACAGGCAGGCGAAGTACTACACGATCACGCCGGCGGGTCGGCGGCAGCTGCGACAGGAGACGGAGACCTGGGCCGCGTTCATCGCGGCGGTGGCCAAGGTCCTGGCGGCTCGCCCAGCCTAACGGAGAGACGGCAGGAGGCGCTCGATGTCCTGGATCCCGGATCGGTATCGCGAGCTGCGGGCGATGGTGGGCGGCGTCACGCCCGAGCGCGACGTGTCGGACGAGATGGCGCACCACGTTGCGATGCGGACGGCGGAGAACGTGGCGCGGGGGATGTCGCCCGAGGCGGCGCGGGCGGAGGCGCTGGCGCGGTTGGGCGACGCGGCCGCGTACGAGCGGGAAGCGGAAGCCATCGACGTGCTGGCGGCGCGCGAGCAGCGGCGCATCGAGGTCCGCGATGCGTTAGGCCGCGAGGTGCGCCTCGCGGTGCGCGGGCTCAGGCGGTCGCCGGGCTTTTCGCTGGTGGTGCTGGCCACGCTGGCGCTGGGCATCGGCGCGGCGACGGCGATCTTCACGCTGCTCGACTCGGTGGTGCTTCGCCCGCTGCCCTATCCGAACGAGAACCGGCTCGTGTGGATCGAGAGCGAGGTGTCGGGCGCGTCGCAGGGTCCGTGGGGCGTGTCCGAGGCGGGATATTTCTACTACAAAACTCATGGCCGCACGCTCGATGCGTTAGGCGCATTTTTCTCGTCCGACGCCACCGTCATCACGCCCGATGGCGCACAGGCGCTGCCGGCGATGTTCGCGACGGCCAGCGTGTTCGATGTGCTTGGCCTGCGCACGATCCTCGGCCGTCCGCTCCGGGCGTCCGACGACCAGCCGGGGAAGGGCACGGCCGTCGTGCTGAGCCACAAGTACTGGATGCGCGCCTTTCACGGCGATTCGACTGTCGTGGGGCGAACCATCCGCCTGAACGATGGCCTGCGGACGGTCGTCGGTGTGTTAGGCCCGGGCGAAGAGCCGCCGATGCGATCGGTCGATCTCTGGCTCACGCTCAATCTGGATCCAGCCGATCCGCCGATCAACGATCACCACTACAGTGCCATCGGACGCCTGGCGCCGGGCGTCCATGCCGCCGCCGCCCAACGGGAGCTGGCGGCGCTCACCGCTCGCTTCCCGGACGACCTGCCCGCAGCGTACTCGGCCGCCTTCATGCGGGCGTATCACTTCACGCCCGGCGTGCTTTCGCTCCGAGACAGGGTAGTGGGCGACGCCGCGCGCGGCATCTGGATCGTGCTCGCGGCCGCGCTGCTCCTGTTGGTCATCGCGTGTGCGAACGTCGGCAACCTGTTTCTCGTGCGGCTGGAAGCGCGCCGCCGCGACGTGACGATTCGAGTCGCCATCGGCGCCGGCACGTCGCACCTGGCGTGGCACTATCTGACCGAGAGTCTGTTTCTGTGCCTTGCCGCCGGCGGCGCCGGATTGCTCCTCGCCGATGCCGCCATCCGCGCGCTGCTCGCGCTCGCGCCGTCCACCTTGCCGCGCCTAACGGAGGTGCATCTGGGCTGGCAGAGCGCGGCGTGCGCGGTGGCGCTCGCGGCAGCCGCTGGCCTGGTGTTCGGGTGCCTGCCGCTCGTCAGGCGGACGGTGGATGTGGACACGCTGCGCGACGGGTCGCGCGGCCTCACCGCGTCACCCGTCCGGCGCGTGGCACGCGGCGCCCTGGTGGTCATCCAGACGGCGCTCGCGCTCGTGCTCCTCGCGGCATCCGGTCTCATGGTGCGGAGCCTGCTCCATCTCCGGGATGTCAGGCCGGGATTCGATCCGCACGGCGTGATCACGCTCGAGGCAGCACCGTCCTCGGCGCACGCCGGGAGCTACGACCAGGCGGCGGCGTTCTGGCACGCGGTCATCGATCGGGTGCGCGCCCTTCCCGAGGTCCAATCGGCGGGCGCCATTTCCTCGCTGCCCATTGGCGGAGGCGGCATCTGTGCAACGCTCTTCATCGAGGCGCATCCGCTCGCTCCCGGCGAAGATCCGCCGTGCCTCGCGCGGCCGCTGGTGACGCCGGGGTACTTCGAGACGATGCGCATCCCGCTGCGCGGCCGCGCGCCCACATGGGACGAGGTCCAAGGGCACGACGCCGGCGTCGTGGTGAGCGGCCCGCTGGCGGCGCGGCGTTGGCCTAACGAAGAGGCGATCGGCCAGGGGCTCGGCGCGGGCAACCGCCCGCCGTTCTTCCACGTGGTGGGCATCGCCGGCCCGGTCCGTACCGAAGGACTCGACCATCCGCCCACCGAAGTGGTGTACTATCCGATCGTCCCGATTCCGGGGACCGGGGTGTGGGGTCCGGGCGGGTCGTTCACGCTGGTCGCGCGCGCACGGACGGGCGCCGCGGCGGCGCTCGTGCCGCAGATCCGTCGTGTGCTACGCGATGTGGATCCGGAGGCGCCGGTAGCGAAGGTGGAGACGATGGACGAGGTGGTTGCCCACTCGATGGCGCGGACCACGTTCATGATGCTCTTGTTAGGCGTTGCCGCCGCGATGGCGCTGGTGTTGAGCGTCGTCGGGATGTACGGCGTGGTGTCGTACCTGGTTGGCCAGCGTCGAGGCGAGATGGGCATTCGCCTGGCGCTCGGCGCGAGC
>DATNAM010000296.1:0-7716 GCA_035572595.1 Gemmatimonadaceae bacterium
GGACAGAACGTGCGCCTCGCGTCGGAGCTGACGGGGTGGAAGATCGACCTGTACTCCAGCCGCGAATGGCTCGAACGCGGTGGTGAAGCGCCGCTGTTCCAGCCGTTGCCGGAGGAGCGCGAGGAGGCGGCCGACGTCAAGCTCTCCGAAATCGAAGGGCTGGGACCGGCCACGGTGGCCGTGCTCGAGGACGCTGGCTACAAGACCCTCAACGACATCATCGATCTCGAGCGCGAAGACTTCCTGCGGTTGCCGGGCATCGCGCCGGAGGAAGCCGACCGGATCATGGCGATGATCGATGAACTGACCACGGAGGACGCGGAGGGCGGTGCCGAGGGCGGCACCGATGGCACGGACGAGACCGCCGCGTGACGGCTGACGAGCGCGACCGCAAATTGGCTGGGCTCATCGGCTTGGGTCATCGCGCGCGGAGCGCGGTGGTCGGCGTCGAGCGGGTGCGCGAGACGGCACGTCGCGGCGGGCTGGCGCTGGTGGTGGTGGCGCCCGACGCGTCGCATCACAGTTTGGCGAAGGTGATTCCGCTGCTCAAGGCGCGTCGGGTGACGATCATCGAAGGTCCGAGCTCCGCAGCGTTAGGCGCGGCGGTGGGACGCGAGGCGACGGTGGCGGTTGGAATTGTAGATCGCGACTTGGCGCGAGGCATTCGCGCGGTGGGGAGATCGGCTCCCGGCGGGGGCTCTAGAGGAGGGGCGTTTTGATCAAGCTGCGTGTGCACGACCTGGCAGGCGAATTCGGAATTTCCACGGACGACCTGATGACGATGCTCCGGTCGATGGATGTTCCGGTGCGGAGTCATCTCAGTCCGTTGACGGACGAGCAGGTGGCGAGACTTCGTGCGCGGTGGGAGCGGGAAAAGCGCGCGCGCCAGGAGAAGCCGGCGCCGGCGCCGGGCCGCCGTCGCCGTGCGACGGCGGTCGCGGCACCGGCGCCCGAGCCGGAGCCTCAAGCGTCGACGGAGCCGGCCAAGCGCCGTCGTCGCCGCGCCGCCGACATCGCGGCCGCCGAAGCGGCGGCCGCTGAGGCGGCGGAGGCTGCCGAAGCCGCGGTCGCGTCCAACGGCGGCGCGCCGTCGGACATCGAAGAAGAGGTGCCGACGCACAACGATGACGTCGAGCTGCCCCGCCGCACGTTCGAGCCGCCGCAATCGCCCCTCGCGCCCGCCGCCCGCCTAACGCCGGCCGATGCCCAACGCGGCGCCCACGCGCCGCCGCGCGCGTTCCCCGACGCCGGCGGCGCCGAACACGGACGGCCGTCCGTGTCGGATCACCAGCCGGCCCCGGCGCACGCGGGCCCCGCGTCGGCGCCCGCCCAACGGCCGGCTTCGCAGCCGTCCACCGATTGGCAGCGCCCGCGGCCGGTGGTGCCTGGACCGCCGCGTCCCAAGCCGGTCGCGTCGTCCACGCCGTTCCCGCCGCGGCCGATCGCAACCGCGTCTCCCGGTGCACCCACGGGCGCACCACCGCGTCGCGAAGAAAAACGCGGCGGCAAGCGCAAGAAAGGCAAGCGCGGCGTCGTCGACCAGGAAGCCGTGACGGCGAACATCTCCCGGACCATGACGGCCCTTCGCGGCGCACCGACGCGCCGCGGTCCGCGGCGTGCCGATGAGGGTGCGTCGCGCGAGGAGATGGAAGCACAGCGCGCGGCCGAGGCCGAGCGCGAGCGCACCACCGTGCACGTCAACGAGTTCATTACGGTCAGCGAGCTGGCGTCGATCCTCAAGATTCCGCCGACGCAGATCGTGACGTTCGCGCTCAAGAACCTTGGCCTCATGGTCACGATCAACCAGCGGCTCGATTTCGACCAGATCGAGTTGATCGCCGGTGAATTCGGATTCCAGGCGGTCCGCGAAGCCGAATACGCGGCAGCCGAGGAACAGGAGGAGGAGCCGTCGGAGAGTCTCGAGTCGCGTCCGCCGGTGGTCACCATCATGGGTCACGTCGACCATGGGAAGACGTCGTTGCTCGACTATATCCGAAAGGCGAACGTGGTGGCCGGCGAAGCGGGTGGTATCACACAGCACATCGGTGCGTACCACGTGTCGCTTCCGGCCGGCCGTCTCATCACGTTCCTCGATACGCCGGGCCACGAGGCGTTCACCGCCATGCGCGCGCGCGGCGCCCAGGTCACCGATATCGTCGTGCTGGTAGTCGCGGCCGACGACCAGGTGATGCCGCAAACGATCGAGGCGATCTCGCACGCCAAGAACGCCGGCGTTCCGTTAGTCGTGGCGATCAACAAGATCGATTTGCCGAGTGCGAACGTGCAGAAGGTGAAGCAGGACCTGTTGCAGCACGGCGTGGTGCTCGAGGAATTCGGCGGCAGCACGCTCGCGACGCCGATCTCGGCCAAGAAGGGCACCGGCGTCAACGAGTTGTTGGACCAGGTGCTGCTGCAGGCGGAAATCCTCGATCTCAAGGCGAATCCGTCGCGCAAGGCGGTGGGCACGGTGATCGAGGCGCAGTTGGATCCGGGCAAGGGTCCGGTGGCGACGCTGCTCGTGCAGCAAGGCACGCTGCGCGTCGGCGACGATTTCATCTGCGGCATGTACTCGGGCCGCGTGCGCGCGTTGTTCGACGAGCGCGGCAAGACGGTGCCGTCGGCCGGACCGGCGATTCCGGTCCAGGTGTTAGGCATCGAGGGCGTGCCGATGGCGGGCGACCAGCTGCTCGTCGTCGAGGATGCGACCGAGGCGCGCGACATCGCGCAGCGGCGCCAGCGGCTCGACCGCGAAGCGAAGAGCCGGCGGACGTCGCGCGTCGCGGTCTCGCTCGAGGACTTCATGACGCAGGCGGCGGCCGGCCTGGTGCGCACGCTGCCGCTGGTCATCAAGGCCGACCAGGGCGGCCCGGCCGAGGCGCTCGCCGATGCGTTAGGCCAATTGTCCAACGCCGAGGTGAAGGTGGAGGTCGTGCACCGCGGCGTGGGCGCGATCACCGAGAGCGACATTCTGCTCGCCAAGGCGTCGGGCGCCATCATCATCGGTTTCCACGTGCGGCCGGACAACAACGCGCGCGCGGCAGCCGAGCGCGAAGGGGTGGATCTCAAGCTCTACCGCGTCATCTACGAAGCGGTGGACGATGTCCGCGCGGCGCTGAGCGGCATGCTGCGCCCCGAAGAGCGCGAAGTCACGTTAGGCGAAGCCGAAGTGCGGCAGTTGTTCCGCGTGCCGCGGATCGGCGTCGTCGCCGGATGCTACGTGCGCAGCGGACTCATTTCGCGACAGGGCCGCGTGCGCGTCGTGCGCGATGCGGTCGAGATCTACGATGGCACCATCGCGTCGCTCCGCCGCTTCAAGGACGACGTCCGCGAAGTGCGCGACGGCTTCGAGTGCGGGATCGGCATCGAGCACTTCAACGACATCAAGGTCGGCGACGTGATCGAGTGCTACCGGAAGGAGGAAGTCGCCCGCACGCTCTGACTTTCCGCAGGCCACTCATGAGTCCCGATCATCGCCGTTCCGAGCGCGTCGCCGAAGGCATCCGCGAAGTGGTGGCGCGCTTTCTCACCGAGGGCGTGAAGGATCCGCGCGTGGTGGGGCTCGTCACCGTCACCGGCGTCGACGTGACGCGCGACCTGCGCCACGCCCGCGTGTACGTCACCGTGTTAGGCGACGCCGCCGCGCAGAAGTCGACCCTCGAGGGCTTGGGCAGCCTCGCCGCGCACCTGCGCCCGCTCGTCGCGCGCACGCTCCAGCTCCGGCTCGCGCCCGAAATCGAATTCCGGCGGGACGAAACGGCCGCGCACGCCACGCGCATCGAAACGCTGCTCGCGCAGCTGCGCGACGAACGCGAGGCGCACGAGTCGCCCCCGCCCGACGAGGATGCCGGCGATTGACGGCCTGCTGCTGGTCGACAAGCCGGCCGGCGTCACATCCCACGACGTCGTCGCGATCGCGCGGCGCGCGCTTGGCGTTAGGCGGGTGGGGCACGGCGGCACGCTCGACCCGTTCGCGACCGGACTCCTCGTGCTGCTCGTCGGACGCGCCACGCGGCTCCTGCCGTATCTCGAGGGCGAGCCCAAGGTGTACGACGCGACCGTCGCGCTGGGCGCCGAGACCGATACCGACGATCGCACGGGCGTCGTGGTGCGCACCGCGCCGGCGCCCGAACGCGCCGCCGTCGAGCGCGCGATGCTCGGCCTAACGGGAGAGATGGCGCAGGTGCCGCCCGCGTTTTCGGCCAAGCAGGTGGAAGGCCGGCGCGCGCACGCCGCGGCGCGCCGCGGCACACCGCTCGCGCTCCAGCCCGTGAACGTCACGGTGTACGCGTGGACCGTGCAGGCCTGGCGCGAGCACGAGCTCGACGTCACCATCTGCTGCAGCGGCGGCACCTACATCCGCGCCCTGGCGCGCGATCTGGGCCGCTCGTCCGGCAGCGCGGCGCACCTCTCGGCGCTCCGTCGCACGCGCAGCGGACCGTTCGACGTTGCCGCCGCGTACACGGCCAATGACTTGCGCGCCGGGACCGCAGTGCTGCTTCCGGCCGTGGCGGCGGTGCCGTCGCTGCCGCTGGTGCACCTCGATGACGATTCCGTTAGGCAGGCGCGCCAGGGACGCGACCTCGCCGCCGGCGCCGCGACCGCCCCGCGCGCCGCGCTCGTGGATGCGGCAGGCACGCTCGTCGGCATCGCGCAGCGCGACGGCAGCTGGTGGCATCCGCGCACGGTGCTCGGCGATGACTGATCGCTTCCGCGGGTGGGCCGACTCGGGCCTCCCGCCCGACTCGCCGGGCACCGTGGTCACCGTCGGCACGTTCGATGGCGTCCACCTGGGCCATCGCGATGTGCTCACGCGCATCGCCGAGCGCGCGCGCCAGATGTCGCTCGACAGCGTGCTCGTCACGTTCAATCCGCACCCGCTCGAAGTCGTCAACCCGTCTGCCGCGCCGCTCCTCCTCACCACCGAACAGGAAAAGATCGAAGTCGTCGCCGAAAGCAGCGTACGGTACATGGCGATCGTCCCGTTCACGCCGGCCCTGCAGCGCTATACCGCCGCGCAGTTCGTCGACGAAGTGCTGAGACGGCGCTTCCACGTCAAACATCTCGTCATCGGACACGATCACGGCTTTGGCCGCGGCCGCGAAGGCGATGTCGAAGTGATGCGCGCACTCGGCAGCGAGCGCGGCTTCGGCGTCGAGGTGGTGGATGCCGTGGCCACCGGCGACGGACGCGTGGTGTCGTCCACGCGGATTCGCCGCGCGGTGGCGGGCGGCGACCTCAACCATGCCGCCCAGGCGTTAGGCCGCCCGTATTCGGTTCAGTCGCGCGTCCGCCGCGGGGACCAGCGGGGTAGGGCGTTAGGCTTTCCGACGGTCAATCTCGGCTCCCCGTCGCCAAGGAAGCTGCTGCCACCCGATGGCGTCTACGCGGTGCGCGCCCAGACGCCGGCCGGCGCGTTCGGCGGCATGATGAACCTGGGCCCGCGTCCGACGTTCGGGGATCACGAGCGGACCCTCGAGGTCCACCTGTTCGATACCGAGGTCGACCTCTACGGAGCCACCGTCCGCGTCGATTTCGTGGAGCGCCTGCGGGAGACCCGGGCGTTTGCCGGCCCCGACGATCTCAAGGCGCAACTTCATCGCGATGCCGCGCGCGCCCGAGCCATCCTCGCCCGGCGCGTTGACTGACGCGCGCTATTCCGGTAACCTTCAATACTTTACCGGACTATACCGGAAACGTCCGCGGCCCATCCTCGCCCGCCGTCGCATGAATATCCGCAATCGTCTCATCCTCATTCTCGTTCTCATCGCGGCGTCCGTCTGGGCGCTGTTTCCGCGTACGGTCTCGGTCCGCCAACTCAATAAGGATGGCGTCTGGTTCGATACCACGCAGACGCACGTGCCGCTCAAGAAGGGACTCGACCTGCAAGGCGGCATGTACCTGGCGCTCGAAGTCGATGAGTCCAAGGGCGCCGTCGCCAACAAGGCCGAAGCCATCGACCGCGCGCTCAAGGTGGTGCGCAATCGAATCGACGAATTCGGCGTCACCGAGCCCGATGTCCGAAAGGTGGGCAACGATCGCATCACGGTCGAGCTCCCCGGCGTCAAGGATCAGGAACGCGCCGAACAGTTGGTCGAGAAGTCGGCCTTCCTCGAGTTCCAGATCACGGACAAGACGGGCGCGCTGGACAAAGTGATGCCGCGCATCGATCAGATCATCCGCGCCAAGGGGTACGACAAGTCAGCCGGTGCTGCGGCACCAGGCGCCGCGGCGCCGAGTGCGGACACCGCCAAGAGCGCGATCTCGTCGCTGTTCACACCGGGCGATACCGGTAAGGCGAAAGGTGCGGCCGCCGCCAAGAAGGACACGAGCGCGGCCAAATCGGACACGTCCGACACCGGCGTGTTCAACGGCGCGTCTAACGGACCGTTCAGCCGGCTCATCCAACCGGGGCAGTTGCCCGGCGAATATTACGTCGGCAACAGCGATGTTCCCGCGGTGAGCAAGTATCTCTCGTATCCGGACATTGCCGCGGCGCTGCCGCCCGGCAAGTCGTTGCTCTGGGGAACCACGGCGGATTTAGGCCAGGGCGTGAATGCGACGCCGCTCTACGTGGTCGACACGAAACCGATCATCACCGGTGAATACCTCACCGATGCCAAGCCGGCGACGGATCCAATCGAAGGGAACATCGTTCAGTTCACGCTGAACAGTGAAGGCGGCCGCCGCTTCCGTCAGGAGACGGGCAAGCACGTGAACGACTACATGGCCATCGTCCTCGACGGAAAGGTCATGGGCCGTCCACCGATCATCGAAAGCGCCATCGGCACGCGCGGTCAGATCACGATGCGCGGTCAGCCGCTGCAACAGGTGCAAGATCTCGCGCTCGTGCTGCGCGCCGGCGCGCTTCCGGTTCCGCTCAAGGTGGTCGATTCGCGCCAGATCGGCGCGACACTCGGCAAGGACTCGATCCACGACGGCATCGTGTCCGGTGTGTTAGGCCTGGTGTTGGTCGTGTTGATCATGATCGGCTACTACCGCTTCTCCGGCGTGCTGGCCGTGGTTGCGTTAGGCCTGTACGTGTTGTTCACGCTGGCCTTGCTCGCCGGCTTCGACGCGACGCTCACGCTGCCGGGCATTGCGGGTATGGTGCTGTCGGTCGGCATCGCCGTGGATGCCAACGTGCTGATCTTCGAGCGAATACGCGAGGAGATGGCGCGAGGGAAAACCGTGCGCGCGTCCATCGATGAGGGTTTCCGCCATGCCATGTCGGCGATCATCGACTCCAACGTGTCCACTGTCCTAACGGCGCTCGTGCTGTTCGAGATCGGCACCGGCCCCGTGAAGGGCTTCGCCGTGACGCTCATCGCGGGTATCGCGGCCTCCATGGTGAGCGCGATCTTCGTGGTTCGGACGTTCTACCTCTTGTGGCTCAACCGCACCCGCGGCGCCCGCACGCTGAGTATTTGAATGCTGCGTATTCTGCACGACACCAAAATCGACTTCATCCGGCTGTGGAAGATCACCACAGTCGTGACGCTGCTGTTCACCGTGCCCGGTCTCATCGCCATCGCGATTACCGGCTACCAGTACAGCGTCGAGTTCACGGGCGGCACGCTCATGCAGGTGCACTTCGCCAAGGCGCCGAACGTGGCCGATGTGCGCTCGACGCTCGACAAGGCCGGGATCAAGGGCGCCGAGATCGCGCAGTTCGGCACCGATCTGGACTATCTCATTCGAGCCCAGGATCCGCGGCTC
>DATNAM010000297.1:0-19069 GCA_035572595.1 Gemmatimonadaceae bacterium
TAGGCCACCGCGAGGACGCCGAAGACCTGGTGCAGGACGCATTCCTGACGGCGCTCGAGCGCATCGCGTCCTTCGATGTCACGCGGCCGTTCGGACCATGGTTCTTCCGCATCGTGGTGAATCGCGGGCTCAACGCGCGGAAAGCCCGGTTCATTCGCCGCACGGAAGCGATGCCTACCGATACGCTCGAAGCGACCGAGCCGTCGCCGGCAGGCCTGTACGACCGGACGGAGATTCGCGAACGATTTCTGGCGGCGCTCGCGGGGTTGTCGCATCGGCAGCGCATGATCATCGAGCTCGCCGATATCGACGGACTGTCGGGCGTCGAGATCGCCGCGATGTTAGGCGTATCACAAGGGACGGTGCGGTGGCACCTCCACATGGCGCGTCACGCGTTGCGGAAATCGCTCGCGCCTTTGCGCGGAGAAGGGACCCATGACTGATGAGTTGCACGACGGGCTCGATGCCGAGCTGGCGGCGGCGCTGCGGCGCGCAGTGGGCGAGCCGCCGTACGATGAGGTGAACTGGGACGGCCTGGCCCGGCGCATCCAGACGGCTGCGTTAGGCAACAGGGTCGTGACGGCGTCGCGCCGCTGGTGGGAGCACGCCGCGGCCTGGACGCGCGTAGCCATTCCGCTGGCGGTGGCCGCGGCCTTGGGGGCGTTCGCGCTCATCGCGAACAGCCGCGCGTCGGCGCGGACGCCCGAAACGCCCACACTCATCGAAGCAGTCACGGGCGCGGCGACCGATCAGGACGTTGCGGTATCGATGGCCGGCCAACCCACGATCGACTCGTTCGCAGCCGAGGTGTTGGCGCAATGACGGACGCTCGAGCAGGCATGCCGGCATTGGCGCGGCGCGACAACACGTTCTCGCCACGGACCATGGCCGCGGTCGTCGTTGGCGTGACGCTGCTGGCCGGGATTCTCGTGGGCATCGGACTCGACCGCGCGTTGTTCCGCCCGCCGCGATCGCCGTTCGGTCCGCGGTTCGCGGCAGGCGTCCGGCGCGGCGGGGCGAGCGCGGACAGCGCGCGGCAAGCGATGCGCGCCAAGTTCGCGCAGCAATTGCATCTGACGCCCGATCAGGCGGCGCGCATCGACACCATCATGCTGCGGCGCACGGCGGCTCTCGATTCGATCCGGAAGGAGACGGGCCCGCGGATTCGCGCGCTCATCGGCGCCACGCGGTCCCAGATCGACAGCGTGCTCACGCCGGAGCAGCGCGATCGGTTCCGCTCGCTGCAACACCGGCATTCGCGCCGCTTCGGGGCCGACAGCGGCGGGCGCGGGCCCTGACCGGCGCCTAACGGCCCGCCTAACGCGCGCCGGTGCTCGAGGCGGCCGCCATCTTGAGGCCGCCGGGGGCCATCGGCAGCGCGCGCAGCCGCAGGCCGGTGGCGTCGAAAATCGCGGCAGCGACCGCCGGCGCCAGTGCCATGATCGGCGCTTCGCCGGCTCCCATCGACGGCTCGTCCGGCCGGTTGACCAACACCACATCGATCGACGGCACATCGCTGAACCGCGGCACCCGATAGTCGGCCAGGTGCGCGTTGCGGATGACACCGTGATCGAACTCGATCGCCTCGAACAGCGCGCCGCCCACCCCTTGCACCAGCGCACCGGCAATCTGATTGCGCAGCCCATCCGGGTTCACGATCGCACCGCAGTCGAACGCGGTCACGGCGCGCACGATGCGCACGTCGCCGGAGTTCTTGTCCACCGACACCTCGGCGCACGTCGCGACGTAGCCGCCCTTTTCGAACCCGCAGGCGATGCCGACGCCGCGGCCGTCTCCGTGCGTTAGGCCTGGCCAACCGAATCGGTCGGCGGCTTTCTGCACGACATCGCGCAGTCGCGGATCATCGAGGTTCTTGAGACGGAACGCGACGGGGTCGATCTGCACCATGTGCGCCAGCTCGCTGACGTGCGACTCGCGCGCGAAGTGATTCGCGGTGGCCGCGAGCGCGCGATACGACCCCTGGCGCAGCGGCGACACCGACGGATGGAACGTGACGCGCTGGTTGGCGATCGGATAGGGCGGCCGGATCGCCGCCGGACCGGAGTTGTAGTTGTCGAAGATCCACGCCGCGATGAGACCATCGGCATCGACGGCCGCATCGACATCGATCACGCCGGCGGGGCGGAAGTACGCCCAACGGAATTCTTCTTCGCGCGTCCACACCAGCTTGACCGGGTGTCCGGTCTGCTTGGCGAGGCGTGCCGCTTCGACGGCCACTTCACCGGTGTGCTTGCCGCCGTACCCGGATCCCGTATCCGGCACGATGACGCGCACTCTATCGTTAGGCATCCCCACCGCCTCGGCCACCTGGTCGCGGACGGCGAACGGCCGTTGCGTGCCGGTCCACACGGTGAGCCGGTCGCCGCCGGCATCGCGCGTGTACTGGGCGAGCGCCGCTCGCGGTTCGAGCGGTACATGCGCGATGTACGCGACGGTATACGACTGCGTGAGGCGGTGCGGCGCCGACGCGAGGGCGCCCGTGGGGTCGCCGCGCTCGAACGGTTCGCTCGGGCCGCCCTCGTTGCCGGCGCCGCGCGCCGGCGCCGGCGTGCGACGCAGGTACTCGTAGATGTCGCGGGACGACGGCGCCGCGCCGGGCACGGGCGTCCAGGTCGCGCGCAGCGCGCCTAACGCTTGGGCGGCCGCCGGTGCGGACGGTGCGGTGACGCCCACGAAGTCGCCGTCGTGCGTGACCGTGACGCCCGGCATCGACTCGGCGCCGCTCGCGTCGAGCGAGGCCAGCGTGGCGCCGATCGACGGCGCGCGCAGCACTTTGGCGTAGCGCACGTCCGGCACGCGCATGTCCGATGTGTACTGGTGGCGCCCCGTGACGAGGTCGCGCGCGCCGACGCGCGGTACCGACGTGCCCGCGACGCTCCAGTGCGATGCCGGCGTGAGCGCGACATCGTCACGGACGTTCTCCGTGATCGTGCGCCCCGCCGTGAGCTCGCCGTACCCGATCGACCGATGCCGGCGCGGATCCGTGACGCGTCCGTTGGCTGCCGTTAGGCCTGAGGCATCGCCGTGCCAGTGCTCGGCGGCCAGCGCGATGAGCCGCTCGCGCGCCGTGGCCGCCACTTTGCGCAGCTGCGTGCCCATCTGCGGCGTCGACCGGCTGCCGAACGTACCCATGTCGAACGGCGTGAGCATTGTGTCGCCCATGACGAGCGAGATGGACGACATCGGCACCCGCAGCTCTTCCGCGACTTCCTGCGCCAGCGATGTGCGGATGCCCTGTCCGAATTCGACCTTGCCGGTGAACACGGTCACCGCGCCGTGCTCGTCGATGTGCAGCCACGCACTCACCGCTTCCGGGATTTGCGGATCCCCCGGCGCCTTCCCTTCCGTTAGGCGGCCGATCACCGGCGCCGCGAGCGCGTCGCGCGAAACGAGCACCACCAACAGTCCGCCTCCCACCATCTTCAGAAACTCCCGGCGCGATGCGCCTCCGGACCGGCCGCGTGTGATCATGGCCGGTCGTCCGCGCTCACCGACGCGGCGGCGCGCCGCACCGCCGCCACGATCCGTGGATACGTGCCGCATCGGCACACGTTGGTCTCGAGCGCGCGCGCGATGTCGTCCGACGTCGGTTGCGGCGTGGCGCGGAGCAGCGCGACGCTGGCCATGATCATTCCCGATGTGCAATACGCACACTGGAACGCCTCTTCGGCGATGAACGCCTCCTGCACCGGGTGCAGATGGCCATCGTGCTCCAGACCTTCGACGGTCGTAATCGGCGCGCCCACCGCGGACTGCGCGGGAATCGTGCACGACGCGACGGCGTGCGATCCCATGAGGACGGTGCACGCGCCGCAGCGTCCTTCGCCGCATCCGTATTTCGTGCCCGTAAGGCCGAGCTCGTCGCGAAGCACTTCGAGCAGTGTCTGCGAGGGGTCGACGTCCACCGAGCGCCGGTGGCCGTTGACCTGGATCTCGATGCGCATGTGTCTCTCCGAAGCGGTGCCGCGTGAGGCGGCAGTCGACATCGCAAGCATAGCGCGTGCTCCTCGCGCGCCGCAACGCCGCGCGGCGGACCCTGCCGCGTCAGACGCGGTTGGCGCGAACGAGCACGCGCTCGGCGAGCTCGGGACCGATGAGCTTGCGGCGGCGGTTCACCTCGATGGTGATCGGACCTCCGTAAGGCGCGCGGTCTACGACGCGCACGGTACAGCCCGGCGTGAGGGCGAGGCCGGCGAGATATCGCAGCAGCATCGGGTCTTCGTCGGCAACGCGCATCACCGTGGCGGCGGTGCCGGCGTTGAGGTCGGCGAGCGCACGATAGCGCGCTTCTTCCACGGCGCCTTCGCGGCTCGGAATGGGCGCTCCGTGCGGATCGACGGTCGGCTCGCCGATGGCCAGCGCCATGCGGTCGATGAGCGCATCGGTGGCCGCGTGCTCGAGGCGCTCGGCTTCGACGTGGACTTCGTCCCATCCATAGCCGAGGGCGTGCACGAGGTAGGCTTCGATGACGCGGTGGCGGCGGAGCGTGCGCAGCGCGCCCCGGCGTCCCTTTTGCGTTAGGCGTACGCCCTTGTAGCGCTCGTGCGTCAGCAGGCCCTGCTCGGCGAGTCGGCGGACCATGCCGGTCACCGACGCCGGCGTTAGGCCGAGCTGCGCCGCGAGGTCGGTGGTCGCCGCCGGCTCGCCCGCGCGCTCGAGCTCGTAGATCGCCTTGAGGTAGTCCTCGACGGACGCCGTGAGATCGGGAAGCGGCGCCGTCTCGCCGGACGCCGAACCAGCCCCGCCCTTTCGGCCTCGTTCGCGCGCGCCCATCAGTGCCGCACCACCTGTGCGAGCAGCCACACGTTGAGTCCCGCGATCACGAATGCCACGGCGTACGCGAGGCGCTTGAGCCACGGCGGATTCACGTAGTCTCCCATCTTCGCCTTGTTCGATGTGAAGATGACGAGGGGAAACACCGCGAACGACAACTGCATGCTCAACACCACCTGGCTCAAGATGAGCAGTTTGGCCGTCCCGCTTTCGCCGAAATAGTATGCGGCGATCACGGCGGGAAGGATCGCGATCCCGCGGGTGAGCAGTCGTCTGAGCCACGGCCGCATGCGGATGTCGAGAAAGCCTTCCATCGTGATCTGGCCGGCCAGCGTTCCCGTGAGCGTCGAGTTCTGCCCCGACGCAAGCAGGGCGAGTGCGAACACCGTGCTCGCGCCGCCGACGCCTAACAATGGCGTCAACAGCTTGTACGCATCCTGGATCTCGGCCACTCCGGTGTGTCCGGTGCTGTGAAACGTCGCCGCCGCCACGACGAGGATCGCGGCATTGATGAACAGCGCGCCCATGAGCGCGGCCGTCGAATCGAGGATCGCATAGCGAATCGCCTCGCGTTTGCCCCGCGGACTTTCGTCGTACTTGCGCGTCTGCACGATAGACGAGTGCAGATACAGGTTGTGCGGCATCACCGTGGCGCCCAGGATGCCGATTGCCAGGTAGAGCATGGCTGGGTTGCGCACGATCTCGACCGACGGCAGCACGCCGCGCGCCGCGGCCGCGAGATCGGGACGCGAGATCACGATCTCGAAGATGAAGCACACGCCGATCGTACCGATGAGCGCGATGACGAGCGCCTCGAGCGTGCGGTATCCGCGATGCTGAAGCACGAGGATGATGAGCACATCGAGCCCCGTGAGCAGCACGCCGATGACGATCGGGATGTGGAACAGCAGGTTGAGCGCGATGGCCGAGCCGATTACTTCGGCGAGGTCGCAGGCGGCAATGGCCAGCTCGCACAGCAGCCAATGCGCGATGACCGCGGGACGCGAATAGCTGTCGCGCACGGCCTGGGCCAGATCGCGCCCGGTGGCGATGCCTAACTTGGCCGCCAGCGCCTGCAGCAGGATCGCGAGCAGGTTGGAGATGACGACGACGCTGAGCAGCTGATAGCCGAACGCCGATCCGCCGGCCAGGCTGGTCGCCCAGTTCCCGGGGTCCATGTATCCGACCGCGACGAGAAATCCCGGTCCGGCGAACGCGAGCGCTTTGCGCCAGCGACTGACGCCCGGAATCGCGATGCTCCGATATGCCTCGGCCAAACTCGGTGTGACGCGCGCGCGGCGCCATCCCGTTGGAGCCGGAGCGCCCGGCGGCGGCGTGTCGGGCTCGCGCTCGGTCAGGCGCGTCGCCATGCCCCGATGAGCAGTCGCGCGCGGGCCAGCCATATTTCTCGCATGGCTAACCAATAATTTAGTCTATCCAAAAATGCAACCGAGGGACACAAAAAAACGCGCCGCCCCATTCAGGACGGCGCGCCTCATGACTGAGCTCGAGCCGCGTCAGAACGCCAGCTTGGTCCCCAGGAAGAACGTCTGACCGTAGTATTCGCGCTGGAAGTTGAACGCGTGACTCGGCGTACCCTGGAAGAATCCGAACACCGCGTTGTTGACGTTCAGGACTTGGAACTGCAGTTGGACCTGTTGACTGACGTTGTACATGATCGAGCCATCGATCTGCGCGTGCGCGTAGAAGTAGTTGTCGCCGTTTGCGGTGGCGCTTCCATCGCCGTACGAGTCGATCATCGCGCCGTTGTAGGTCCACCCGATGCGGGCCGAGACCGGCGATTTGTCGTACGTGACGTACACGTTGGCAATGTTAGGCGACTGGCGGAGCAGCGGTGCGTGCCGCCCGCTCACCGGATCGACGAGCACGCGTGAATCGATGTGTGTGTAGTTCGCGTCGAAGCCCATGCCCGACAACCATGCCGGCAGGAACGAGAGCCGCTGCGCCCATTCGAGCTCCTGCCCGAAGAGCCAGCCATTGCCGCCGTTCTGCGGCTGCAGACCGACATAGCCGTTGAACGGACCCGGTCCGGTGTACGTGAACGTACGCGTCAGGATGACGTCGCTCAGATTCTTGTAGAACATGCCGGCGGAGATGATGCCGGCGGCGGAGAGATAGTGCTCGAAGAGCAGGTCGTAGTTCCATGCGTGCTGCGCGCGCAGATTCGGATTGCCGGCGGTGAAGCCGCTGAGCGCCGGATCGTGCTCGTACAACGGATTGATCGTGCCCGACAAGTTAGGCGCGAGATCGGTGTAGTTGGGCCGGGCGATGCCGCGCGTGAATGCGAGCCGGATGTTCGTGGCCGTGTCCAACGCGTAGCGCAGCTGCACGCTCGGGAAGAGATCCGTGTAGTCTTTGGCTCCGGTAATGAGCTGTAGTTCTTCCGGGCCGGTCGCATCGCCGCTCGAGTCGACGGCCTGCGACACCGCATGCCCCAGGTACGTGGCGTGCGTCCGCTCGACGCGCAGCCCCAGGTTGAGGCGCAGCGGACCGAAGTCGGTCGTGTTCATCATGTACGCCGCGTAGATCTTCTCCGATCCGCTGAAGCTGCCCAACGAGTCGTCGGCTAACGGATCGGTGGTGTTGACGAACGATGCGCCGTGGTCGTTCTCGTAGGCGTTGACCGCCGAATTGTTGTCGACCGGTCCGATCGAATAGCCCGGCTGGAGCGAGTTGTAGAATCCGGGATCGCTGAAACCGCTCTGGACCTGCGACAACATGAGCGGCGTGGCGCCGTCGAACTTGAACGACTGCTCCTGATCGGTGAACACTTTCCGTTCGTTGCGATAGTGGAAGCCGAACTTCAGTTGGCCCGGATCGTCGCCGAGCATCCAGTGCAGCAGCACGTTGAGGCCGCCACCCAAGTCTCGTCCGGTGGTCAGATGGTCGCTCGTGCTGTACTTCGAAAGCACGTAGTTGTTCGGGTTCATCGCCGCCGACGAGTCGCCCGTGCTCTGATAGTGGTATACCGGGTACGTCGGATTGGCGGTGCTATAGGCCAGATCGCCTAACGCTGGCCCGGCGTAGTCGAAGGTGTTCGAGCGGTAGTTCTGGTCCTGTTGGCGCGTGCCCGCCCAATTGACGGTGTAGTCGATCGTCCAGCGACCCACGTCGTGTTTGCCGCCCGCGGTGAGGCCCCACATCTGCTCCGTCGGCGTGCGGAATTCCGATTGGCGTTGCAGCGCCGGATTCACGAGCGCGCCGGCGGTGTTGCTGCTGGGGGCCGCGCTGTCGCCGGAGACGTCGAACACGTATCGGGTGCCGAAATTGCGGAAGAGGCTCCACAGGCCCTTCAGGTACACCTGGTTCTGGCTGTCGAAGCGATAGTCGAGATCGCCGCCGATGCCATAGCGCGACCGGTCGTAGCGGTAGTCGCGCTGGCTCCAATCGTTAGGCGCGGACGTGGCGTCGTTGTACACGCCCCAACTCGGCTCCACGTCTTCGATCGCGCGATTGTTCTTGTCCGCCGACCCGCCCAAGAGGAAGCCGAGTTTTCCGTCGGTCCCGAAGCGGCCGCCATACGTGAGACCGCCCTGATAGGTGTTGCGGCTTGCGACGTCGATCTGCCCGTACTGTCCGGCCACGTATCCGCGCGGCGCGCCTTCCGGTGTTTTGGTGACGAGGTTCACGGAGCCGCCGATCGCGTCCGCATCCATGTCGGCGGTGAGCGTCTTGCTCACCTCGATGGCGCCGAGCAGATCGGACGGCACGTCGTCCAGCTTGGGGATGCGATCGGATTCGGTGCCGGGCACGTGCGAGCCATCGATGGTGACGTTGGACAATCGCGGCTCGGTCCCGCGCACCTGCACGAACTTGCCTTCGCCTTCATCGCGCTCGAGGGACACGCCGGGGATGCGCCCCGCGGCCTCGGCGGCGTTAAAGTTAGGCAGCGACCGTATCTCGTCGCCCGAGAGCACCGACAAGACGTTGTCGGCATCGCGCTGCCGGGCGAGCGCGGCGGCTTTGGTTTCGCTCAGGCGCGGCGACGCGATGACCAGCACCTGCTGGAGCGCGTAAGCGCCGAGGCTCCTCATGCGGACGTCGTGGGTCGCGGTGCGGTCGGCGACCACGTCGACGCCGGTCGAATCGGGCGCGAAGCCGACGTACGTCACGATCACCCGCGCGCGGCCCGCCGGCACGGCCTCCAGGTGGTACCGTCCGTCGCCGCCGGTCCGCGCGCCTAACCGTGCGCCGGCCACCTGCACCGTGGCGCCGGCGAGCGGCGTGCCCGCGGAGTCGGTGACATAGCCCACCACCCGTCCCGTTCCGTTAGGCGACGCCGCTGCACCGGCCTGCGCGGCCGCGCCCGCGGCGGCGAGCGCGGTACTCGCTGCCAACAAAACCACCGCGCGAACGAACGAACTCATACGCCCTCCCACCAGTCGTGAACACCTTCCTTCGTGGACGGTGTACCTTAGGGCGTTAGGATGTCGCGGAGGGTCTCGAACCTGTCTCGATGCGTCACCGTTTTCCTTCGGCGTGTCACGGCCGTCTCACAGCGTGCCGGGCCGTCCGGCGCAACGAACTGGTCACGACGAGCGGCGAGCGGTGCCCGCCGGCGCTTGGACGCGGCAGATTGCATCGACTTCTCACCAATCACGCCGAGCTCGCCGTCATGTGTCGCCGCTCCTTCATCACGCTCGCGATCGCGCTCTCCGCATCGCGCGTCGCCGCGCAAACCACCGCGGTCACACACCGTGAACCGTCGCTCGTGGTGCTCATCGCGATCGATCAGATGCGCGCCGACTATCTGGACCGCTTTGGTGCACAATTCACCGGCGGCCTGGCGCGATTGCGACGCGACGGCATGGTGTACATGGGCGGCCTTCAAGATCACGCGACCACCGAAACCGCACCCGGCCATTCCACCATGCTGTCCGGGCGCGAGCCGGCGCACACCGGCATCGTGCTCAACGACCTCGGCGTCCCCGATCCGTCCACGTCCATTCTTGGTGCACCGCGCGCGGCCGGCGCATCGCCGGCGCGCTTTCGTGGAACGACGCTCGCGGACTGGCTCATCGCACGCGATCCGGACACGCGCATTCTCGCGGTGTCGCGCAAAGATCGCGGCGCCATTCTCCCGGTTGGGCGCGCGCGCGGCAACGTGTATTGGTTCGTCGGCGGGAAATTCACCACGAGCACGTACTATGCGGACACGCTGCCGTCGTGGGTGCGCGCGTACGATGCCCGTCCCGGCGTTGGCGCCCTGGCCGGTACCACCTGGACGCTACTCCGTCCCGCGTCGGACTACGCCGAGCCCGACAGCGAGCCGTGGGAGCACGACGGATCCGACATCGCGTTCCCGCACCGCCTGCCATCCACCGCCGATTCGATTGCGTCGCGCATCGCGGGCTATCCGTGGATGGATTCGCTCACGCTCGACTTCGCGCTCGAGGGCGGGCGGCAGCTACAGTTAGGCGAACGCGGACATCCCGACCTGCTCGTCATCTCGCTCTCGACCACCGATGCCATCGGCCACGCCTTCGGTCCCGATTCGCGCGAGATCCACGACCAGCTGCTCCGCGTGGACCATTGGTTAGGCTGGTTCTTCGACTCGCTCGCCACGCGCGTCCCGCGCGATCGCATGGTCGTCGCGCTGACCGGCGATCACGGTGTGACGTCGATCCCCGAGTACAACGTGGCCGTTCGCCACCGACCGGCCGGCCGCGTGTCGCTCGACGAGATCGCTCGCCGCGTGAACGACGCCCTCACGGCGCGATACCAGGTCGACTTCGGCGTCCGGGTGTCGGGCGGCCTCGTGTTAGGCGACGTGCCGGCGCTGCGCGCGCGCGGCGTGAACGTGGACAGCGTGTCGGACGCGATCGCCGCCGCCATCCGCCGGCGACGCGGGATCGCGCACGCGTACACGCCGCGCTCGCTGCGCACGGCATCCGGCGCCGCCGCGGTGCGCTGGCGGCGCACGCTTCCATCCGACTTTCCATGGCTCGCCTGCGCGGCGGTCACGCCGGAATGGGTCTGGTCTAACGGGAAATCGCTGGGCGCCGATCACGGCCAGATGAACGCCGAAGATCTGAACGTGCCCATCGTCTTCATGGGGCCCGGGATCGCACCCGGCCGCGTCGCGCGCGCCGTGCGCACGGTTGACATCGGACCCACGCTCGCGGCGTATCTCGGACTTCGTCCTTCGGAACCCGTGGACGGTGTGGTGTTGCGCGAGGTGATGCGCGGCACCACCGCCAGCGCGACGACGGCAGACGCCGCGGCGCCGCGCTGAGCCCGGCGCCCTCGGGCGTCGCATGTAATCGCGCTGACAGGTCGAGGCCCTAGTATTCTCTGCGCGACCGCGGTCCCGTTGGACGCGCGGCCGGGTATCGACCACTCACGCCACGTTCGAGGGCTTCGATCACATGACACTGCACCGACTCGCGCTGGCCGCGGCGGCGATCGCGACGTTGGCCGCGGTCCCGGCACACGGGCCCGGCTACCACGTCGTCAAGAGCTTTACGTTAGGCGGCGACGGAGGCTGGGACTATCTCGCGTACGACTCCGTTGGGCATCGGCTGTTCATCTCGCGGTCGAATCGCGTGATGGTCGTGGATCCCGCCAGCGGCCGTCTGCTCGGCGAGATTCCCGGGTTCAATCGTTCGCACGGCATCGCGTTCGACTACAAGACCGGCCACGGATTCGCCACGTCCGGCGGCGACAGCTCGGTCGTCATGTTCGATCTCAAGACGCTCAAGGTGTTAGGCAGAACGACGGCCGCGCCGGACGCCGACGCGATTCTCTTCGATCCCGCCACCGGAAACATCTTCACGTTCAACGGCGACTCGAAATCGTCGTCGGTGATCGACGGCAAGTCGGGCAAGCGCGTGGGCACGATCGACCTGGGCGCCGGTCCCGAGTTCGGCGTATCCGACGGTGCGGGCAAAGTGTACGTGAACCTCGAGGAAGACGGCGAAGTGGCCGAGATCGATGCCAAAGCGATGAAAGTGACGCGCAAATGGCCGCTCGGATCGTGCAAAGGCGCCACCGGCCTCGCCATCGATCGCGCGCATCACATTCTGTTCAGTGGGTGCCGCACGAAAGTGATGGCGATCTCCGACGCGCGCGCGGGCAGATTGATCACGACCTTGCCGATCGGCGCCGGCGTGGACGCCACGCGCTACGACGCGGGCACGGGCAACGCCTTCGCGTCGACGGGCGACGGCACGCTCACCGTGATCCACGAAGACGCACCGGACAAGTTCAGCGTGGCGGAAACCGACACGACGATGGCCGGCGCCCGGACGATGGAAATCGACGGGCACACAAACCGCGTCTTCACGGTGTCGGCCAAGTTCGGGCCGCGGCCCACCGACTCGACGGCGCAAAATCCGCGGCGCCGTCCGCCGATGCTGCCCGATAGTTTCACGCTGCTCATCCTCGGTACCTGAGGCCTAACGCAGCGCGCGGCGCCTCAGGAGCTCGGCTCGAGCTCGTCGTAGCGTTTGAGGCGGTACAGCAGGACCGAGCCCGCCCAACTGACCACGAACACGAGCACGATCACGTAGCCGAGTGCACCGAAGTTGTCGTTGAGCGCTCCGACGGCGCGCCACAACGCGCCGTCGAGCGCAAAGCGCCGGCCGATGAGACCGAGCGCCTCGATCCCACCCACCAGCAGCGCAACCACCACCGACACAAACGTGATCGTGAGGTTGTAGTACAGCTTGCGCACCGGCTTGACGAACGCCCACCCGTAGGCGCCTAACATCAGAATGCTGTCGGTGGTGTCGACGAGACACATGCCGGCGGTGAACAGCGCCGGGAACACGAGAATCGACCAAATCGGCATCCCCTTCGACGCCTCGGCGGCCGAGATGCCTAACAAGCCGATTTCGGTGGCGGTGTCGAAGCCGAGGCCGAACAAGAGGCCGAGCGGATACATGTGCCAGCTGCGGCGCACCATGCCGAACAGCGGGCGGAAGATGCGCGCGATGAGTCCGCGCCCCGCCAGCAACGTGTCCAGATCCTCCGGTACGAACGAGCCGCCGGTTCGCACGCGGTGAAACGCGCGCCACACGCCGACGAGGATGAAGAGGTTCATCACGGCGATGGCGAGGAGGAACAGCGCCGACACGAGCGTGCCGATGATGCTGCCCACCGCATGGAGCGATGTCATGCGCGTCTGGAGCGCCATCGCCGTGACGGCAATGGCCACCGACGCCAGCACCACGACCGTCGAGTGACCGAGCGAAAAGAAGAGCCCCACGGTGAGCGGCTTCTTGCCGTCGTTCATGAGCTTGCGCGTCACGTTGTCGATGGCCGCGATGTGATCGGCGTCGATGGCGTGGCGCAAGCCGAACCCGTACGCAAGCAGCGCCGTGCCGAGGAGCAGCGGATACGCGTGAAACGCGCTGAGCGCGCAGATCCAGGCCGCGACATTGAACGCGACCAAGAGGGCATAGATGCCGATGACGCGGCCGCGAATGTCGGCCGCGTCATCGGAGAAGAGACGCTGAACGGCGGGGCGACCGATCATGTCACATCAACCGCTTGACCTCGCGCGGCGGCTCCGCGCTCCGTTCGGCAGGTCTCGGCGACTCGCTGCCGCTGCGCACGCTCTCGTCGGCCGACCCGGAGTGGAGCTCATTGACGGTCTTCTTGAATTCGCGAATCCCCTTCCCCATGGATCCGGCGATCTCCGGGATGCGTTTTGCGCCGAAGACGAGCAGGACGATGATGAAGACGAGGAGCAGTTTTTCGATGCCGAATCCGCCGAACCCCATACTTCCTCCGAGCCAGTGGGACGCCGATCGGACTTGCTCAATCTAATGGCGGCGTCGCGGGCCGCGAGGCAGCACAGCTGTTCCGGCCCATCAGAGAATTAGTGCCTACAAAGTAGGTGCAATTCCTGTGATGCCGCTGCCCGGGTGCCTCGCGCCGGTGCGCTCGCGCCAGCTTGCGCCGTTCGCTATCTCTCCCGAGCACACGACACTCGACACCCTTCCACGGAGATTCACCGTGAACGACGCGGGCAAGGCCATGTGGTACCGCTGGGACAAAATGCCCAAAGAACGCGTATCCGATACGCTCGAGCGGCGCCTGGTGACCGGCGAGCGGATGATGATCGCGCACGTGTACCTCAAGAAAGGCGCGATCGTGCCCAAGCATTCGCACGACAACGAGCAGCTCACCTACATCCTCGAGGGCTCGCTCAAATTCTGGCTCGGCGAAAACGGCGAGCGCGAGCTGGTCGTCGCCGAGGGCGAAATCCTCTACATCCCATCGAACTTGCCGCACAAAGCCGAAGCCTTGGAGGACACGCTCGACCTCGACGTGTTTTCCCCGCCGCGCGAAGATTGGCTCAACCGCACCGACGCCTATCTGCGCGAGAAGCGCTGACCATGGACCTCGGTCTCGAAGGCAAAGTCGCGCTCGTGGCCGCGGCGAGCCGCGGACTCGGACGCGCGATTGCCACCGAGCTGGCCGTGGAAGGCGCATCGGTGTCCATGTGCGCGCGCGACACGGCATCGCTCGAGCGCGCGCAGCGCGACATCGAATCGCGCACCGGCCGGCAACCGCTCGCCATCACGGCCGACGTTTCACGTCCCGACGACGTCGCACGATTCGTTGACGCGACGCTCGCACGATTCGGACGCGTCGATGTGCTGGTCACCAACGCGGGCGGTCCGCCGGCCGGTCTCTTCGAATCGCACGACGCCGCAGCGTGGGAAAATGCGTTTCGTTTGACGCTCGCGTCGGTGGTCGAGCTGGCGCGGCGCGTGCTCCCCGGAATGAAAGAACGAAAATGGGGACGCATCGTGAACGTGACGTCGATTGCGGTGAAGCAGCCGGTGGACTATTTGATTCTGTCGAATAGTTTGCGAGCCGCCGTCACCGGGTTCGCGCGCACGCTCGCCACCGAAGTGGCGCCGTTCGGGATCACGGTGAACAATGTGCTGCCCGGCTATACACGCACGGAGCGCATCGAAGCGCTCGCCACGGCGCGGAGCACCGGCGAAGGCATCACCACGGCGGCGGCGTTCGAAGACTGGGAACGGCAGATTCCGGCTCGCCGGTTAGGCGAACCGGATGAGCTGGCGGCGCTGACGGCGTTTCTCGCCTCGGAGCGCGCGGCGTACATCACGGCGCAGTCGATCGCGGTGGATGGCGGCTGGATTCGCTCACTTTACTAACGGAGGACGCATGACGACCGGACCGTTCCGTTGGGTCGCCGGCACCGTGGCCGCGCTGGCGATCGCCGGCGCCGCGGCGGGATCAGCCCGGGCGCAAGCGCCCACGTCGGGCGACCAGGTAGTGCGTGCCATGCACGACCGCTACGCGAGCAAGTGGTACAAGACGCTCACGTTCACGCAGAAAACGACGCGGCGTACGCCCGCCGACACGATGGTCATCGAAACGTGGTACGAAACGGCCGCCGTGCCGGGCCGCCTGCGCATCGACATCGCGCCGCGCCCGGGCACGTCGTACATCTTCGCCAACGACAGCATCTACGTGACGCGCAAGGACAGCGTCCTCCGCCGCGTGGCCGGCCGCAATCCCCTCCTCATCCTCGGCTTCGACGTGTACGGACAACCGGCGGAGAAAACGCTGGACGTGCTGCGCGCCGAAGGCTTCAACACGACGCCGCTGCACGAAGACACGTGGGAAGGCCGACCCGTATACGTCGTCGGCGCCGCCAAGGGCGACCTGCACTCCAGGCAGTTCTGGGTCGACAAGGAGCGGTTGTTGTTCGTGCGGCTCCTCGAGCCGGCGCGCGGCGACTCCACCAAAATGGACGACACGCGCTTCGACGATTATCGTCCGTTAGGCGGAGGCTGGATCGCCGCGCTCGTCGAATCGTACTCGGCGGGGAAACTCGTGCAGCGCGAAGAGTACTCCGACATCAAAGCCGATCCACCAGTGCCGGCGAACTGGTTCACGCCCGGCGCGGCGCAATGACCCAGGGCGCAGCCGACGCCCCATAGCAATCACTCGGGGAAGGCCTGAAGGTGGCAGGCACAGGAGTACCGGCTCGGGGCACTTCCCGCGCACGAACCTCGTTCATTAGTTAGGTGTAGAACAATCGACAAGTCCGTCCCACTCGAGCCCGCTGCCCCAAGCCGCGTGCCCGTCCGATGCACGACACGGAGACCACTGCCATGCGTTCCAGTTTTGTCCGCACCACGTCGATCGTTGCCGCGACCCTCGGCGCTTTTGTGCTCGGAGGGCGTCCGCTCCTGTCCAGTTTCACGCACAGCGTACGCGTGCCTAACCCAGCGGTCGACGAGACGCGTGCACAGAAGCACGGGAAGGAGACGGCGGTACTGGCCGGCGGCTGCTTCTGGGGCATGCAGCTCGTGTTCTCGCACGTGAAGGGCGTTACCAAGGTCACGGCGGGTTACGCGGGCGGCGAGAAGAACACCGCAACCTACGAACAAGTCGAAACCGGCCAGACCGGGCACGCCGAATCGGTGCGGATCGAGTACGATCCGTCGGTCATCACCTACGGACAGATTCTCCAGGTGTACTTCTCGGTGGCGCACGATCCCACGGAATTGAACCGCCAGGGACCCGACACCGGCACGCAGTACCGGTCGTCGATTTTCTTCACGACGCCCGAGCAGCAGCAGATCGCCGAGGCGTACATCGCGCAGGTCGACAAGGCAAAGACCTTCGACAGCCCGATCGTGACGCAGGTGGTGCCGCTCAAAGGATTTTATTCCGCCGAGGGCTACCATCAGAACTACGCGGTGCACCACCCCGACCAGCCGTACATCGTGATCAACGATGCACCGAAGGTGGATCACCTCAAGGCGGAGCTGCCGGAGTTCTACAGCGACAAGATGGTCAGCTAGCGCCTAACGCACCGGCGATGGCCCGGCCGGTGCGGTCGTACAGTTCCGCGGCCAGCGCCTCATCCCGTGAGAGCGCTGTGCCGCGGGCCTCGCGACGCTTGTAGTAGTATTGGCCCGAGCTCGTCGCGAGCTCCGGCGCGGTGGCGCACCAGACCTGCGTGCGCGCGCCCTTCTCGTTCGAGATCATGAACAGCTTGAGCACGTGGCGCACGAGCCACGGCAGCGATCGCCAGATGTCGGACGCGACGGCGCCCGGGTGTACCGCGTACGTCGTGATGTGCGTGCCGGCCAGGCGCCGGGCGAGCTCGCGGGCGTGCAAGATGTTCATGAGCTTGGAGGCCGCGTACATCGCAAATCCACTCGGCGCGCCGGTGGTGCGGCGATCGAGCCACGTCCAGTCGAATGCGGTAATGCGCTCGTGCGCCACGCTGGCCACGTTCACGACGCGTCCGTTAGGCGCTTCCTCGAGGCGCGGCAGCAGGAGCGACGTGAGGTAGTACGGGCCAATGTAGTTGGTGCCGATGGTGATCTCGAAGCCGTCTTTCGTCAGGCCAGCGGTGCCGGCGACCCCGGCGTTGTTCATGAGCACGTCGAGGCGCCGCCCCGATGCGAGCACGCGTTCGGCGGCGGCGCGGATGGAGGCGAGGCTGGCGAGGTCCAGCGGCAGGAACTCGAGGGTCGCCGACGGATACCGCCGGCGCAGGTCGTCGAGCACCGGCCGCGTACGCTCCTCGGAGCGCGCGGCGAGGATCACCGCGCACCCGCGCACGGCGAGCGCCTCCGCCGAGGCGCGGCCGAGTCCCGAGTTGGCGCCGGTGATGAGCACCGTGCGGCTGGCGGGATCCGCGGTCATGCGCCGGCGGCGCCGGCGGGCGCATCGTTAGGCAGAGAGAAGTGCGGGTTCTCGATGAGCCCGATGGGGTTGCCGAACGGATCGGCCACGGTCGCAACGCGGATGCCGTCGCCCACATCCTGGATGGTGGCGACGAGCGTGGCGCCCTGGTCGAGGAAATGGCGGAGCGCGGGTTCGATGGGCATCACGCCCCAGTAGGCCGTCACGCCGCCGGGCCCGGCGTCGCTTGCGTTAGGCACGGGCTGGAGGCCGAGCTCGTAGCCGCCGACGTTGAAGCCCACGTAGAACGGTTCATCGAAGTACGGCGCGACCTGGAACGCGGCCCGGTACCATGCCTTGGCCCGGTCGAGATCGGGGACGGAGTAGATGGCGGTGCGAAGGCCGTGGATCATGCGAATGCTCCGGACTGAGGGCGCGGGCTATCGGGTATCGGTTCCAAGGATATCGCTCCCGCGCGCGGCGCGCGAGCGCACCCGGATGCGGCGATGGTTGACAAAAGCAATCACACAGTTGACATTGGCAATAACACAACTCCGCGCCCGAGCCATGTCCGCCACACCCCGCACCCGTACCCCCGATCCAGCCGTCGATGCCGTCCGCCGGTTCAACCGCTTCTATACCCGGCGCATCCACATCCTCGACGAAGCCCATCTCGAAAGCGACTTCTCCCTCGCCCAGGTTCGCGTCCTGTATGAGCTCGCCCACCGCGATGCCGCCAGCGCCTCGGACCTCGCCCGCGATCTCGACCTCGACGCCGGCTACCTGAGCCGCATTCTCCGCGACCTCGGCCGCCGCCAGCTCGTCGCCCGCCAGCGCGCCGGCGACGATGCCCGCAAAACCCTCCTTCGCCTAACCGCGCGCGGACGCGCCCGCTACGCCGTGCTCGACGCCCGCGCCTCGGACGACATCGCGGCCATCGTCGACCCCCTGTCGGATGCCTCGCGCCGCCGGCTCGTCGCATCGATGGGCGCCATCCAAAGTGTGCTCGACGATGGCAGCGCCACCGACCCCGCCGGCGACGCGCCGCGACCTGCCGTTCCGTATCTCCTGCGCACCCATCGCCTCGGCGACATCGGCTGGATCATCTGGCGACACGGCGTCCTCTACGCCGAGGAATACGGGTGGGACCAGCGGTTCGAGACGCTCGTGGCGCGCGTCGCCGCCGATTTCCTCTTCGACTTCGACGCGGCCCGCGAGCGCTGCTGGATCGCCGAGCGCGATGGGGAAAACGTCGGGTGCGTGATGGTCGTGCGACACCACGAGCGCGATGGTGTCGCGAAGCTGCGGCTCTTCCTGGTCGAGCCGTCGGCGCGCGGATTGGGCATCGGCCGCCGTCTGGTGGACGAGTGCATTCGCTTCTCACGCCAAAGCGGCTACCATACGCTCACGCTCTGGACCAACAGTGTTCTGGTGTCGGCCCGCCGGATATACGAGGCGGCCGGCTTCGAGCTCGTCCACGAAGCGCCGCACGACGAGTTCGGTCACGGCCTTACGGGCCAAACGTGGGAGCTCACGCTCTGACGTCCAAGAACGTCCGGACACGTTGTCATTCAGACGTCACGGCTCAAGCTTTCACGAATGGATCGATCGGGTTCAGCGGCCA
>DATNAM010000298.1:0-6556 GCA_035572595.1 Gemmatimonadaceae bacterium
CGGATACTTCTTCGTTCCGACCAACAACATCTGCATGGACTACGAGGGCGTCGAGGTGAAGTACTCGGCCGGACAGCCTTACGTGGGTGCTATCGTGCGGATGTTCCCCGGCCCCGGCGGCAACCGTGGGGCGGTGATCGCATGGGATCCGATGAAGGGCAAGATCGTGTGGAAGGACAAGGAGAATTTGGCGGCCTACGGCGGCACGCTGAACACGGCTGGTGGCGTGGTCTTCTATGGCACGATGGAAGGCTGGCTCAAGGCTGTGGATTCCAAGACTGGCAAGCTCCTGTGGGAGTTCAAGACGCCGTCGGGCATCATTGGCAGCCCGATGACGTATACCGGTCCTGATGGCAAGCAGTATGTCGCAGTGCTATCGGGTATCGGTGGCTGGGCGGGAATCGGCGTAGCAGCTGGCATTGGGGCCGAGGATCCGACGGCCGGGCTTGGTGCGCTCGGTGCATTCGGCGACGCCGGTCACTATTCGAACCAGGGTGGTGTATTGACGGTGTTCGAACTGCCTGGCGCAGCGAAGTAGTAACCGACCACGACGTGGACGGCAGTGATCGAACCCGGTGTCGGAGCGAGTGTGCTCCGGCACCGGGTTGATCGCGTTAGGCTGTGTCCGTCACTCTCTTGCAAGAAGGACAATATGCAGTACTCGCAGCAACGGTGGTTGTGTGGTGCCAGTCTCGTCCTGGCGGCGTTCCTGGCCGGGACGAGCGCACGGGCTCAAGGCGACAGCGCGAAGAAGTCGGGGCAAGCCGGCGATTTTCCGATCACGCAGGCATGGAAGGACTTCAAGATGCTCCGCGTGTGCGGCGACCCCGAGAACATGCCGTTCTCGGACCGCCAGGCGCAGGGGTTCGAGAACAAGATCGCGGATGTCATCGCCAGTGCGTTAGGCGATTCCGTGGTCTACACGTGGTGGCCGCATCGCCGCGGGTTCGTGCGCAACACGCTCAGCGCGTCGGAGTGCGACGTGGTGATGGGCGTGCCGGCCGGATACGACCCTGTCCTAACGACCAATCCGTATTATCGGTCGACGTACTACATCGTGACGCGCACCGACCGGCATCTGAACATCACGTCGCTGGACGATCCGCGCCTCAAGACGTTGAAGATCGGCGTGGGGCTCATCGGCGATGACTATACGAACACGCCGCCGGCGCAGGCGTTGGGCAGCCACGGCGTGACCAAGAACGTGCGCGGATTCAGTCTCTTTTACGATGAGGACACGCATCCGCAGGACATCGTGCAGGCGGTGGCGAATGGGACGATCGACGTGGCGTTGGTCTGGGGGCCGGTGGCCGGCTACTTCGCCAAGCAATCATCTGTGCCGTTGAGCTTGAGTGCGCTGCCGGACTCCGACAGCGCGAGCGGTGTGCTGTTTGCGTACAACGTGGCAATCGGCGTGCGTCATTCGGATCGCGATCTGAAGGCGACGCTCGACTCGGTGCTGACGCAGAAGCGGGATACCATTCAAGGCATCCTGCGGAGCTACAACGTGCCGACAGTGGAGGTCAAGCACTGAGCGGCGATCGGCATCGACAACCATTCACCTCAAGTCGGTTGAAACCACTGGAACCCGACGCCGACGCGATACCAGAATCAATGAACCTGCCGAACGAACACACTCCGAGGAATGGCAGCGACATCATGAGACATCGTGCCGCCAATGTTTGTTTGTTTGCCGTGTGCCTGGTGGCGGTGACGGCGTTCGCGTGCTCGAAGGACCGTGGGGGCGTGGCGGCGAACGCATCGACGACGACGCCCGCCGGCTCGACCGCGGCGCCGGCGAAGACCGGCGACACGGTGACGGTGGCGGCGGGCACGTACTGCGACACGCCTAACGACTCGGCGCAGGTCTGGAACAACGCGAACCATCATCGGAGCGATCCGCTGGCGGTGTCGCAGGAGGAGTACGACGGCTGGAAGATGTTCCACGTGTACTGCTATCGATGCCACGGGACGGATGCGATGGGCAGCGACATCGCGCCCAACCTCCGTCATTCGTTAGGCCCGGAAGGCGGCGTGAACAAGACGTGCTTCATCACCACGGTGTGGAACGGGCGTCCGCCGAAAGGGATGCCGACGTGGAGCCCGTTGCTCGACTCGACGCAGATCTTCAACCTGTACGCGTACGTGACGGCGCGGAGCATGGGAGGGTTGGCGCCGGGGCGGCCGCACGTGGGCACGGTATCGAAGTAGCGGGGAACAGGGAACAGGGAATGGGGAAGAGGGTGCGGCGGCGCGCCCTCTTCGCGTTTTCGGGGTGTCTCGCGGGAGTAAACATGGCGAGAATCGCGGCGGCTGTGTTAGGCATGGTGCTACTGGCGGGCACCGCGGCGGTGTCACGGCAGCAGCCGGGGGACCGGCGGGTTTCGTTAGGCGCGACCGATGGTGTGCGCGGCGCAGCGGCGGATACGGGGCAGCGGCTGACGCGCGAGCAAGTGGTTGCGGCACTCGCGCGGGCGACGGACCGGGAGCCGGCGGACTTCGCGGGCGACGATCTGTCGGGGCTGGACCTCTCGGGGCTCGACTTCAAAGAGGCGAATCTCGGCAACGCCCGGTTGGTGGGGACGCGATTCGTGCGCGCGAAGATGTTCGGGGTGACGTTGAGCGGTGCGGTGGCGCAGGGCGCGGACTTCTCGAACGCGGTGTTGGACGTGTCGGTGATGCGTGGGACGGACCTCACGCACGCGACGTTGCGCGAGGCGAGCCTCTACGCCGCGATCATGATCGGCGCGAACCTGACCGACGCCGATTTGTCGAAGGCGCGGGTGATCGCGGCGCTCAACAATGCGACGCTGGTACGGGCGAAACTCGACAGCACCAATTTCGGCGCGGATCGCGGGAATCAGCCGATGGGGCTCATGTTCACGAACCTGAGCGACGCGGATCTGTCGGGTGCCGATCTGACGGGGGCCAAGCTGCAGAAGGCATCGCTCGTGCGCGCGAATCTCACCGGGGCCGATCTCACCGGCGCCGACGTCACCGACGCGAATTTCGATCAGGCGATCGTGGCCAACGTTCGGGGCAAAGACCGGATGGTGGGCCTTGCCAAGGCGCGCAACGTGCCGAACCCGTGGTGAGTCAGCCGAGTTTTGCCCAGAAGGACGAAGGCCATCGGGCGCGGATCCAGCGGTCGAGGCCGAAGCACCGGCCGGCGTGTGTATAGAGGAACGCAATCATCATGGCGAGCAGCATCACGTGAAACCCCTGCTGGCCCGAGCTCACGTGCTGCACCGCCAATCCATAGAAGATGACCTGCAGCATTCCGCCTAACGCGCCGAGCGTCGTGAAGATGCCTAACGTGAGGGAGAGGCCGACGGCGGCTTCGCCGACGCCCGTGATGTGCGCGAAGATGTGCGGGTTGGCGGCGACGGTGTGCAGCAGGAAGTCGCGATACCATCCGATGGGATTGTCGGCGGCGTACTTGGCGAGGAGCTTGGGCATTACCGCGATCCAGCGTTGATTGGCCGCGGGAACGGGCAGGAAGCCCCACGCCAGCGCGATCGTGACTTTCGTGAAGAGGCTCTTGACGAACCAGATCCCGACGACAATGCGTAGGCCGGCGATCGCGGCCTGCGGATTACGCATGGCAGCGGCGGGCTCGATACGAGACGTCATCGCGAGTACTCGGTGAAAGAAGTCGAGCGGTCACGCGGCGCGTGGCTGCCGAAGTGTGCGAGAGATGAGGCCAAGGCATGCGCATGCAGGAGAGCAGCATGGTGATCACGTTTCGCGGACGCGCGATCGCGATAGCGGTCGCGATCGGCATGGGGAGCATGGCCACGGGTGCGTGCGGGCAATCCGCTGGCTCGTCGAGCGCGCCCGCGGCGGGATCGTTCCGCGTCTCCCCTCGAGCGAGTGGTCCGTTGCACGAGCTGTGGGAGAACAGCTTCGCCGCCAGGCAAGAGCGCGTTGCGTGTTTGGGCGGCTATATCGATCATGACGTAGTGTACATCACGCGCGTGGAGTTGTTGGCGCCGTCGCGCGCGGATTCCGCCAACATCTCGGCTGTGGCATCCATTCGCGAGTGCTCGGCGCCCAAGTGGCTCGGCACGGTTCATACGCACATCGCGACATTCCACGGACGGCCATACACGATTTTCTCGGCACCCGATCGCTACGTAATGATGTTGTGGCGCGAAAAGTGGAAGGCGCCTGGGCTGTTCTGCCTGCTGTATTCGGACGTCGACGCGAACTGCGAGCTGGGGTATTCGGTGAGCGGTCACGTGCAGTACGCGTCGGTGAAGGGGGAGAACATCGGGTCCTAACGCGGCGCCGATGGCGCGTCGCGCCATACACGTGCGCCGGTATTGGCGAACCCGCCGCAGTAGACGGCTCCCGACTCCGGTGCTTCTGTGCGCAGGTGGTCGGCGAGCCGGCGGGCTGCATCGTCGCCGTCGACAATTCCGTAAACGGCCGGCCCCCACGAGCTCTGCCCAACGCCGGGCGCTCCCCAATCTGTCATTCGCTCGATGAGTGAGGCACTCGGTCCGGGCGCGAATGCCCCGCCCTGCGCCGGCGCGAACCATCGCCCATTGATGCACTGAATTTCGGTGAGCGCATGTCCGAACGTTGCGAGATCGCCCTCCGCGAGCGCGGGCAGCAGCGCCATGAGCACCAGATGCGAAACGCGCATCACGCTGCGCTCGGGTGGAGGCGGCAGGTGCGTGAAGGCCGCGTTTTCATCGGCGCCGCTCAACCCGGCTTTTGCCTGTGGCACGGCGACGACGCAGCGCCAGCTGGCGGGCATGTCGAAGCGTGCCAGGCGCGGCGCGGGGTCCTTGCTGCCCGCGCGGCGACCGCCCTCGAGGACGAAGCCGCCTTGCGCAAAGAGCCACGTGCCGATGGCCGAGCGTTGGGCACGGCCGGTGGTGCGCGCGAGGTGGTCGACGTCGGTGGGGAGATCATACAACTCCGCTAACGCACGGGCGACGGCTAACGCGAGCTGCGTGCCGGATCCCAATCCCGAGTGCGCGGGGATCGCAGCGTGGATGTGGATGTGCGCGCCCGTCTCGATGCCGTGGTGCGCGAGCACGCGTCGTCCGAACTGCAGGGCGCGGCTCGCCGCGGGCGACGGTCCATCGGACGTGAGCGACGGTGCGCGCGCGACTTCGATGAGGAGCGACGGGTTGGGCACGGCGGCGCCGATGCCGCCGAAGCGCCGCCCGAGTCCGCCGCGCAGATCGAGCATCCCGAAGTGGAGGCGCGCCGGCGCCTCGACGAATACGGCGGCGGATGGCGATGTATCAGCTGGCACGGGACGAAGGCACGGCGCGAAGCTTCTCGCGCACGTAGTCGGTTAGGAGCGCCATCGCCTCGTGCTCGCGCGGTCCGGCGGTCTTGTCGACGATCACCTGCAAGCGGCGAAAGTCGCCGAGGATTTCGTCGGCGGGCAAAAGGTGCGTGCGCGTGGACAGGATCGCGGCTTCGAGCACCGCGTTGCGGGCGCGATTGAAGCCGAGGAATTCGCGCTGCGTGCCGTGATGGACGACGCGGGTCTCGATGCGCGATCGCGGCGGCGTGTCATCGATGGAGACGACTTCGACTTCGCGCCACGAGCACGCGGCATCGAGCACGACGCCGGTGACGTGGGCCGCCGGGTGAGTGGGGAACGCGGCGGCGGCGATGGCGGTACGCGCAAAGATGAGCACATCGTCGGTGAGATTGATGACGGCGACGCGCGTCGCGCGGACGTTCCGAAAGGTGGTCGTCTCGAGGAACGGTTTGATGACCAACACATCATCGCCCCAATCGACGCCCATGGGCGCGATGTTGACGCGACCCTGTTCGTCGAGCGTGGTGAGAATGGATTCGATGATCATGCGCCGGTCTCACGGGCGACGAGATCGGCGAACGCGCCGGCCAGGCGGACGGTGACGGGCCCCGGCGCTCCGTTAGGCATCGGGCGGCCGTCGACCTGCTCGATGGGCGCAAGTTCGCGGATGGAACTGGTGAGAAAGGCTTCGCCGGCGGCCGCCAGATCATCGGGCCGGAGTACCTCCTCGCGCGCCATCAGGCCAATGGCCGAGGCGAGCTCGAGCACCACGGCGCGCGTGATGCCGGGGAGGACGCCGCACGCGAGCGGCGGCGTGCGAATCGTCGCGCCCGTGACGACGAACAAGTTGCTCGCGGTTGCTTCGGACAGGTGGCCGGCCGTGTCGAGAAAGATCGCGTCGTCGGCGCCGGCGGCGCGTGCATGCGACAGCGCGACAACCGACTCGACGTAGGCGAGCGTCTTGACGCCGGCCGTCGCGGCAAACTCGTTGCGGCGCGCGGCCGCCGTGCGAACGCGCACGCACCGGGCAGCCAGGGGTTCGGGCGGCGCGAGCGCGTGGACGGCGAGCACCACGGTCGGCGCAATGTGTTCGGGCGGAGCGAGTCCGCGCGGGCCGGCGCCGCGCGTTATCGTTAGGCGCAGGGCCGCGTCGGGCCAGCCGGCGTCGCGTATCGCCGTCTGTGCGGCGGCGATGGTCGCGGGCACGTCGCCGGGAATGGCGAAGCCCAGGACGCCGGCGCCGGCGGTGAGACGCCGGAGGTGCGG
>DATNAM010000299.1:0-4169 GCA_035572595.1 Gemmatimonadaceae bacterium
AAGATCATGAGCACGACGCGAACTTCTGTGACTGATATGGGCACGAGCACTCAAGAGTGAGCGGGACGAATGCGATGTCCCTGCCGCAGGCATCGCATTCGTCCGCGCACACGCAATCCTCAGCCGGGGAGGGCGGCGTTCGTGTTCGTGAAGCCGGCGAGCACGTTCTTGCCCAACGCGGTGATGGTGACGACGCAGATGGCGGCGATGAGCGCCAGCATGATCCCATACTCGACCATCGTCGCCGCTTCGTCGTTCTTCACGAAGTGGCGGACCAGCATGCGGATGTGCAGCATACTTCCTCCTGAGGTGGTGGAACGTGGAACTGCGATGGGACTGCCAGGGAAACCGGAGAGGCCGAACTCCTCAGTTCACCTCAACGGGCCGAGAGCCAGGCATACTGCTGAGCCAGCCACGGGATTAAGGCGAGCTAACCGCTTTGCAAGAAATTGGTCAGGTGGCCTCGCAATGCCGGCCCGGCGAGAACGGCACGCGGAAGCAAACCAGTCGCCGCCGTCGGGTGATCGTTCCACGCGACCCCCGGAAGTCAAGCGACGCCGTCGAGGCGAGGACGCGTAACCGGCTAAATTGCTTGGTGTTGATATCTGGCCCGTACCCAAGGCACAGGGCACATCTCCGCACGTTGTTCGCCGGACATGGGGCCTCTCGCCGAACCCTCACGGCGGTGTCTCTGCTCTTCGTACCGCTGTAACGTGTAGTGGCCATGGCGCGACAGTTTGTTATAGTGCGCGCCACACTTCTTATCAGCTATGGTTACGTCACAGCCAATGGCTGGGCCTGCTCGTAGGGCCCGATGCGCCAGCATGCGAACCACGTTGGTACGACGATGCTTGCGTCACATTCCACTGCCGCGCGTGCGCCCACTTCGCGGTTGAATAGCACACGCGCGCGCACGACCGTTGCGAGTAACCCGCCGCAATCAACGGTTAGCACGCTGACCACGCCCTGACAAACGAACTCGGGCCCCTCACGCTCTGCACGTCGTCAAATCGGATACGCTCATGCGCGTTCGCCTTGCCCAACTCTCGCCGCTTGCCGTATTGTTGATCTGCGGTGCGCCCGCTTTGTCCGCGCAGTCGCGTCACGCCGGCAACGTCGGACCGGACAAGCGCATCTTCACCAAGATCTACATCAGTGTCGGCGACGCGGCCGCGCCGCCGTACCCGATTCAAAGCGTCAGCGTCCTCCTGATTTCGGAGAGCAACGACACCGTGCGCCTGACGACGGATGGCGCCGGCGCCACGACGCGATTCGTACCGCGTGGGCGATACCGACTGGTCACGTCGGATTGGGTGTCGACCGCCGGCATGGACTTCAAGTGGAGCATGCCGGTCGACATCGCGCCCGGGATGCGAGACATCGTCCTCAGTGAATCCAACGCGTTCAGACCCAACCCCATCGTCGCCGAGAGCCCCGGAGAGTTAGGCATCCCCGAAACACCCCGTGGAACGCCCACTGTCAGCGCCAACGCGCCCACCGTCCCCGGTGCAGCCCGGATGCTCACCGACTCAGCCGGCCTCGCCTGGGAAGTCTTCGAGGAACACTTCCTGGAGTCCGCGGTCGCGCACCGGTATCTCCCGCTGCCGACCAACCGCGTCGTCCTCCTCTTCAACAACGACACCGAGACGCGCGAGCTGCAAACGTTCCCCGCGAATTGGCGCTCGCTGTCCAACAGCGAGCTCGCGGCGCTGCTGGGCACGGCGACCCGCATTCGCCCGTAGCACGACGCTGCCGGCACGACGCGCCGGCGTGGAGCATATTGGTCTCGTCGTCCGGCGCTCAGCGCCGGCGCGCGATATCTCACCTCGATGGATCCCTATACTTTCTGTCTGCTGTTAGGCGCGCTCGGCCTGGTGGGCATGTCGCTCACGGGCATCGGGCGGCACGGTCACGCCGGTCATTCGCACGCCGGCCGGGCGCACGGCGCGACTCACGCGCACGGCGCCGGACATACGCGCGCCGGTACGCGGACAGGACACGCAAGCGGCGGCAGTCTCGCGTCGCGCCTGTTCTGGTCGCTCATGTCGCCGCGCGTGCTCTTCAGCGTGCTCCTCGGCGCCGGCGCGACGGGCCTCCTGCTCCGCCACACGCTCGGGCCGGGGCTGCTCGCCGGCGCCGCCGTTGCGGGCGGTCTCGCGTTCGAAGCCTTGCTCGTTAGGCCGGTATGGAACGCGTCGATGCGGTTCGCGTCGCGTCCCGCGCTCACGCTCGAGAGCTGCGTGACCGACCCCGCCACCGCCGTCACGTCGTTCGACGCGCAGGGACAGGGCGTCGTGGCCATCGAGCTGGATGGGCAGCTGGTGCAGGTCCTCGCCACGCTGCTGCCGGCCGAACGCGCCGCCGGAGCCACCGTGCACGCCGGCGACCGCGTCCACATCGCCGCGGTCGACGCCGGCCACAATCGATGCACCGTGTCGCTGCTCTGACACAGCCGGTCCCTTCTTTCACTTCACGGAGTCGTCAACATGTCGGGCATCCTGTCGGGTTGGGTCCTCATTGCCGTTGTGTTAGGCATCGTGTTCGTCGGCATGCCGCTCATCGTCGCCGGATTCCTGCGCAACGTCGAGGCGGGCACCATCCGCCTCGTGAGCTGGCTGCACGGCGGAACCGTCATCTACCGCGGACCCGGCAAGTCCAAAGAGATCCCGCTTCTCACCACGGGTACCACGATCTCGAGCAAGGTGATCAACGTCGACCTCGACATCACCGACCAGACGGCGGACGTCGATGACACCGGCACGGCGCGCCCTATCAAAGTGCGCGTGCTCGCCAGCGCGATCGTCTGCGTCGGCGACACCGACACCCTCATCAAGACCGCCGCCAACCGGTTCTTCTCCAAGTCCGAAGCCGATCAGATCAGTACGCTCACCGACTTGCTCTCGAGCTCCGGACGCCGCGCGATCAACCTGCTGACGCACGACCAGCTGTTTTCCGCCAAAGCCGCGCCGCCGCAGCGTGCGCTGCTCGCCGGCGGCGGCGCCGGCGCACTGGCCAAGCCTAACCCCGTACCGGTCGCGATCGTCGCCGCCGCCGACGGCGTCATCGAAGACGAAGACGACCCGCTCGCCGTCATCATCCGCAAGGCGTGTTCGCGCGAGCTCACCGATCTGGGCCTCATCTTCAATTCGCTCAACATCAAGGTCGTGCAATCCGAAGTGGCCGAGGCGCGCCGCCGACAATCGGCCGCCGAAGCGCAGGCCAACGCCGAGATCGTCGCCGCGAATCAGTCGCGCCGCGCGAAGGAAGCGCAGCTCGACGCCGAGCGCGCCATCTCCGACAAGCAGCGCGAGCTCGAGCAAACCAAAGCCAGCAATGCTGCGTTAGTCGCGCAGGCGGAAGCCAAGCGCCAGGAAGCGATGGGAGTGCAGCGCGAGGCCGAGCTCGACGCCACACAGATCGCACAGGCCAAGGCCGACGCGGCGCGCGTGCGCCTCGAAGCCGAAGCGTCCGCCGATGCGGAAGCGATCCGCATCCGCCGCATCGCCGAAGCGACCGCCGAGAGCATTCAGAAGGTCAATCAGGCCATCGCGGCCGGCGGCGAAAGCTATTTCCGCTATCGCCAGATCGAGCTGTTGCCGCAGATCGCACCGGTCATCGCCGACGCCTTGTCGGACGCGAAGTTGATCACGATCGCCGGCGGCGGCGTGAACGGCGGCGCGCCCGAGATGGCGACGAACAACATCACCAGCGTGATCCAGACGGTGCTGGCGGCGCAGCTCGTGACGCGCAGCGGCATGCTCGACAATGCAGCGCCGGCCGCGGCACCGCCGGCGCTTCAGGCGAGCGATGGCCCGGCGCGCGATGCGCGCAGCGGCGACGGATTCGGGGTGCGCGGCAAGTAGCGACGATCGCGGCCACGGCGGTTGCAAACGCCGCCGTGGCCGACGAACTTTTTGGTCATGGCGACCAGTGATGCGCTGCGCACCCCGAAGCACGCCGTTCTGTCCGGCGACGACCCGCGCAACGAGATTGCGTTTCCGCGCCTAACGCACGACCAGGTCGCCACCCTCGCCGCGTTCGCCACGCCGCGCGACGTCGGCGAGGGCGAGTTGTTGTTCGAGGCCGGCGGCAACCGCAACGCGTTTTTCGTCATCGTCTCCGGGGCCGTCGAGATCATCGATCGCTCGGGCGAGACGCCGCGAACGATC
>DATNAM010000300.1:0-3674 GCA_035572595.1 Gemmatimonadaceae bacterium
ACGCACCCTTGCCGGCTTTCGACGTCGTGCCGTCCTTGCACGTGACCGTGGCGGTAGTCGCTGTCGCCTGCGCGCTGACAGCGATCGGCGCAACGAGACAGGCCGCGGCGACGGCCGCGGTGATGAGAGACAGAGGGCGCATGCACACCTCCGGTGTGGGATTTGTTGGACACTGCCAACCCACCTGCACCGTACCCACGCCGGGAGTCGCCGGCAAGGACAGTCGATTAGCAAGCTCTGGCGTATCGTGGGCTTGGGCCCTGGTGCCGCATCATAGCTTTGAGCGAGCATCGTTTTCCGAGTGACGGTTGAATGAGCTGGCGCCGGCACGGGGATGGGAGCCACGCTGGTGCGGCAGTGAGACCGAGCCACTATCCTTCCGACCGGCTATGACTTCGTCCCGGCTGCCCGACCGAGAGCATGACACGCCGAGCGGCGCGCGGTTAGACAGCGCGCCGCTGGTGGTGCTGCTCATCGACGACGAAGCGAAGATTCGCGCGGCGGTGCGCGACGCGTTGTCGTCGGACCACGTCGAGATGATCGACGCCGATTCGGGCGCGTCGGGATTGGCGAAAGCGGAAGCGCGACGGCCCGACCTCGTCTTGGTCGACCTCGGGCTGCCCGACATGGAAGGCGTTGAGATCGTGCGCGCGCTCAGGCGATGGTCGACGGCGCCGGTGATCGTCCTAACGGCACGCCACGCCGAGGATGAGAAGGTCGTACTGCTCGACGCGGGCGCGGACGACTACGTGACGAAGCCGTTCAGTCTCGCCGAGCTGCGCGCGCGGGTACGCGCGCAGTTGCGTCGCGCGCGCATGCCGAGGGTGCCGGGCGGCGACGCGCCGGTGCGCGTCGCGGGCGGCGACATCGAAATCGATCTCGCTCGGCGCGCGGTCACTCGGCGCGCGACGGGCGATGCCATTCATCTGACACCGACGGAGTGGTCGCTGCTCGAGGTGCTGGTGCGCCATGCGGACCGGCCGGTGACGCATCGACAGCTCTATCACGCGGTGTGGGGCAACACGTACGGCGACACCGCGCACTACCTGCGGGTGTACGTGGCGCATTTGCGGCGGAAACTGGAGCACGATCCGTACGAGCCGCGATTCATCCTCACCGAGCCCGGCGTCGGCTATCGCCTAACGTTGGAGGGCGGCGATCTGGAGGACGATGCGCGCTAGCATCGTCACGCCGGCACGCATCCGAGCATGGATGCTGGCCGCGCTGGCGCTCGCCGCGACGACGGCCGGCATGGTGGCGGTGCGCGCGTCGTTGGACAAGGCGCACGTGGCGCTCGTGTTTCTGCTCATCGTGTTGGTCGGGAGCGCGGTGGGCGGGCGGGTGATGGGTTTGGTGCTGGCGGTGGTCGCGTTCCTGTTGTTCGACTACCTGTTCCTGCCGCCGTACGGCACGATCGTGGTGACCAATCCGCTCGACTGGCTGGTGCTGGTGGCGTTCCTGCTCACGAGCGTCGTGGCGACGCAGCTCTTGAGCCGCGCGCAGGAGCGAGCCGAGGTGGCGCGACGACACGCCACCGAGGTGGAGCGCCTGGCTGCGTTAGGCGCAGAAACGCTCAACGCCGGCCGCGCGGATGACGCCCTGCGCGCGATCGCCGAGGTGATCCGTTCGGCGCTCGAATTGGGATGTTGCGAGATCTACCTCCGTCGCGCAGCGGCGGGCGAGCCCGACCCATCGGCGCCGGTGCCGCTCGAGCGTGTGGCACAAGCGGGTAGCCACTGCGCCGGCGTCGTGCCGGAGGGCGACGTTTCGCTGGCCGCGTGGGTCGATACGCACGGGTTGCCTGCGGCCGGGCGCATGGACGGCACGACGAATCTCGCGCCGCCGTATCTGAGCGCCGGCACCGCGACCGGGCAGGTGTCGGGAGCGGAGTGGATGGTGGGTGGCGGCGTGCGGACGCTGCTGCTGCCGCTGCGCGTCCGTGAACGCACCGTGGGGGTGCTGCGCGCCGCGGGCGCGCCGGCCATCGTCCTGCGGGCGGACCAGCGCCAATTCCTGTTCGCGCTCGCGTACTACGCCGCGTTGGGCGTCGAGCGCCTTCGCCTAACCGCCGAGGCGGAGCATGCGGAGGCGCTGCGAGAGGCGGATCGGCTGAAGAACGCGCTGCTGGCCGCGGTGTCGCACGATCTGCGCACGCCGCTCACGACGATCAAGGCGCTGGCCGGCGCGATCGAGGAGGAGGGCGCGCGCTCCGGCGACCCGCGCGCGGCGTCGATCGAGGAGGAGGCGGACCGGTTGGGGCGCGTCGTCGGCGACCTGCTCGACCTGTCCCGCCTCCTCGGTGGCGCGCTGGTGCTGCATCCCGAAGTGAACGCGGCCGAGGATCTCATCGGCGCCGTGCGCCAGCGGGTCGCCGGCATCCTGCACGGGCGTGAGGTCCGCGTACCGGCTGCGCACGACGCGCCGGCCGACGCGCCCGTGCTGCTGGGCCGGTTCGACTTCGTGCACGCGCTACGTGCGTTAGGCAACCTGGTCGAGAACGCGCTCAAGTACGGGGCGCCGGCGACGCCGGTCGAGCTGGACGTCGCGCGCGAGGGGCCGATGCTGGTGTTCCGCGTGTCCGACCGCGGGCCCGGCGTGCCCGAAACCGAGCGCGAGCGCATCTTCGAGCCGTTCTACCGGCCGCCGGGCGTGCCGGCGGACATCGGCGGGTCGGGCCTCGGCCTAACGATTGCGCGCGGGCTGGCCGAGGCGCAGGGCGGGGACGTGCGGTTCGAGCCGCGGTCCGGCGGCGGGAGCGTGTTCACGCTCCGGCTGCCGGCGGTGGACGACGTGACGGCTGGATCCGCGCCGACGGCAGCGGGTGTGGACGCATCGCCTCGCTGGTAAGAGCCGGCCCAGGTCCGGACCACCCCATCATTTGACGTTTTTTTTAGGCATCGTGCCGTCAGTTTTGACGCCGCGTTGACGCCCGGTCGCCTACTGTACTCTCGCGCGGCCAGGTCCGTCCGCCGCGTGACGGGTTGGCACGACGGAACTACCGGGAATCGACGCACATGCTGGATCTTCTGTACGTAGTCGGCACGATCGCATTCTTCGCGCTGATGGTTCTCTACGTGCGCGCGTGCGAGTCGTTAGGCGCGCGGCACGATGCCGATGAGCAGTCGCCGTGACCGCCGAGATGCGCATCGCCGGCATCGTCGCGCTGGGCGTGCTGGTGTACCTCGTGTACACGCTGCTGCGTCCGGAGCGGTTCTGATATGACCGCCAACGGTTGGCTGCAGATCGGGATCTTTTCGATCCTCGTGCTGCTCATCACGATGCCGCTCGGCCTCTACATCGTCCGGGTGTACGACGGCTCGCTCACGTGGCTTGGCCCGGTAGAGCGTGTCATCTATCGCGTGTCGGGCATCGACCCGCGCGAGGACCAGCACTGGACGCGCTATACCGTGTCCATGCTCATCTTCAGCGCGGCGTCCATGCTGCTGACGTACGCCGTCCTCCGTCTCCAACACCTGCTGCCGCTCAATCCCCAGGGGATGGCCGCGGTGTCCGACCGCCAGGCGTTCGAGACTGCCGCGTCGTTCACCACGAACACGAATTGGCAGTCGTACAGCGGCGAGACGACGATGTCGTACCTGTCGCAGATGACGCAGTTGACGTTCCACAACTTCGCCTCGGCGGCCACGGGCATCGCGCTCGCCATGGCGCTCGTG
>DATNAM010000301.1:0-13148 GCA_035572595.1 Gemmatimonadaceae bacterium
CGCCGGCCGCGCCGTCGTTCGTACCATACGACGAGCACGTTCACGATCATCGTCGATGCGACGAGTGCGAGCTCGGGAATCGTCGCCGTCCTCGGCGTGTCGCCGACGAGGACGAAGCGGACGCCTTCGCGCAGCAGCTCGAAGCACGTGATCGAGAGGAATCCGACGATGGCAAGCGCGCCTAACGTCTCGAATTTTTGATGGCCGTAGGGATGCTCTTCATCGGGCGCGCGCGATGCGATGCCCACGAGCACGATGCCGAGCACGTTGTTCAAGACATCGAGTCCCGACTCGAGCGCGGCGCCGAGCACGGACAGCGCGTGCGTGCGCATGCCGACGATGATCTTGACGACCACCACGAGCAGGTTGAGCACGAGGATGACGAGCAGCGTGTTCCTGACCGCCGATGCGCGCGCCGGGCGGGCTCCGGAATCCGGTGGGGCGTGCGCGGGACTGGACACGACCCAAGGATATGAGGTGCCCGGAACCGGAGCCAGTGTCGTGCGCGCTAGATTGCGAGTTCGCGTCCATCACATACGCGGGGAATGTCGCATGCCCGAGTTGCCGGAAGTCGAACATGCCGCGCGCGTGTTGCGCGCGGCCATGGTGGGTCGCCGCGTGACGCGCGTGCGCGTGCTGCACCCGTCGCTGCGCGCCAAGCTTCCGCCTCGGGACCAGCGGCGCCTCACCGGCCGCGAGGTGCGCGACGTCGTGCGCCGCGGCAAGCACCAGGTGATCCATCTGGACGACGGCACTGCGTTAGTCGCGCACTTTCGCATGACCGGCGATTGGGCGGTTGGGCGCGTGGGCGATGCGCCGGCGCCCTACGCCCGCGCCGAGCTGGAGCTGGACGATGGCACGCGCGTGACGCTCTCCGATTCGCGTGCGTTAGGCACGCTCGTCCGCACCGACGACCCGGCGTCCGTCCTCCCGGAGCTCGGCCCCGAGCCCGACGACCCGTCGCTCACACCGTCGTCGCTCGCCGTCTCGCTCGCGCGCCGCCGCGGCGCGATCAAGCCGGCGCTGCTCGACCAACGCGTGCTCGCCGGCGTCGGGAACATTTACGCCGCCGAAGCGCTCTGGCGTGCCCGCATCGACCCGCGCACGCCGGCCCGGTCGCTCGACACCGCGCACCTCAAGCGTCTGATCGCCGCCATTCGTACCGTGCTGCGCCTCGCCCCCGCCGGCCGCTACCAGAACGAAGCCGCCGCGGCCCGTTGGAACGTCTACGACCGCGAAGGCCTAACGTGCCGGAGGTGCGGCGGGACGGTGCGGCGAATCGTGCAGGCCGCACGCTCTACGTACTTCTGCCCCGACTGCCAAAAGGCGTAGACGCGCTAAGATCCCGCTTCTACCACCGCTGCCTTGATGTAGCCCGTCTCCGGGATCGTCAGCACTTCCGGATGATCCAAGGGTTGGCCCAAGAAACGGCGGAGCGTCATGCGGCGGCCGCTGTCGGACGCGGCGGCGGACAGCATTTCGAGGAACAGCGGCTTGGTGAGGTGAAAGCTGCAGCTCGCTGTGAACAAAATGCCGCCGGGCGTCAGCAGGCGCATCGCCCGCAGGTTGATCTCTTTGTATCCGCGCAGCGCCGCCGCGAGCGCACCGCGCGTCTTGGCGAAGGCCGGCGGGTCCAACACGATCGTGTCGTAGCGGTCGCCGCGCGTTTCCGCGTCGCGCAGAAAATCGAACGCATCGGCTTCCATGAAATCGATGTTGGAAATCCCGTTGCGCGAGGCGTTGTCGTGTGCGCGGGCGAGTGCCGCCACCGAGCTGTCCACCGCGGTCACGCGCTCCGCGCGTTGGGCGAGATGGAGCGCGAACGAACCGTGATAGCTGAAGCAATCGAGCGCGCGGCCGCGCGCGAGTTGGCCGGCGAGCACGCGGTTTTCGCGTTGGTCGAGAAACGCGCCGGTCTTCTGGCCGTCCCACGGCGCGGCGAGGTAGCGCATGCCGTGCTCGCGCACTTCGATCTCGCGCGGGACGGTCCCGAACAACAACTCGGTCTCGCGCGCCAATCCCTCCTTGCTGCGGACCGCCACGTCGTTGCGCGCCAGCACGCCCGACGGCGCGAGGATGTCGCGCAAGGCGTCCACGATCGCGCCCCGATACGCCTCGAGCCCGGCGCTCAGCAGTTGGACCACCACCCACTGCCCGTATCGGTCCACGACGAGCGACGGACACCCGTCCGCCTCGGCGTGCACCACGCGCCAGGCCGTCGTCTCGCCGCCTAACGAAGCGCGGCGCGCCGCGCTCGCGCCGATCTGGCGATGCCACCACGCGGCGTCGATCACCGCGTCCGCCCGCGCGTCCAGCAGCCGCAGCGAGATTTCCGACGCCGGACTCCAGAGCGCCCAGCCTAACGGATGGCCCGCGGCATCGCGCACCAGCACCGCGCCGGCCGGTGCGTCGGGCCGGTGCGTGACGTCGCTCCGGTAGATCCAGGGATGGCCGCTCGCCCAACGGTGCGCGCCTTTGCGCGACACCACGGCCTCGGCGCTCATTGACCCGTGGTCGCCGCCGCGCCTCCCGCGGCCAGCACCAGCCGGCGGAGCTGTGGGATGATCGCCAGCTTGAGGAGACCGCGCGGCGCCGCCAGGCTGTCCAACTTCGCCAACCGCTCCGACGTCCACGCGCCGTCCGCGGTGTGCCCCCCGCCCAGATACGAGAGCGCCTCGGCACCGATGCCGCCGGCGACGGCCAGCGCACCGGCTGCGCTGTCGGCGTCCGTTAGGAGCGGCGCGCGCGTGGTGAGCTCGGCGATCGCGGGAGCCAGCCCTTGCCACTGCGCGAACATCGTCGCCAGTGAATCGCGAATTCCCGTTCCGCGCGACGGATCGCGAAACAGCGTGTCGAGCAGCGCCGAGAATGCGCGACCGCCGCGCGCATCGGGCGTCGCGATGTCGCCCGGTTCCACCAGCGGCGTCAGCAGCGTTGGGCGGCGCGTGTGCATCCGCTGCCCCAAGCTCACCGGCTCGACGACGTGCTGGAGCGCGCGCAGCGGCGCGATCTGATCCGTGTGCGCGATCAGCCGCCACATCGCATCCGGACCCGACAAGTGATGGACGCCCAGGTCCGCCAGCTCTACGCTCACACTCGCGAGGCGCCGATACATGTCGTTCACGTTCACGACGGTGGCCGGCGACCAGAGGCGTTCCGCGATCGCCGCCGTGCGCGGCCAGATGCGGGAGTCGATCGTCTCCGGCGTCACGAGCTCGCCCCACATGCACGCTTCACCGCCCAAAATGTGCGCGGCGTGCGCGCTGTCGAGGTCCGTCCCCGTCGGAATAGGATCCACCGCGTAGTGTTCACCCGCGCTCGCCATTGCATCCAAATAGTAGCCCGCCGAGAGAATTCCAGAGTATCCCTGCTGCGCCGCGCTGAAGAGCGATGCCTGACCGCGCCACGACTGGATCACGATGTCGTGCGGAAGATCGGGATGCAGAATCTCATCCCATCCCACCACGCGTTTGTGTTGGGCGGCGAGAATGCGCGACAACCGCCTGTTGAAATACGCTTGCAGCGCGCCGACATCCGCGAGCTTGTGACGGCGCATGTACCGGCGAATGGCCGTGTTCGTGTCCCACGCGCGCGGATCCACCTCGTCGCCGCCAATGTGCCAATAGTGATCCGGGAAAAGTTGGGCCATCTCGCCGACGAAGCGCGTGATGAACCGGTACGTCGATTCGCGCGTCGGGTCGAACGCACCGGCGGTGAAGTTGAAATCCGTTGGCAGTGTGTACGGGCCGGGCGCGCTTGCGAGCGACGGGTAGCCGACGAACCAGCTGATCGAATGCCCCGGCATGTCGAACTCCGGGACCACGCGAATGCCGCGATCGCGCGCATATGCGACGATCGCGCGCACTTCGGCCTGCGTGTAGTACAACTTGTTGGAGCCCACGTCCTGCAGCTTCGGATATCGCTTGCTCTCGACGCGGAATCCTTGATCGTCGCTCAGGTGCCAGTGCAGCACGTTCAGCTTGACGGCCGCCATCGCGTCGAGATTGCGCTCGATCACATCGACCGGCTCGAAGTGCCGCGACACGTCGATCAAGAGCCCGCGCCACGGAAACCTCGGCGCATCCGCGACGTGCGCCAGTGGAACGGCGAATCCGGATCCCGCTCCCGTCACCAGTTGCTGAAAAGTTTCCAGTCCGCGGAGAGCACCCACCACCGTGTGCGCGCGCAGCACGGCGCGAAAAGTCGTCACGTCCAGCGTGTACGATTCATCTTCGTCCACCGATTGCACCGTCTCGCCGGGGCCGCGCACGTCGATCACGAGCGTGCCTAACAACGAATCGCGCGCCACGGTGTGTACCAGGCCGAGTCCGGTGCGCCGCGCGACGTGCGTGATCGTGCGGTCAACGGCGCGCAGCAGACGGCCATCGCGGAAGCGGGGCACGGCTACACGAAACGACGACGTGAGGGCGAGCCGGCCGCCGGAGTCGATGCGTATCGACGCGGGCATCGGCATGAGCGACACCTGCGCCAGCGCGAGTGAATCGGACGACTGCGCGGCGATCGGCGCCGTCGCTGACATGAGCGCGAGACCGATCGTGAGTGAGAAAGACGGACGCATGAAACGACGACGGGTGAGGAGGAACAAATCGGAGCGGAGCGACGAGCGCGGGGAGCTATCCCAACGCCCATCGGGATGACGATCGGCGGGCGATGACGGTGGCGCGGTCTGACGGAAGCGTGTCGTAGGAGCGGATTGGTGGGGAGACGACGGAAAGTGATGCGGTGCGCGGTGACCGCGCAATGGCGCGCTGCCGCTTCGGATTCAACGGGCGATTGCCGCGCGGATCGCGCGCGCGGCTTGCTCTGCGTCGCTCGCGCCGAAAATCGCGCGGATGACCGCGACGCCCGTTGCGCCCGCGGCAATGACCTGTGCCGCGTTGCTCGCGTCTATGCCGCCGATCGCCACGGCGGGGCGACGACTCCGCGTGACGAGCTCGGCGAGCCGAACGATGCCGATTGCGCTGCCGGCGTCGAGCTTCGAGTCCGTTGCATAGACGGGACCGATGCCCACGTAGTCCGCATCGATGGCGAAGGGCAGCTCGGCATCGGTGCCGACGCTCGCGCCGATGATGAAATCCGGCGGCACCACGCGACGGAGCGCCGACGGCGGAACATCTTCCGGTCCGACGTGCACGCCCGCGGCACCGGCGGCAATCGCGATGTCCGCGCGATCGTTCACGACGAGCGGGACATCCGCGGGCAGCGCCGCGACGAGCGCGCGCGCCACTTCCACCGTCGTTCTGGCATCCGCATCTTTGAGTCGCAACTGAATCATCGTCGCGCCGCCGCGCGCCGCCGCGCAGGCGCGAGACACCAGGTCCGCCGCGTCGCCGCGGAGGCCATCGGTGATCGCGACCAGCGTGAGTTTGGGAGGAGCGAGCATAGATGTCCGAACCTGGTGAGCGACACTTCGGCGCGCTCCGCGGCGCCACCACCATCGATCACGACGATCCGATCCACGTCCGTGAGGCGACGCGCGAGCTGCTCGAGCGTTTGATCGCCGACAACAACATAGCACCGGGCGACATCATCAGCGTGGTGTTCACGGTGTCGAACGACATCGCGAGCGAATTCCCGGCGCGTGCGGCGCGCGATCTGGGCTGGGTGGACGTTCCGCTGCTCTGCGCCACCGAAATTCCTGTGCGCGGCGCGGTGCCGCACTGCATTCGCGTCCTCATCCACCTCGAGTCGAGCCGTCCGCGCCACGAGCTGCGCTCGGTGTACCTGCGGGGCGCGGCGCGCCTCCGTGACTAACGGAGCCGCGCGCGCTACCGTCCGCTGCTGTGCTCGCGGCGGATCTCGGCTTTGGCGGCCTTGTGTTCCTTGAACGTGGTGCGGAACTCGTGGTGCCCATCCGTGTCGGCCACGAAATACAAGTACGGCACGGTCGCGGGAAAGAGCGCCGCCTCGATGCTCGCGCGTCCCGGCGATGCGATCGGGCCGGGCGGCAGCCCCCGGTTGCGGTACGTGTTGTAAGGCGAAGGCACCTCGAGGTCGTGGTACGTCACCCGGTCGTGGTGCTCGCCTAACGCGTACTGTATGGTGGGATCGGCCTGCAGCGGCATCTGCGCCTTCAGCCGGTTGTGGTACACGGCCGAGATCACCGGACGCTCTTCGGGCAGGCGCGCTTCCTTCTCGACGATCGACGCCAGCGTCACGATGTCGTTGCGGCTCATCGCGAGCTGCTGCAAGCGATCGTCCCAGCGCGGATCCCACACCTGTTCGAACCGGTGCACCATCTCGCGCACCGCCGTGCGCGCCGACGTGCCGTACGAGAACACGTACGTGTCGGGGAAGAGATAGCCCTCGAGCGTCGGCGTCGGCACGTCCAACTCGTGCAGCAGCGACGTGTCGCGCACGGCGGCTTCCACCGATTCCGCGGGCGCGCCTAACGCAGTGGTCAACTCGGGCACGATCTCGCGAAGCGACCACCCCTCGGGAATCGTGACGCGCCGCTCGAGCCCCTGTCCTTCGTGCAGCGCCTCGACGAGCGCGCTCCACCCCATGGCGCGCTGCAAGCCGTACGTGCCCGCTTTGATGTCGCGATCGCGTCCGGTCACTTGCGCGTACAATCGGAAGAGCCGCGTTGGGCCGATCAACCCCGCCCGATGCAACGAGTCGGCGGCAACGCGAAAGCTCGCGCCGGTCGGGATGGTGACGCGCACGATCGGTCCGTGCGGAGAGCCCGCGCACGCCGCGAGACCAACGAACAGCACGACGCCGCCGAGGCGTCGGGCCTCAGTGCGCCATGTGCAACGCATGTTGAAGCAGGATTGTCGCGGCAAGCGCATCAACATCCCCCTTCCGGCCACGCGTCGAGCCTTGCATGTCGCGGATAGCGCGGAGCGCCGCCGCGGTCGAGTACCGCTCATCGACGAGTGAAGCCGGCCAACCGGTACGCCGTTCGATCTCGGCGGCCACGCGCCTCACCTCCTGGCTGCGCGGCGTCTCATCGCCATTGTCGTCGAGGGGAAGGCCGAGGACAATGGCTACCGCTTCCAATTCCGTGCCGCGTCGCACGATCTCCGCGATCGGCGGCCGCTTGCCCGCGCGCCGCACGATGAATCCGGCCGGCGATGCGATGGTGCGGGTTGGATCTGAGATCGCGAGACCGACGCGGCGATCGCCGTAATCCACGCAGAGAACGCGACCGGCGGGGAAGCGTCCCGCTTCGCGGTCCTTCGGGAACGGGGAACGGGGATCGGGGTCACCTTCTTCTATTCCCTTTTCCCCATTCCCTATTCCCTGCTTTCTCATCCCTGCGCCATCGTCGCGAAAAACTCCTTGTTCGTTCTCGTGCGCTGCATGCGCTGCAGCAAGAACTCGATGGCTTCGGTAGACGGCATGTCGCCGAGGAAATTGCGCAGAAGGTACACGCGATTCAGTTCTTCCTGCGTCAACAGCAATTCTTCCTTGCGCGTGCCCGAGCGTTGAATGTCGATGGCGGGGAAGACGCGGCGGTCGGCGATCTTGCGATCGAGTACGAGCTCCATGTTGCCGGTGCCCTTGAATTCCTCGAAGATCACTTCGTCCATGCGCGATCCGGTTTCGACTAACGCCGTCGCGATGATGGTGAGCGAGCCGCCTTCGTCGATGTTGCGCGCGGCGCCGAAGAAACGCTTGGGCTTGTGCAGCGCGTGCGCATCCACGCCGCCCGAAAGAATTTTTCCCGAGTGCGGCACGACCACGTTGTGCGCGCGCGCGAGCCGCGTAATCGAGTCGAGCAGAATCACCACGTCCTTGCCGTGCTCGACCAACCGCTTTGCCTTTTCGATCACCATGTCGGCGACCTGCACGTGACGGTCCGCGGGCTCGTCGAACGTGGAGCTGATCACCTCCGCGTCGACCTGCTCCTGCATGTCCGTCACTTCCTCCGGCCGCTCGTCGATCAACAACACGATGAGCGTGACCTCGGGATGATTCTCGATGATTGCGTTAGCCATCTTCTGCATCAAGATGGTCTTGCCGGCGCGCGGCGGCGCGACGATGAGGCCGCGTTGTCCCTTGCCGATCGGCGTGATGAGGTCCACCACGCGCATGCTCAAGTCGGCGCTCGACGCTTCCAAGCGCAGCCGCTGATCGGGATAGCGCGGCCGCAGATTGTCGAACGCGATGCGATGCTTGGCTTGCTCGGGATCTTCGTTGTTGATTGTTTCGACCTTCAACAACGCGAGATAGCGCTCGCCTTCTTTCGGCGGACGAACCTGGCCGAGCACCGTGTCGCCGGTGCGCAAATCGAATCGTTTGATTTGCGAGGGCGAGACGTAGATGTCGTCGGGTCCATAGAGGTAGTTCCAATCCTGACTGCGAAGGAATCCGTATCCTTCGGGCAGGATTTCGAGCACGCCTTCGCCGCGCAGGACGATATCCGAGTCGAGCAGATTCTGTTCGATGCGGAAAATCAGGTCCTGCTTTCGCAGTCCCGAGAAGTTGGAGATATTCAAGTCCTCGGCCATCGTGTGCAGCTCGGCCACGGACTTTTGCTTCAACTCGGCGATATCCACGTACGTCGACTCCGAGGGTGGGGCGCGCTCACTCGGTACTGATTGGCGACGCAGACGTCGGGACAATTCGACGATCCGTCCCGATTCCGATGGGGATGGACTCGATCGTCACGGCGTTGTGCGAGGAGTGGTAAGGCGAGGAGGCGTGCAGTAGGCGTTGCCAAGTTAACGTCGCCAAAAGAGGCGGTCAAGAGTGCCGAATTTCCCTGTTACAGAGTGCTTTGCATACTGGCGAGCGCTCGAGTTGGGGAGCCGCGAGATCATCGAAGGACTTGTCGCTCCTGAACACGCTGGACCATCGCCCAAGTTGTCATCGTATCTCGCGCGTTGGGACGGATACCACTACTGGCAACGCGCGCAGGATGGTGACTGGCTGGTCCTCGTGCACGAACGTGAACCGGCGCGCGAGCGGTGGTGGCTACATGTGGCGCTGTTCATCGCCACCATCGTCACCACGTCGGTCGGCGGGGCCATGTTCGCCGGAACGGTCGACCCGTGGCGCCTCGCGACCTTTCTTCACCCGCGAGCCGGATTCGCTTTTTCCCTCCCGCTTCTGGCCATCCTCCTCGCGCACGAATCGGGCCATTATGTGACCGCGCGGCGTTATCGCGTCGATGCGAGTCCGCCGTATTTCATCCCGTTTCCCGCGGGGTTGGATCTCATCGGAACGCTCGGCGCTTTCATTCGGCTCCGATCGCCGATGTTCGACCGGCGCACGTTGTTCGACATCGGCGTCGCCGGTCCGTTAGCAGGAATCGTCATCGCGATTCCGGTTCTCTTGTTCGGTCTCCATACGAGTACCGCGCTGCCGGCGCTCGAGACGGGCCGCTTCGCGCACCAGTTCGCACGCTTCAATGGCGACCCGGTTCTCTTCGGCGACTCGCTGCTCTTCCTCGCGTGTCGCGCGGTGATGGGCATCCACGGCATGGTCGAGCTGAGTCCGCTCGCGGTAGCGGGCTGGGTCGGCATCTTCGTTACGTCGCTCAACCTGCTTCCGTTGGCCCAACTGGATGGCGGCCACGTTGCGTTTGCAATGTTTCCGGGCGCGCAGCGTTTTGTCGCGCGCACGATGTGGGTGCTGCTCATTCCGCTCGGGCTCGTGTGGAGTGGATGGTGGTTCTGGGCCGTGCTCAGTTTGGTAATTGGACGCGGCCGCCTCGTCCATCCGCCTGTCGTCGCGCCGGAGCGCGGGTTGGACTCGCGACGACAGCTCGTCGGCTGGCTTGCGGCAGCGCTGTTTCTGCTGACGTTCATGCCACTCCCCATCGTGTGACGCTCGCGCCTGCGGCGTGTGTACGGCGCGCGATATCGTTGGGCCCTGGAACCGCGCGCGTGTGCGCGTGGTTACGTTTTGGGGAAGTCGCGCGCAGCCGGACCGCGGATACGTCGCGATCACTGCGTGGATCTCGAGACCACTACCGGACCCGGATGTGAGTGCATACCGCCATCGCCTCCGCCATTCGTTGGCAGGGCGTCGCCTGGATGTTCGCTCCTTGATTCCCGTCGTGCTGGTCGCGGCGGCTTGCCATCACGCGCCGCCGCCCGCGCCGCCTCCGCCCGAGGTGTCCGTGCTGACGGTCGAGCCGCGCACCGTTCCCGCCGATTTCGAGTACGTTGGGCAGGGGGAAGCGTCGAAGCGCGTCGAAGTGCGCGCGCAGGTGTCGGGCGTGATCATCGCGCGGCCGTACGTCGAAGGCACCGACGTGCGGAAGGGCGCGCTGTTGTTCGAGATCGACCCCACGCAGTACGAAGCGGCGTTGCACAGCGCGCAGGCCCAACAGGCCGACGCGCAGGCGCGGTTCGCGAACGCCGAGCGCAATCTCAACCGGTTGGTGCCGCTGTTAGGCGAGCACGCCGTGGCGCAAAAGGACGTCGACGACGCGCGCACCGAAGAGGAGCAGGCCCGCGCGGCGGTGAGCAACGCGCAGGGCGCCGTCGTCCGGGCCCAACGGGACTACGATAACACCTTCGTCCGCGCCGAGATCTCCGGGCGCGCCGGCCGCGCGAACATGGTGCTCGGCGCGTTAGTCAGCGGCCCAACGGACCTGCTCACCACGGTCGAGCAGGTCGATCCGATCTACGTCAATTTCAGCCCGTCCGATCAGGACGTGCTCGCGTGGCGCCGCGGTCTGGCCGACAAGTCGCTCATCGCCGCGCCCGGCACCATGGATGTGCGCGCGACGCTCGCCGACGGCAGCGTCTACCCGATGACCGGCAAGCTCGATTTCGCCGATCTCGCCGTGCAAACCAACACGGGGACGCTCGCGCTCCGCGCGTCGTTCAAGAATCCGCAGCACACGCTGCTGCCCGGACAGTTCGTGCGCGTGTCGCTACTCGGCATGAAGCGCGTCGGCGCGATCCTCGTGCCGCAGCGGGCGGTGCAGCAGAGCATCGGCGGCTCGTTCGTGTACGTCGTCGACTCGTCCAACGAGGCGAGCGTTCGCAACGTCAAGGGCGACACGTTCGTCGGCGGGCAATGGCTCATCAGCAGCGGGTTGAGCGCCGGCGATCGCGTCGTGGTGGACGGGATTCAGAAGATCATGCCGGGCGCGCCCGTGCACCCGGTCGCATACGTGCCGCCGCCCGACACCGGACGTGCGGCGCGCGGTGACACGGTATTGGCCGCGCCCCCGGGCACGGCGCTGCGGATCGGCACCCATGACTAACGATCCCGAAATCAAATATTTTTTCGTCCGCCGCCCGATTTTCGCGGCGGTCATCTCGATCGCGATCGTCCTGCTCGGCGCCTTCTCGCTGCACTCGCTGCCCATCGACCTGTATCCGAGCATCACGCCGCCGGTGGTGCAGGTGACGGCGGTGTATCCGGGCGCCACGGCGCAGGATGTGGCGAACGCCGTCGCCGCGCCGATCGAACAGCAGCTGTCGGGCATCCCCGGTCTGCTCTATTACAAGTCGTCGAACGCCAGCGACGGCTCGATGAACCTGCAGATCTACTTCGACATCTCCCGCGACCAGGACCTCGCGGCGGTCGACGTGCAGAACCAGATCAAGTTGGCCGAGCCGCAGTTGCCGCAGGAGGTCGTGCGCAACGGTATCACCGTCAAGAAGGCGCAGACCAACATCCTCATGGGTGTCTCCCTGTCGTCCGATGACCCGCGCTACGATGCCGGCTACCTCAGCAACTACGCCGAGATCTACGTGCAGGACGAGCTCAAGCGGCTGCCCGGCGTCGGCGACGCAACCACCTTCGGCCAGGCCGACCTCTCGATGTTGATCGACCTGGCCCCCGACCGACTCGCCCAACTTGGACTCACGGTGTCCGACGTGGCCGCCGCGATCACCGAACAGAACACCACGAATCCGGCCGGGCGCATCGGCCGCGAACCGTCGCCGGCCGGCACGCAGCTCACCATTCCGGTCACCACCCTCGGCCGCCTAACGGATCCGAAGCAGTACGAGAACATCATCGTCCGCGCCCGGCCCGATGGCTCGCTCGTGCGCGTCGGCGACCTGGGCCGCGTGAGCCTGGGGCAGCGCGACTACGACCTCTCCGGCCGCCTCGATGGCAAGCCGAGCGCGCTCATCCTGGTGTACCTCAGGCCCGGTGCCAGCACGCTCGATGTCGACAAGGCGGTCGTCGCCCGGATGGCGCAGCTGTCGCGAACGTTCCCGCAGGGCGTCCACTGGTCCGTGCCCTTCGATACGACGCCGTTCATCACGCAGTCGATCAAGGAAGTCGTCCAAACGCTGATCGAAGCGCTCCTCCTCGTCACGCTCGTCGTCTTCATTTTCCTGCAGAGCTGGCGCGCCACGCTGATTCCGTTAGTCGCGGTCCCCGTATCGATCATCGGCGCGTTCTTCGGCATGCGCCTGCTCGGCTTCTCGATCAATCTCCTCACGCTGTTCGGCCTGGTGCTGGCCATCGGCATCGTGGTCGATGATGCCATCGTCGTCATCGAGAACGTCGACCGGATCATGGCCGCAGAACACGTGCGCCCCGCGGTCGCCGCCGATCGCGCCATCCGCCAAGTGGCCAGCGCGCTCGTGGCGATCGTGCTCGTACTGTGCGCCGTGTTCATCCCGGTGGCCTTCGTGGGCGGTATCACCGGCCAGATGTACAAGCAGTTCGCGATCACGATTGTCGTCTCGGTGATCATCTCCGGCATCGTTGCGCTCAGCCTCACGCCGGCGCTGTGCGCCGTGCTGCTGCGTCACGAGTCAACCGAGCACCATACCGGATTTTTCGGGTGGTTCAACAGCCGATTCGCCGGCGTGACCAACCGCTACATCCGCGGCGTCGAGCACGCGCTCGATCATGCGCGACCATGGGTCGCTGCGTTCGCCATCATCGTGGTTCTCATCATCGTGATGAGACGCGTGGTGCCGACCGCGTTCCTGCAGACCGAGGACAAAGGGTATTTCGCCATTTCCGTGGAGCTCCCGGACGATGCATCGTTGCAGCGCACGAACGCCGTGGTGCGCAGCGTCGAATCGTACCTGTTGAAGCAGCCGGGAGTAAACCACGTGCTGTCGTTGGTCGGACTCAGCCTGATTCAGGGCGCCAACCAGAGCAGCTCGGCGACGATGTTCGTCAACCTCAAGCCGTGGGAGCAGCGGCAGAGCGCGGCCGCGATACTCGATCGTGCTAACGCCGAGTTCTTC
>DATNAM010000302.1:0-2559 GCA_035572595.1 Gemmatimonadaceae bacterium
CTCGTCGCCGAGGACCGTCCGCGCGATGCGATCCCGATCCTCGAAGGGCCGCTGCACGGCCCGGTCGAAGCGTCGAGCTATTACCTGACGTTCGCGCAACTGCATGCGACGATCGGTGTCGCGTTCGATCGCGCGGGCCAGGCGGACAGCGCCATCGCACACTATCGATGGGCGCTTGCCGCGTGGCACAACGCGGATCCGGAGTTGCGTCCGCAGGTCGACGCGATCGCGCGGCGGCTCCGCGCGCTCCGTTAGGCAGCAGACAACGGCTTCCCGGTCTAACGCAGCCGGGCAATGGCGAGGCGCAGTTGCGATGGAGGGGGCGATCCGGATGTCGTGCCCGCCAGTCCGATGTCGACGATGGGGCTCGCATCCGTCGTCACGCGCACCGTCGTGAATCCGCCGCCGACGACACCATCGCTCTGCAGCGAGAAGTCGCTGCCTTCCTGCTCCATCACCGGTACGACCGTTTGGAATGTCTGCAACGACGGGAAGTCGCGCCTGAAGCCGTCGAGGATGTCGAACAGGTTCCACGTCGGGAAATCGATGTCGGCATTGCCGGCCGTGGCCGTGTCGCCATCGAGCACCATTGCCAGGGACCAGTTGCCGATCATCTCGGCCGGCGGCCGGCCACCGAGATGCGCCGACAGTTTCGCCATGCCCACCAGCGACTGGTCTTGCGTTAGGCCCAGGAACGTGGACTGCTCCTCGCTTGCATACCGGTCCACGGACCAGCGGACCAGCGACCACGCCACCTCCTCGAACCCGAGGCCCTGGCCTGCGATAGGGCCGAAGGGCGAGCGGGTGTCCGGCGTGTCGAGAAACTCGTAGACGGTCCCGAACGTCGCGTTCATGCCGCGCGGCCGGAAGTTGCACTGCGGCGCATCGAGATGAAAATCGCAGAAGAACGCCGGATCGTATCCGGTGTTGCCTTTCCATGGGACCTGATAAACGAATTTCCGCGCCCACACCTCTTCGGCATTCACGGCCAATCCTTCCTCCAACCACGTGCTGCCGCCGCCCACGCGATGCAGCAGATTCCACTCGAACGCCGCGAGATGTTTCACTTCGTGGACCGTCAACGGCTGCGTGACCGCCAGCCATCCTCTCGGTCCGGTATCGAGGGACAGATCGTTAGGAAGCTCGCCGTAAAAAAACTCGCCGAAGTTGCTGCCCGGTGTGACCGAGTTGGGCGGCGCCAGGTCGCACGCATTGACGAAACCGCCGATGCCCCGCTCGAACACGAGGGGCGTAAAGACCATGGCGATCCGGCCGTCGTGGTCGGTGAGCGAATCGGTGGCCAGCGGATCGGCGAAGTTGGCGGAGTCGCTGGGGTAGATCTGCGTGTCGAACTTTGCGCCGAGTTGTGGATACAGCGAGTCGAGTTGACCGGCGAGCGCCCACGCCGTGTCCTCGTAGATCACTGCGCGATTGGAAACGGCGACGACGCGCGCCACGATCGTCGGCGTGTCGACGCCGCAATCGAACGGCACGTGGAGCGTTCGAAGCGTACCCAGGGCCGGCGGCGGTTGCAGCGCGCCGGCGGTGCGCGCACGCGCGCCGGCGCCCCGAGCCCGCGCGAAGGCATCGCGGTGCGCAGCCACGAACGCCATGTTGCGCGCGAGCATCGCCTCGTGTTGCCTTTGCCTAACGGCGAGCCGGGCGAACGGATCGCCCGGCCCGATCGGCACAGCGGGCAGAGATGCCGCGGTCGTCCGCACGACCCGCACCCGGCGGGACGATGCGATGTCCGCCGTTGCGCCGACGGACGTGCTGCCCAGGAGGCGGAATCCGCCGCTCGGCGCAGTCGACTCGTCGGCGTTGTATACGTTGATGACGTACGTTGCACCTGCCCCCGGCAGCTCGTTGCACCCCACGGCGGTCGAATCGCTGATGACGAGACTCTGGCCGACGCCTAACACGCGGGCGAGCGCGGCGCGGATCGGGTGCGATGCCCTCGCGGGCCGGTCCGCACCGGTACCCACCAGGACGACCGCGTCGTGGGCGGGCAGGCACGGCACCGTCGTCGGAACGGTCGCGATGAGCTGCGTTGCGCTCGCCGACGTCACGACGGCCGGCGCGCCGTCGATGCTGAGCATGGTCGCTCCCGGCGTCGACGAGAAACCGCTGCCGGTGATCGTGACGCTGCCTCCCGGCAGCAGCGTATCGGGGCTGACCGCCGAGATGACGACGCTGCTTCCGTCAGTTGGGCCGTTCGAGCCGCCGCATGCCGCGACGAGGCAAGTGATCGCCGCCGGGAAGGCAGCGCGTCGCACGCGAGACAAGTTAGGCATGGATGAGCTCGGTAAATGGGCAAGGGCAGCGAGCGACCTCGCTGACTCGATCACCCTATACCTTCGGATGCGCGTCGGCGGACAGCGCTGATTCGGTGAGCGCGCCGACCGGGCTCGGCTGCACCGGAGAGTGGTCTGCAACTTCCAACGCGGCGGCGGCACACTGGTGCGCCCGCGCCATGCCGACAGGTCAGCCCGGCGGACGCGGCTTGAGGTACGAATCGAACCACGCGATCGAACGTCGCAAGACATCCGACTGGTGCGC
>DATNAM010000303.1:0-14412 GCA_035572595.1 Gemmatimonadaceae bacterium
TGGCGGCGGCGCGCCTGGTCGTACAATCCAAGGGCGGCGGCGCAGACTTTGTCGGCGGTTCCCATGTCGACGCGATTCACCTTGCGGCTGGCCGGCACGGATGTGAGGTGCACGACGCCGGGCGTGAACAATACCGGGAGCCGGGCGTCGCGCATGGCGCGGGCCAGGGTGCGGAGTCCGCCGATGCCGCCGTGGTCATCGGCCGCGGCGAGGTACGCGAGGCGGAGATCCGTTTCGGTGGCGTGCTCGACGGGCGTGAGCGGGAGGCCGTATCCGGACGGGCCCGCGATGAGCGATGCGCGCGCGCCCTCGAGGAGGGCGATGAAGGCGGGCACGTCGGACACGGCCTGCGCGGTGGGTATCGACTGGTCGAGATACACCGCGCCCGCATCGAGGCCGCAGACATCGATGGTGACGGTTCCCGGGTCGATGCCGAGCGTGCGGGGCATGGCGAGCGCGGCCTGAGCTCGGGCTGCCGGTTAGGCGGGTAGGCCCGCGGCGAGCTCGGCGATGGTTTCGGCGTCGAGGACGGCGTCGTTGCGCTCGAAGAGCCGCGCGATGCACGCCTTGTGCACCTTCATCTTGAATCCGCCCACGCCGATGGCGCCGAAGGTCGTGACGCCGTCGCGCGGCTTGGCATCGTCGTTCACGTCGATGCCCTCGATGCCTAACGGAGGGACGGCGTTGAGGTCGCACGCCACGGCCAGCCCGGCGCGGTGAGACCAGGCCGCCCTGGGGACGAGCAGCACGCCGGCCGGCCCGGCGTTGAGCAGGATCTCGGGAGCGGCCTTGTCGAGCACCTGCGCCGCCTCGGACGCGTTGCGCATGCACGCAAGCGCGACCGTGCCGCCGAACCGCGACCGGATCGCGGTGCACGCTTTTTCGCCTTCATCCTGCTTGCGCGATGTGATCGTGACGACGGCGCCGGCTTTGGCAAAAAGACCTGCCGCCCGCAATCCGACCGGACCCGTGCCGGCGGTGACGAGCACCTTCTTGCCGCGGACGTCGCTCACCGCGCGCGTGATTTTGACCACCGCGGCCACGGCGGTGGTATTCGATCCGTTGGAGTCGAGCATCATCGAGATCTTGAACGGTCCGAACACGGCCTTCTGCGCCGCGGCGAGCAGCGTCTCGCCGACCGACATGTCGCTGCCGCCCAAGAAGACCGCGGTGTTGCGCAGGTCCTTGGGCCCCCGCGTGAAAATGCAGCCGTAGATGAGATCGCGAACGTCGGCCTCGGTCACAGCGGCGCGTTGCATTACCGCATCCGCGCCGCCGTCGTGGGCGACGACTTCGTCGAACACGCTGGGGAGTCGATTCGAATCGAGCTGGAGGAGGAGTTTTTTCACGAAAGCCTCCCGTCTCAAGAACACGGGGCGCCGCGAAGCGCCCCGTGTAGTCGTATCCAAAGAACGTCGCGGCCGGCCGCGCGTTCACGAGTGTGAATGCGCGACCGGAGTTTGCAATTATCCTTCCGCGCCGCCGGCGAACGGGTGACGGGCCGTCTTCTCGCCCGCGATGACGTCGTCGATGCGCGGCTGACCCTTGAGCGCGCGCTCGAGCGCCTGTTTGGTCGCGCGATAGTTGAAGTCGAAGATCTTCTTGTCGTCCTTGGCGTCCCAATGGATGAACACGCCGACGAGGACGCAGTAGTCATCGACCTTGTCGCGCGGAATCACGCCGGACGAGACGGAGTCGACAATCGCGCGGGCGACGGCGGCCTGTGCCGGTCCGAACATCTGCACGGCCTGTTTCGCGCCTTTGATCGTGACCTTGTTGAACAGAATGGTGTCGGGCTTCGCCGCGAGATTTGGCGTGACGACCGCGAGGAGGCTGGTGAAGCCGTCCTTGTTATTCGACAGCGCGCTGACGAACGCTTGCCCCGCATGTCCCGATTTGGAGCCGATGATGAGGTCGATGTGCGCCACCTCGTTCCCGTCGCCGATCAGGGATTCACCGATATAGAATTCCGCTGCCATGGGACCCACCTCCGTACCAATGTGGATGTAGAACGCACACGCGACCGCGTGGAAGAAATTATAACGGAGCCACGCACGTCCCCTTCCCCTCTCACCGACGCCATGAGGCGCGTCGTAAGGCGCGCCTCACACGGGGTCTTGGGGATCGTGAACATGACTCCCACCCCGGGGCGTGTCAAGCACGAGAGCGTGCAACGGGAGGTGCGTCGGGGTTTCCCCGCTCCACTGCGCCGTGCAATTTTCGCGTATGCGCATTCCGATCGAGAGCTATCGTCTGTCCAACGGGCTCGTCGTCACGTTGTCCGAGGATCATACGGCGCCGATCGTCGCGGTGAACTTGTGGTACCGCGTGGGTTCGGCGAATGAGCGGGTGGGGCGGACGGGATTCGCGCACCTGTTCGAGCACATGTTGTTTCAGGGGTCGGAGCACGTCGCGGCCAACGAACATTTCGAGCTCATCCAGCGAGCGGGCGGCACGCTCAACGGCTCGACGTGGCTCGACCGGACGAACTACTACGAAACGGTTCCGTCCAACGAGCTCGGCCTCGCCCTGTGGCTCGAGGCGGATCGCATGGGCGCGCTGCTCCCCGCGATGACGCAACAGAAGCTCGACACGCAGCGCGACGTGGTGAAGAACGAGCGGCGCTGGAGCATGGACAACCAGCCGTACGGCTCGTGGTCCGAGCGGCTGCCGGCGCTCACGTATCCGCCCAGTCATCCTTTCCATCACTCGCTCATCGGATCGATGGAAGATCTGTCGGCGGCGAGCCTCGAGGACATCGCCAACTTCTTCGCGACGTACTATCGGCCCGACAACGCCGTGCTGTCGATCGCCGGGGAGTTCGATCCGCGCGAGGCGCGTACGTTGGTCGAGCGATACATGGGCGTGATCCCGCGCGGGCCGGGCAGCATCCCGCCGTTGCCGGACATGCGTCTGGCGCCGACGTTCGGGGAATCCCGGCGCGAGGTGGTGCCCGACATGGTGATGGTGCCGCGACTGTTCCTCGCGTTTCGCGCGCCGGTGTTCGGCAGCGACGCGTACTACGCCGGGAGCGTGTTGGGCGCCATCCTTGGGTTAGGCAAGGCGAGCCGGTTGCAGCGCGAGCTGGTGCGCGAGCGGGAGATTGCCAGCGACGCCACCGCCTTCACGTTCGACTTGACGCAGGGCGCCGATCTGCTGGTGATCGACGCGACGGCGCGGCCGGAAGTGTCGAGCGACACGCTGGAAGAAGAAGTGGCGCGCGAGGTGGATCTGCTCGAGCAGCGGGGCGTGACGGCGGACGAGGTGGAGCGCGCGGTATCGCTGATCGAGACGGCGTTCGTCACGTCGCTGCAGTCGGCGGGGGAGCGCGCGGACAAGCTGTCGATGTTCGCGGCGCAGTTCGACGATCCGGCGCTGCTCAACGAGCAGACGGAGCGGTACAGCGCGGTGACGGTGGACCGCGTCAATGCCTTCGCGCGCGAGCGGTTAGGCCGAGACAATCGGGCCAGTCTGCTGTACGTGCCCAAGCCGGGCGACGACGGCCTGCCGCACGAAGCCGAAGCGGCGTCGGGAGCGGCGCGATGAATGACGATTTGCTTCCGTTAGGCGGGCGCGCCGTGCTGTCGCCGGTGCGCCCGCGGGCCACCGCGCCGGTCCCGTACCGGTTTCCGCGGTTCGAGATCGCGGCGCTGGACAATGGGCTGCGCGTGATCGTGGCTCCGGTCCGCAAGCTGCCGGTGGTGACGGCGCTGTTGTTGGTGGACGCCGGCGCCTCCACCGAGCCGGCGGGGCGCGATGGCGTGGCGAATTTGACGGCGCGCGGCCTGCTCGAGGGGACGGCGCGGCGGAGCGGCAACGAGCTCACCGAGCGCTTCGAGCGGTTAGGCGCGGGCGTGTTCGCCGGCGCCGACTGGGATTCGGCGGACGTCGGCGTGACCGTGCTGCGGTCGCACCTCGAGGCGGCGCTGGTCCTGGTGGGCGAGCTGGTGCTCGAGCCGTCGTTCCCCGAGCGCGACGTGGCGCGCCTGCGCGCGGAACGGCTGGCCGATCTGCTGCAGATGCGCACCGAGCCGCGCGGACTGGCGGACGAGATGTTCTCGCGCTTCGTGTACGACCCGATCTCGCGCTACGCACGGCCCGAGGAAGGCGCCTCGGACACGGTGGCGACGCTGACGCGCGACGACGTCGTCCGGTTCTACCGGAGCCGGTACCGCCCGCGCGGCTCGACGCTGGTGTTGGTGGGCGACCTGTCCGTGGATGAAGGCCTAACGCTGGCGCGCCGGACCCTGGGTCAATGGGACGGCACCGCCGAGCCGGTGGCGCCGCCGAACGAGGCGCCGGCGCGCACGACGCGGGCCGTGCACCTGGTGCGCAAGGAAGACGCGCCGCAGTCCGAGCTTCGCATCGGACACATCGGGCTCTCGCGCACGCACCCCGACTACTTCCCGGCGATGGTGATGAACGCCGTGTTAGGCGGACTCTTCTCCTCGCGCATCAACCTGAACCTGCGCGAAGTGCACGCCTACACCTACGGCGCGTTCTCGGGGTTCGCGTGGCGCCGTGGCGCGGGCCCGTTCGTGGCGTCGACGGCGGTCGAAAGCGACATCACCGCGGACGCGGCGCGCGAAGTGCTCATCGAAATCGACCGGATGCGCGACGCGCCGGTGACGGCCGCCGAGCTGTCGCTCGCCACGAGCTACCTGGGCGGCGTGTTCCCGATCAAGTACGAGACCACGGATGCGATCGCGCGCGCGCTGGCGGCGCTGGCGGCGTACGATCTCCCCATCGATTACTTCGACACCTACCGCGATGCCGTGCGCGCGGTGAGCATCGCCGACGTGCAGCGCGCCGCCCAACGCTACCTGCATCCCGATGCACTGCAGGTGGTGGTGGTCGGCGACGCGGCGGACGTCCGGGCGCCGCTCGCGGCCATGCAGTTTGGTCCGCTGCTCGAGTACGGCGCCGACGGCGCCGAAATCCCCACCGACTGACCCATGGCCGAACCCGGACGAGTGTCCACGACGCGGCGCTACAGCGGCCGCGTCATCAACGTCGACGTCGACACGGTGCGGATGCCCGACGGGTCGACGAGCGAGCTGGAGATGGTTAGGCATCCGGGCGCGAGCCTCATCGTCCCGTTCCTGACCGACCCCCAGGGCGCGGATCCGCAGATCCTGCTCATCCGCCAGTACCGCTATGCGGCCAACGGGTACGTGATCGAATGTCCCGCCGGGCGGTTGGAGGCAGGCGAGTCGCCGGAGGCGTGCGCGCGGCGCGAGCTCCTCGAGGAAGCCGGCTGCACGGCCGAGCGACTCGAGCACGTGTATACGTTCTACACGACGCCCGGCTTCACGGATGAGCGGATCCACGCGTTCATGGCGTCGGGATTGTCGCGCGGCGATGCCCGCCCCGAGCCGGACGAGTTCGTGGAATCGCTGCCGACGCCGCTCTCCAAGGCGCTCGAGATGATTCGCGACGGCAAGATCGTCGACGCCAAGACCGCGGTGTCGCTGCTCTACGTGGCCGGCTTCACGCTCGGCGCCTAACGGAACAACGTTCGGCGGTCACTTGGTCCAGATGAGCACCACCCCGCACGCGCCCCGCTGATATGCCGGGGGCGCCGTGGCGGCGTCGTACACCTCGATTCCCGCCACCTCGTCCGGCTGCACCATTTCGTTGACGCCGAGCGTCATGTCCGAGGAGACGCCGTCGATCCAGATGGACGGGGCGCAGGGACCGCCGAAACCGGCACCCTGCGTCGACAGCAGCTGGTAGTCCAACCCGGACACCGGTTGCACGCGGATCCCGGGCACGCGGAAGAAGAAGTCCGTTAGGACGAGCGGGTTGGCCTTGGCGATGTCGGCGGCGGTGTAGTAGTAGCCCGGTCCATGCTTCCGCCGCTCCTCGAACCCCCGGAGCTTCATGGGGGTGCTGGTATCGGCGTAGACGCGCACGCCGGCCAGGACCTGCACCCGCTTGTCCATCACGATGTGCAGCGTATCGGTGCGGCCGGGCGCCAAGTCCACCACTCGTCGGACGGGCTCGTAGCCGATGTACTGCGACTCGAACGTGCTGGTGCCCGACGGCAGCGCGGACAGATCGAACCGGCCGTCGGCATTGGTGATGGTGGTATTGGAGCCCCACAGCGTGACGTGCGCGCCCTCGAGGAGACGGCCGAGGGAGTCGCGAACGGTGCCCATGAGGTGCGCCGTTCCGCGGCGGATGGGCTCGCCTAACGGAGTGGCGGCGACCTGGGCGCCGGCCGTCGTCGCGGTGTCCGCTCCCAGGTCGAAGTCGCGGACGAGCACGCCGTGCAGCGGCACGTTCACCTCGATGAACCCGGTGGCGCGCGCGCCGAGCTCGGCGCGCGTCTCGAGCGGCGCATCGGTCGGGAGTCCGCAGATGGCGAACCAGCCGGTGGGCGCGGTCTTGGCCGGTATCTGGCGCCGGCCGCTGTGAATGCCCGCCTTGTCGATCACGACCTCGCGCCAGACGACGACCACGGTGGAGAGCCCGAGCGGCATTCCCGTGGCGGCGTCGCGAACGAAGCCGACCATCACGCCGGTCGAGTCGTTAGGCGAGGACGGGCCGCAGATCCTGGCCCGGATGGTCGCGGCGCCGGGCGTCGCCAGCGCGACATCGTCGACCGGCGCGGCACCCACCTCGAGCGGGCGTTCGACCGAGGAGAAGCCGAGCTCCGACAGCGTTTCGTCGATGAAGCCGAGGACGTACGTCCCGGCCGGCACGCGGGCGATGCGATAGCGCCCAACGGAATCGCTCACCACCGTGAACGAGACCGCGGGATTCGTCTGCGACACCATCTGCACCACCGCCCCGCCGACGGGCTGGGCCGTGACGCTGTCGTAGACCTCGCCGGACACCGTGGTGCCGATGGTGTCGCGGCCGGCCGCCGGCTGCTGGGCCGGGAGGAGGCGCGGCAGGCCGATGGCGATTACGCCTAACGTTGCGGCGATGCGCAGGACCGACGTCGGATGTGCGGGCATAACGGGGAACATACCCCACAACGCCGATGATGTCCCGGCCGCCGCGCCGCGCGGGTCCTAACGTTAGACGCGAACGCGGCGCGGCGGCCGGCGGCCCATCACTTGGTCCAGATGACCACCGCGCCGCACTCGCCCTTCCGAAACAGCGGCGGGACGTTGGCATCATCGTAGACCTCGATCGCACTGACGTCGCCGGGCTGGACGAGCTGGTTGAGCCCGCCGGTCGAGTCCTGCTGCACCCCGTCCACCCAGATGGCAGGACTGCACGGACCGCCCATTCCCGCGCCATGCGTCGAGATGAGCTCGTAGTCCAGCCCGGACTCGGGCTGCACGCGAACCCCCGGCACCATGTAGAAGAAGTCCGTTAGTACGAGGGGCCGTGCCTTGGCGATGTCGGCGTCGGTGTAGTAGTGGCCCTGGCCGGTCTTTCGGCGTTCGTCAAATCCTTCGTGCTTTCGGGTGAGCGCGGCTTTCCCGTAGACGCGCGTGCCGGCCAGCACGACGACCGCCTTGGTCATCACGACGCGTATCGTATCCGTCCGGTTGGGCGCGAGGTTGACGACCCTCCGCACCGGCTCGAACCCAATGTACTGGGACTCGATCGTCCCGGTGCCCGACGGGAGCGCCCGCAAATCGAAGCGACCGTTCGCATCGGTCGTGGCCGTTGCAGAGCCCCACAAGGTCACGTGCGCGCCTTCCAGCGCACGCCCCGAGGAGTCGCGTACGATACCCGTGAGACGCGCCGTGCCGTGGCGCATGGGCTCGCCTAACGGAGAGGCGGCGGTCCGGCGTCCGGACGCGGTCGCGGTGTCGTCGCCGATGTCGAAGTCGCGCACCGTCACGCCGTGCAGCGGAACCGTGATCTCGATGAACCCGGTCGCGCGCGCGCCGAGCTCGGCGCGCGATTCCAGGGCTGCATCCGCCGGAAGCCCGCAGATCGCGAACCATCCTGTGGGCGCCGTCTTGGCCGGCAGCTGGCGCCGGTCAGCATGGAGACCACGGCTGTCGATCGTGATCTCGCGCCACACCACCACGACGGTCGACGGACCGAGCGGCGTCTCCGTCGACGCATCGCGCACGAACCCGACTATGGCGCCGCTGGAATCCGCCGGGTTGGACGGTCCGCAGATGCGAGTGTACACCGTTTGCGGACCAGGCACGGCCAGCGTCACGTGATCGACCGGGCTCGCTCCAACGTCGATGGCGCCTTCGATCGACGTGAAACCGACCTCCGCCAACGCCTCGTCCACGAAGCCGAGGATGTACTTCCCGGCCGGAACGTGAGCGATGCGATAATGCCCGGCAGAATCGCTCATGGCCGTGAACGACACCGCGGGATTCGTCTGCGACACCATCTGCACGACCGCACCAGCGATCGGCGCCGCCTGGATGCTGTCGTAGACGTCGCCCGAAACGACAGTTCCTGCGCTGTCTCGCGCCGGTGTCGTTTGCTGAGCGGGAATGACGGGAGTGACGGCGAGGGCGATCGCGGCGAACATCGCAGCGAGGCGCGGTCCCAACTTCCTGATGGCGTCCATTGAAGGGCCCTGAGGGCGGGAGGCGACGGTGAACAGACTGATCGGCTAGGCGCGCAGCAACTGTTTCCGGGCTCGACTGGTCGAACGAGAGGTACTCGAGGGACGTCAAATACCCCACAGGCTGGAAACGTGTCCCATTCGATCAGGGGTTTCGTCTCCGAAAGTAGACACGCCCGCTGAGGACGGCCTATTTGTCATCGCGTGGTTGGTGATGTTCAAGTGGTTGCAGTGCAACGTGTTACGCGAATCTAAGCGCGTCAAGTTCCGTGGGCACGAGCCATGCTTTTTCGTGTGTCGCGGATTGTGTGCACGGCCGCACGGCGTTTCGTCTCTTCAACAGGGCGAACCCTTCATTGGTCGGGGAGCAAATGGCTGACGTCGCACTAAGGCACGCGGTCGAGTCGCGGGTTCCGGTTCGAGAGCGACTGCACGCTCTGGATGATTCGGCGCTCGTCGCCGAATTCCTCGGGGGCGAGGAGCGCGCCTTCCAAGTGCTGGTGGAGCGCTACCAGACCCGACTGCTCAACTTCATCTATCGCACGATTGGCGATCGCGAGCGGGCCGAAGACCTGGTCCAAGAAGTTTTCATCCGGGTGTATCGGCACCTGCATCGCTTCGATCGCTCGAAAAAGTTCTCGACGTGGGTATACACCATCGCGTCGAATTTGGCCAAGAACGAGCTTCGCAATCGCTCGCGCAGTCCGCTCGTGTTCTTCCAGACCATACGGAAGAACTGGCAGGATGACGACAGACCGCTTCAGTTCGAGGATCGCGTGTCGCGGCCCGACGACCTCTACCGCAAGCGGCACCTTCGCGAGATGGTGGAGAATTCGGTGGCGCGGCTGCCCGAGCATCATCGGCAGGTGTTCATTCTTCGGGAGCTCGAGGGCAAGTCGTACGAGGAGATCGCCGAGATCACCGGGTGCAACCTGGGGACGGTCAAGTCGCGGCTCAATCGCGCCCGGAACGCGTTTGCGGCGATCATCGAGCCGGCACTTCGATAGCGTTAGGCGGCAGCGGTGGGTGGGGGCGCGGCGGGCGGGGCCTTGGGGCTCCGCCCGTTGCGTATCCGGGCGACTCGTGGACCCCCCCGCGCGTTCGCGGTCCGAGCGTGGCGGAGGCTCTTCCGGGCGCCCAGCCGGGCGCGCATTGTATGCACCGGAACCCGGCCTGCGCGACCGGGTATCCCAAGCGAGTCGAAGAGTCGGAGAAATACCGCACCCATGATCTGCCGCGAATTTCACAATCTGCACCCGGCGTTTCTCGATCAAACGCTGACGGCGCACGACGTCGTCGAGATGCAGTTGCATCTCGCCGAATGCGTGCATTGTTCGCGTTACGACACGGCAATGCGGCGTGGGCTGCTGGTCCTCCGAAACTTGCCGCCGCTCGAGCCATCCGCCGATTTTCTGAATCGCCTGAACGCCAAGCTCATGGCTGCACACGATGCCGACGCCCGCGCGGAGCAATACCGCGGTCCGGGCGTCGGGGCGTTTTTGGCAACCGCGGCGAGCGTGGTGGTGGTCGGATTCCTCGCGGCGATCGTGTTCGATGCGCCGCGGGCGTCGCGCGATCTTCGCCTTCCGCCGGTGGTAGCCGTCCGTCCTCCCGTCGCGCCCACTGCTTCACCTTCCGGCGTGAACTCGGCTTTCGTGGCGTCGGCATCGATGGGACTGCCGGTGTGGCCGGCAGCGATGATGGCGGAGCAGGCGCAGGAGCATTTCGCGGTGGAGGAGTTGGGACGGTAGCGGCCTGCGGGCGTTATATTCGCCGCTATGCCGGACGACCGCGCCTTCTATAAAGCGATTGCGTCGCGCTCATTCGAACGCGCGTACAGCATTCACGGCGAGGAAGAATTCCTGAAGGACGGCGCGGTGCGCCAACTCCTCGCGGCCGCGCTCGATCCGGCGACCCGGGACTTCAATCTCGACATTCGCGATGCGGGCTCGGTGAGCGCCGAGACGCTCGCGTCGTTGCTGGCGACGCCGCCGCTCATGGCCGAGCGGCGGGTGGTGGTGCTGCGCGACGCCGCATCGCTCAAGAAGGACGTGCGCGCGGCGGTCGATCAGTTTCTCGATCAGGGCGCGTTGCGGAAGGGTTCGGCGGACATCGTGTTGGTGCTGGTGTTCGGGCCGTCGGACCGCGGCAAGCCGGATCGCGCGCTCATCCAGCGCACGTTTGCGCTCGAGACCGAGCCGCTGACGGGGAACCGGGTGCCCAAGTGGATCATGCACCACGCGCAGACGGCGTTAGGCGTAGCCGTGACGGACGAAGCGGCGTCGCTGCTGTTCGCGCACGCGGGCAACGATCTGGCGGCGCTGGCGGGCGAGCTCGACAAGCTCGCGAGCTACACCATGGGCGGCACGATCGACGAGGCCGCGGTGTCGGCGGTGGTGGGCGTGCGGCGAGGCGAGTCGTTAGGCGACTTCCTCGACGGCGTCGCACGGCGCGACGCCGCGCGCGCGCTGGCGCTTCTGACGCACGTGCTCGATCAGCCCAAGGTGTCGGCCGTGCCGATCGTGATGGCGCTGACGTCGCAGACGCAGGCGATTGCGTGGGGTCGCGCGATGCGCGCGCGGGGGATGTCGGCGGGCCGGCTCGAGCGTGAGTACTACGAGCTCCTCAAGAGCGTGGGCGGCGCGTACACGGGTCGTCCGTGGGGCGAGGCCGTGCATTCATGGGTGGCGGCGCTCGAGGCCTGGGATGACGCCGCGCTCGATCGCGCCATGGACGCGTTGTTGGCCGCCGACATTGCGCTCAAGGAGACGCGCGTCTCATCCGACGAAGAGATCCTGGCGCGGCTCGTGTTGGCGATGTGCGCCGATGCTCACGCGCCGGCACGCCGCCGCGCGGCGGTGGCCTGACGCCTAACCATCTTTCCCGAGCATCATGACGATACGCTGTCTCGCAGGTGTGATGCTGCTCGTGCCGTGCGTCGCGATGGCGCAGACGGCGGATTCCGCGCACGTCGATTCGATGCGCACCGATTCGGCGCGCGCGGAGTCCACGCACGTTGCGGTGTCGCGACCGGACTCGGCGCGCGGCGATTCGTTACGGGCCGATTCGACCGGCGGCGACACGATCTTTCGTGCGGCCCAACGGCTGGCGGCCGAGGGGCAGGGCGATTCGGCGCGGGCGTTGGTTGGGCAGCGGCTCGACGCGGCGGCGCCGGGATCGGCGGAATACGTGGACGCGCTGTACTGGCGCGCCGTGGTGGCGGCGACGGCCGCCGATGCGGAGCGTGACCTGCGCACGATCGTGGTGACGTATCCCGCGTCCGCGCGCAGCGCCGACGCGCTCATGCGACTGGCGCAGCTCGAGCTGGCGCGCGGCGACCGGGATCAGGCGGTGGCGCACTTGCAGCGCATCGTGATCGAGCATCCGGACAGTCCGAACCGCGGGCGCGCCGAGTTCTGGATCGCGCGCACGTTGATGGACGAGGGCAACATGCCGACGGCGTGCGCGCGTCTGGCGGATGCGTCGCGCCTAACGCCGCCGGGTCAGGTGGAGCTGGCCAACCAGATCGGCTATCTGAATCAACGGTGCCAGGGCGTGGACACGACGGCACCGGCCGCGGGAACGCGCGCCGCCCCGCACGCGCCGCCCGCGGCGACGGGTGCGACGGCGCCTCCGGCCGCGACGGGCGTGTCGAGCCGCGGGCGCTACACGATTCAGGTGGCGGCGTTCTCGACGCTGGCGTCGGCGACCGGATTGCGCGACGTGTTGGTGTCGCGCGGATATCCGGCGCGCGTGGTGGGGACGGCCAAGCCGTTCCGGGTGCGCATTGGGCGCTACGAGACGCGCGCTGAGGCCGACGCCGCGGCGAAGGCGATGCGCGCGAAAAAATTGACCGCATACGTGACGAGCGCGGAGACGCCGTGAGCCGCGACACGGCCACGCCGTTGATGCAGCAGTACCGGGAGATCAAGGCGCGCCATCAGGACGCGATCCTGCTCTTTCGGATGGGCGATTTCTACGAGATGTTCTACGAGGACGCGGAGCTCGGCGCCCGCGCTCTGGGCCTAACGCTGACCAGCCGCAACAACGGCGGCGCGGCGGAAGTGCCGCTGGCGGGCGTGCCGGTGAAGGCGCTCAACGAATATCTGCGGCGCCTGGTCGAGCAGGGACACCGGGTGGCGATCTGCGAGCAGGTGGAGGACCCCAAGCTCGCCAAGGGCATCGTGCGCCGCGAGGTGGTCGAGACCATCACGCCGGGCGCCGCGTTCTCCGACGATCTGCTGGACGGCGCGCGCAACAACTACCTGTGCGCCGTGTTCGATGTCCCGTTAGGCGTAGGGATCGCGGCGGCGGACCTGTCGACCGGCGAGCTGCGGTTGATCTGCTCGACGGCCGCCGATGCGCCGGCGGTGCTGGCCCGTCTCGCGCCGAGCGAGGTGCTGGTGGTACGCGGCTCGCCGTCGGGCGCGTTGCGCCTGGCGTCGGCCCGCGAGGAGGATGCGTTAGTCACCGAGCGCGAGGCGTGGGAGTTCGAGCCCGCGCTGGCGGCGGACGAGCTGGCGCGCCAGTACGGCGTCGCATCGCTCGAGGGTTTCGGCATCGGCACAGGCGACGCGCCGGCGGTGGGCGCGGCCGGCGCGCTCGTCCGCTACCTGCGCGAGCTGCAGCCCGCGGGGCTGCCGCACCTCGCGGCGCCGATCGTCGAGCGGGATGGTTCGTCGATGCCGCTCGACGACATGACGCGCCGGAACCTCGAGCTGGTGGAGTCGCTGCGCGGCGGCGGCACGGCGGGTACGCTGCTCGCGGTGCTCGATCGGACCACCACGCCGATGGGCGCGCGTCTTCTGCGGCAATGGCTGCTCGCGCCGCTGGCCCGGCGCGACGCCATCGATGCGCGCCTGGACGCCGTGAGCGCGCTGGCCGGCGATTCGCTGGCGCGCTCGGCCTTACGGACGGCGCTCGACGGCGTGCGCGACGTGGAGCGCCTGGCCGGGAAGGCGGCGGCGGCGCGCGCCACGCCGCGCGAGCTCGGTGCGTTAGGCACGTCGCTCGCGTCGCTGCCGGCCGTGGAGCACGCGGCGCGGCGCGTGGCGGATGCGTCGCTGGTGGGCGGGATGCTCGCGGCGTGGGATCCGTGCGCCGAGCTGGCGGCGGAGCTGGCGGCCACGCTCGTCGACGCGCCCCCGGCAGCGGTAGGCGAAGAGCGCGTGATCCGCGACGGCGTCGACGCCGAGCTCGACGAGCTGCGCGCGCTGCGCGATGGAAGCAAGGATGCGATCGCGCGCATCCAGACGGCGGAGCGCGCGCGCACGGGTATCGGCTCGCTCAAAGTCGGCTACAACAAAGTGTTCGGGTACTACATCTCGATCACGAATGCCAACCGGCATCTGGTGCCCGTGGACTACCAACGGCGCCAAACGCTGGCCGGCGAAGAGCGCTACGTGACGCCGGAGCTCAAAGAGTACGAGGAGAAAGTGCTCACGGCATCGGAGCGACTCGAAGTGCGCGAGCGCGCATTGTTCGAGGCGCTGCGCGCACGCGCGGGCGCCGAGATCGCGCGGCTGCAGCGCGCGGCGGCGATCGTGGCCGCGCTGGATGTGCTCGCGTCGCTGGCCGAGGTGGCCGAGCGGGAAGGATACGTTCGCCCAACGATGTCCGATGACTTCGGACTCGACATCGTCGCCGGCCGCCATCCGGTGGTCGAACGCATGATGCCGCGCGACAAATTCATCCCCAACGATCTGTCGCTCGATGAGCGCGCACGGGTGATCATTCTCACCGGGCCGAACATGGCCGGCAAGTCGACCATCCTGCGCCAGATCGGGCTGATCGTGCTGATGGCGCAGATGGGGAGCTTCGTGCCGGCGACGCGCGCGCGCATCGGAATCGCCGACCGCGTGTTCACGCGCGTGGGGGCGAGCGACAATCTGGTGCGCGGGCAGTCGACATTC
>DATNAM010000304.1:0-10388 GCA_035572595.1 Gemmatimonadaceae bacterium
GAGGAGCAGGGCGAGCAGCGAGACGAGAAAGCGCTGGCCCAGCGATGCGCCGACGAGCCGGTTGATGTACGACGGGCGCTCGTCGCCACGGTTAGGCACGGCGGGCGGAATGGGATCCACGGGCGCGGTCATTGGCTCTGCGCGAACTGGAGGAACAGGCTGCCCTCGGACACGACCTTGTCGCCGGGCGTGAGCCCCGATGCGATCTGGTACTGCTCGGCGAGCCGTTCGCCGAGTGTGACCGACCGGCGCGCGAAGGCACCGTTCGGGTCCTGCACGTACACGAACGGATTGTTGTCTTCATCGCGCAGCACGGCCGCGATGGGAACGAGCAGGCCCGAGTGCTCGTGGTGCGAGTGTACGGTGACGCGCACGTACATGTCTTTCTTGAGCAGGCGCGCCGGATTGGCGACGACGACACGGGCCGCGGTCGCCTTGGTGGTGGAGTCGACCTCGGCCGCGATGTTGTCGACGGTACCATGGAACACGGTCGCCGATGCGTTGGTCACGACGTCGGCCTGATCGCCTAACCGAACGTCGGACAGGTCGGATTCGAAGACGTTGGTCATGACCCACATGCGCGAGAGGTCGGCCACGGTGAAGCACGGCGTGGTGCCGGCCTGAATCAACTGGCCGGGTGTGACGAGGCGCTCGACGACCGTGCCGGCGAGCGGTGCGCGGATCGAGCCCTGCACGTTGCTCACGGGCCGGTTTTCCTGCAGCGCCTGAATCGTGCTGTCTTCGACGCCGATCGAGCGCAGCTGCTCGAGCGCGGCGTCGCGATCGGCGACGGCGGAGATGGCATCGGTTTGCGCCTGTTCCATGTCGCGCCGCGCGATCGCGTCGTTCTTGAACAACTGGACGTCGAGATCGGCGATGTGCTGCAGGTTGCGCGCGTTCGCCGCCGCCTTACGGTAGCCGGACACGGCGGCCGCGTAGTCGGGCGACGACACGTAGGCCAGGGCCTGGCCGCGATTCACGACGTCGCCCGGCTGCACCAGAATCCGCGTGACCGGTCCCGAGATCGGCGCCAGCACCTGCGTGGATTGGTCGCCATCGAACGCGACGGTGCCGGTGGCGTAGACGAGCGGCGTGTACCGCGTCGGCTCGACGCTGGTGATCGAGATGCGCTCGCGTTGGGCGGGCGGGAGCACGAGCTCGCCCGGTTTCGCGGCGGGCCCGTTACCGTAGTCGGGCGCCTTCGCGGCCGATGACGGGGGTGCGTCCTTGGCGCACGCGGCGAGGGCAAGGGCGGCGAGCACGGCGGCGCCCGCCGTTAGGCGGACACCGGACCGGGTGATGGATCGCAGGTCAGTCATGCGGGACTCCGGATGAAACGCTCGCGAGTGGCGCGCCAACGGCGAGCTCGAGCTGCGCGATGGCGTCGTTCACGGCGCCGAGGGCGTCGGTGTATTGGGTCTGGGCATCGAGCAACGTGCGCTTGGCGTCGAGCACCTCGAGCGCCGAGGATCCGCCAAGGCCGTAGCTGGTGGACGCGATGGTGTACGCCTGCGTGGCTTCGGGCACGAGCTCGTCTTGCAGATACTGCGCTTGCTGCAGCGCAGTCGACGCGCCCGCGTACGCGACCCGTACTTCCTGATTCACCTGGGCGATGAGGTCGCGGTTGGTGGCCGCGAGCTCGCGTTCGTGATGCTCGGACTCGGACACTTCGCCGCCGGTGTGTTGCCAGAAGAAGAGCGGGAACCCGATGCCGATGCCGGTGTCGTACGTGGCCGACGTGCCGACGACGTTGAGGCGCGTTAGGCCAAGGCTGATGTCGGGGAGCCAGAATTCCTTGGCCAACGTGGTGGCCGCGCTCGCGCCGGCGCGTTGGGCGGCGAGACTGCGCAGCTCGGGGCGGAGCTCCGCGGCGCGTTTCTCGAGCGCGGCCAGATCCGGCAGCGGCGGCGGAATCTCGAGCGAATCCGCCGGCGCGATGTTGGCGCCTAACAGGCGACCCATGAGCCGATTGAGCGACGCGCGCCCGTTGGCGACGTCGCGCTGGCCCGAGATGAGATCGTTCTGGGCTTGGGCGACGTCGACCTTCGCTTTGATGACGTCGAGCTTGGGGCTCGTGCCGCCCTCGAAGCGGGCTTCGGTGCGCGTCAGGAAATCCTGCGAGAGCTGCTTGGCCTGCTGGAAGTCATCGAGGTGGCGGAGCGCGACGAGCAGGGAGTCGTAGGTCTGCGACGTTTGCGACGCGAGCTGCTGTCGCAATTGCAGGTACGACAGGCGAGCCGTCTGCACATCGGCCCCGGCGACTTTGCCGCGCAGCCGAATGCGGTCGGGGAAGGGCACGGTGAGATTGAGGCCGTAGTCGTGCTCGTTGGCCGTGTTCGGATTCAGCGCACCCGTTTGTCCAACTATGGTAGCCGAGAGCGATGGATCTGGAATGGCCACCGCTTCCGTGACGCGCGCGCGGGCCTGTTCCGTTTGCTCGCGCGCGGCGATCAACGTCGGATTGTGGGCCAGGACCGAATCGATGGCTTGTTGGCGCGTGAGCACCAGCGTGGGTCCGGTGTCGGTCATGATCGAGGGCAGCGGCTGCCGCGTTTCACCGCGAATGCGATTCATCTCGTGCGCGATGCGCGCCGAATCCGCGCCCGACGCGCTGTCGGCGCGCGCCGTGGAATCGGCGCGGCTGCGTGGCACCGGCTGCTGTGCACGCAACGCGACGGCCGACACCAAGGTCAGCGCTCCAACGATCTTCCCCACGTGCATGTGCCTACCTCGTCCTGGTGTGACCGGATGGCGGCGGATGCCTCACCGTGAGCGGTCCGGGTACGGACGCGCGCCGACCGGCACGGCGCATGGCGCCGGCGGTCCCGAGACACCCGTTAGGCGAACGCGGCGTCGGCGCGGGCGGCCAGTGGCCGCGCTGCGCCGGCGTCCCGACTAACGGGACGCGAGGACGAGGATGGGGGGCGCCCGCGGCGCGTGCGGCTCGATACGGCGCGCGCGCGGCACGAGGGTGGGGCGCGCGCCGCGCAACGCGACGTCGCCAACGGCGATGGGCGCGGGCTGGTCGACGCGCGACGGCAGGCTGCTGGCGCCGATCTGCAGCGCGACGCATGCCGGACAGTCGTTCGGATTGTGGCTGTGGTGCAGATGGATGCCCGCGTCTTCCACGTGCGCCGCGGCGCTCACCGATGCGCGTGCCTCGGCGGCCGGCGCAATGGCGACCGCGACGACCTGCGCGATGAGCGCGACCAGGCCGGCGAGGCGCGTCAGGCGCGACCGGCGCGTGCGGAAGGTGGCGAACACACCCGTCATACGCACAAAGTAGCGTGGCCGCTGATGCGTGTCACGCGAACGCCTGGAGCGGGGTCGGAGCGCCGGCCGATCACGGCTGCGGCTTGAGGATGTCGAGCGGGTCCACGGGGCGTCCTTGGGGGCGCATCTCGAAGTGCAGATGCGGGCCCAGGTCGGGGTCGGTGGACCCGACGTATCCGATGACATCGCCCTTACCCACGACGTCGCCCTTCTTCACCGTGACTTTCTCGAGCGAACCGTACACCGAGTAGTCACCGCCGGTGTGCTCGATGATCACGGTGAGGCCGTAGGTGCCGAACGGTTCGGCGACGCGCACCTTGCCCGCGGCCACGGCGTGCACCTCGGTGCCTTCGGCCGCTTTGATGCCGATACCGTTCCAGCGGACGGTGGTGTTGTTCGGGTTGACGACGCGGCCGAAGCTGTAGAGCAGCGGGCCATCGACCGGCCAGTCGAGGCGGTTGGCGCTGCTGCGGAACGCGCTGGCGGCGCGCGCTGCGTTAGGCGAAGCCCGTTCGGCGCGCACGCGAGCGGCCTCGAGGGACGCGATCACGTTGGTGAGGCGTCCTTCGTCGCTCGCGAGCTGCTCGATGCGGCGATCGTTGGCGCGCGCGTTACGTTGGGCTTCGTGCAGGCTCGTCGCCTGCTGCGCCTGGAGATCGCGCAACCGCTGTTCCTCGTCCGATTTCTCCTGGCGGTTTTCTTCCATGTCGCTCTGGAAGCGCACGAGGTTGCCGCGCTGCCGGTCGATCTGGTTGCGCAGATCTTCGACGCGGTGGACGAGCACGCGGTCGCGGAGCGCGATCAGGTGAAGATATTTGTAGCGCGCGATGAGATCGCCGAAGCTGTTGGCCGAGAGCAGCACTTCGAGCGAAAAGAGGGGGCCGCGTTTGTAGATGTCGACCAGGCGTCGCTGGAGGATGACGCGCTTGAGCGTGAGCTCGTCCTGGGCGTCGACCAGGTCGGAGGTGGTGCTCGCGACCTCGGCGTTGATCGCGTCGAGCTGCGCGTCGAGCGAACGGACGACGGAGGCCGTCATGTCCGCTTCGCGGTTCAGGTTGTCGACCTCCTCGGAGAGGTCGTGCACGGTGTTCTGCAGCGATTGGCGCCGCTGCTCGAGCTGTTCGCGTTCCGCGCGCAGCGACTGCAGCTTGGCGCGCTCGGCTTTGAGGCGCGCTTCGGGGCTGTCGGATTGTTGGGCGGGAGCGGACTTGGTTTGCGCGATGCACGGGCGCGCGGCGGCGGCTGCCACCAGGAGCGCGGCCAGGGCGACGCGCGATGCGAACCGCGCGCGGCGGTCAGACATCCCGCAGGTGGCGGCCCACCGACAACGCGCTGCCCAGGAGTCCGATCACGCCGCCGGCCAACACGCCTAACGCAGCCGAGCTGGAGCGGAAGAACGTACTCTGAATGCCTAACGTTTGGTCGATGAGGCGATAGGCGATCCACGCCAGGAGCAGCGCGAGCAGGCCGCCCACGACGCCCTTGATGAAGCCGTCGACCAGAAACGGGCGCCGCACGAACCCGTCGGTGGCGCCGACGAGCCGCATGATGGAGATCTCGCGTGCACGCGCGAGCACCGTCATGCGAATGGTCGAGCCGATGATGATCACGGCGACGCCGGCGAACGCGATGCCGAGCACGAGGCCGGTGGCGCCGGCGATGTTGCGGATGTTGTACAGCTTCTGCACCCATTCTTCGCCGTAGCGCACGTCGTCGACGAACGAGTAGGTCTTCACACGCTCGGCAACCGCGCGCACGTCGCGCGGGTCGCGATTGCCCGGCTTGAGGCGGATCTCGAGCGATGCGGGGAGCACGGCGGCGTCGAACACATCCTGGAACTCGCCCATCTCCTTGCGTGCGCGGGCGAGCGCCTGTTCGGGCGTGATGATGTCGACGCGCGCGACTTCCGGGAACGACGCGATATCGCCGACGGCAGCGGAGACCGCCTCGATCGGCGTGCCGTCGGCCAGGAAGGCACGGATTTCGACGCGCTCCTCGACGTGTTTGAGCGCTTCGCTCACGTTGAGCGCCACGAGGCCGAACAGGCCGAACGCGAACAAGCTGAACGCGATGGTGAGCACGCTCAGCACGCTGAGCAGCGGCGCGCGCCTCAAGCCTAACGAAACCTCGCGGACGGTGAGGCGCATCAGACGGCGGCCGGCGGCGGCTCGCCGGCTTTGGGCTCGGCCGAGTCGAACACGATCTGTCCGCGGTTGACCTCGATCACGCGATACTCCGACCGCCTAACGAGCTCGAGGTTGTGCGTGGCCATGAGCACCGCCGTGCCCGATGCGTTGATGTCGCGCAGGAGCTGGAAGATGCCGCGCATGGCGCGTTCATCCAGGTTGCCCGTGGGCTCGTCGGCTATCAGCAGGACCGGATCGTTCACCAGCGCGCGGGCGATGGCCACGCGCTGCTGCTCGCCGCCCGACAATTCGCGCGGAAGGCTGGTGCCCTTGGACGCGAGGCCGACCTGTGTGAGCAGGCGCGCGACCTTTGGGGGAATAGCGTCGCGCGGCGTGCCCGTTACCTCGAGGGCGAACGCGATGTTCTGCTCGGCCGTGCGATCCTCGAGCAAGCGGAAATCCTGGAAGACGATGCCCAACCGGCGGCGCAGCTTCGGAATTTCGCGACGCCTGATTTCGGTGGAGCGCATACCTCCCACGCGGACCTCGCCGGACGTGGGACGCTCTTCCATATAAACGAGCTTGAGGATTGTCGACTTGCCCGCGCCGCTGGGGCCGGTAAGAAATGCGAACTCGCCCTTGGCGACGTGAAACGACGCGTTGTTGAGGGCGACGCCGGTGCGGGGATATTCCTTCGTGACGTGCGAAAAGCGGATCACTGGCTGGCTACTCGAGGCTTGGACGCGAATGGCGCCGGGCTGGCATCCCGTGCGCGGCGCGACAACTGCTGAGGTCGCTTAGCGGGACGCCGGCGCCGTCTTCCAGTCCAATGACTACACACCATTGCCATCCGTTACGTCATCATTTCAACGCCTGGGTCGCGTCGGCGATGAGATCATCGACGTCTTCGATGCCCACGCTGATCCGGACGAAGCCGTCGGGGATGCCGATCGCCGCGCGCTCGGCGGGCGTCATGGAGGCGTGCGAGGTGAAGCGCGGTTCTGAAACGAGTGTGTCGACGCCGCCCAAGCTTGGCGCGTGCGTCATGACGCGAAGGCGGCTGATGAAGCGTTCGGCCGCGTCGCCGCCGCCGGCCAGCTCGACCGCCATCATGCCGCCGAATCCATCGAGCGTCTCGCGCGCGACCTCGTGATCGGGGTGTGAGGGGAGGCCCGGGTAGTGCACGCGGGCAAATTCCGGCCGTTCCGCGCACCACTGCGCGAGACGCATCGCGTTCTCGTTGTGGCGATGAAGCCTAACGGCCAGCGTCTTGAGGCCGCGCTCGAGCAGCCAGCATGCGAACGGGTCGGGCGCCTGGCCCCACACCATCATCTTCTGCCGGACTTCCTCGATGTACGACGCGGTGCCCATCACCGCGCCGGCCAAGACGTCGTGGTGGCCGTTCAGGTATTTCGTGGCCGAGTGAATCACGACGTCGGCGCCGTGCTCGAGCGGTCTGAAATTGACGGGCGACGCGAACGTCGAGTCGACGACGAGCGCGAGTCCCATCTCTTGCGTTAGGTAACTGATCGGACGCAGATCGACCACGCGGCACGACGGATTGACCGGCGTCTCGACGAAAATCGCGCGCGTATGTTTGCGCACGCGCTTGCGCCACACGCGCGATTCCATCGGATCGACGAGCGTCACTTGAATGCCCATCGATTGGAATTCGCGCGTGAAGAGGCGATGCGTGCCGCCGTAAATCCATTCGCTGGCGAGGAGATGATCGCCCGGGCGCAGCAGCGCGAGCATCGCGCAGGTGGTGGCGCCCATCCCGCTCGCGAGCAACAGCGACGCTTCCGAGCCTTCGAGCATCGCGAGTCGTTTGTGCAGGAGCTCGGCGTTAGGATTGTTGCCGTAGCGCGGATAGCGCAGGCCCGCTTCGGTGCCAACTTCCTGAACGAAGTTGACGGACTGATAGAGTGGGGTTACGACCGGCGTGTCGGTTTCGTGGGCGTCGCGTCCACCGTGGACCGCGACCGTCGAGAATCCCTGCCGGCGTCGGCGAGGCATCATATGGGCTCCCCCGTCACGCCAGCATTCCGCGGCGCGGCGGGCTATCGGTGTCTACCTTCACCAGTGTGACGATCTCCGAGGGCGACGCGCCTGCGATGTCGCGCAACACCACGTCGCCGCGCGGCATTTCGTCGTCGTAGTGCAATGTGGCCAGCTCGTGGCGGCGAGGACCGTGCACCCACACGAGCTCTCCATCCATCAAGAGACGGCGGCGTGCATCGTCGGGGTTGATCCAGATGGCCGACCCGCGATCCGCGTCTCCACTTTTCGTCGCGATCAAGCGCAGGACGCGTAGCGGTGCGTTAGTCCACTCCGTCACGCCGTTCCGCCCACTGCGATGTAGCCTTCCTCGAATCGCATGACGAGGCGGCGGCGGCAGAGGTCGTCCAACACCGCGCCAACCTGATCGACTTCGATGCCCGTTTCGCGCGCGAGGTCTGCCGGCACGGCGCGTCCCAAGCGACACATGGCTTCCCATGCGCGTCGCTCGCGGTCGCCCACGGTGCCGACGAGCATCGTCGACCCTTCGCTCGATTGGGCCACGATCGCCAGACCGTGGCGGTCGAGCACGGTTTCGATGGCGTCGAGATGCGATTCGCTGATGCCGCGAAACAGAAAATACGCTTCGCGTCGCGGAAGGTCGTCGGGAAGCGACGACGCGTACCGCATGAGGAGCTTGGCGACGATCTCATCGGCGCACGAATAATCGAGCAGGCCGACGTACGAAAAATCGATGACGGTGAGCGTGCGGTCGCCGAGCTCGGCCAGTTGCTTTTCGATCCCATCGCGTACCGCGGCCCCGGTTGGGCGGGTGACGAGGTCGGTGTAGAGGTCGCACACCGTGCGACGCAAAACCGAGCTGAGGTCGATGTGGTTGATCACCTGTCGGCGATCCGCTCCGGGATTGTGATTTGCATTTGCGCTCCCGGAAAGTATGGGAGCTTCTCCTCCAAGGGAACGTCATCGTCCCAACTCGGCACGATCGCGATGCGGGCCGTGCCCGAGCGGACCGACAGCTTGCCATCCCACCGACCAATGTAACGACGGACACCGGCCAAACCTTGTCCGCGACCGGGATCGCGGAAGCGGCTCACGCCGCGAATGACCGCTTCCTCGAGCGCCATGCCGTCGTCCCAGCGATCGCCACGCGAGCGACCTTGCGCCGTCTCGAGCGACTGGCGGAATCCGACGCCGGCGTCGCACACCGCGATCACCACGACGCGGCGGCCGAGTCGCTTTTGCCAGCGGTAGGTTTGCACGGCCACCCAGCCGCCGCGTCCGGCGTGCTCGACGATGTTTTGACACGCTTCGCTGAGCGTCATCGCGAAGCCCATCGTCGCCTTGGCGTCGATGTTGAGCTCCTTGACGAGAATCGCCTGCGATTTCTGCTGGATCCGCCCAACGACGTCGTGCACGTCGTCGCTCTTGGCAACGGGTGTGATTTCGAGCAGCACTTCGGACTCGGCGCTGGGGCGAGGGCGGGGCACGGTGCCGTGCAGCTCGAACGCGTCCTCGGCGAACTTGAAGAAGCCCGTGCGCGACCAGTACGAGCTGGTGTCGTCGGATTCCGGGACGTAGAGCGCGGGACGCTCGGCGCGGGTTTGGGCGAGCGTGAGCAGGGCGGTGAGTCCGTAAGGCGATGCCCAACGCGTGTGGCGTGCGTCGAGCAGCACTTTCGCATCCTGGGGCACCGCGGCCAACTGCTCGAGCACCGTCTCGAACGTCTTGTCATCCAGCGATGGCGGGACGTTGAGAACGGTGGTCATTGAGTGATGAGCTCTCCGCGCAGATGATTTGCGAGTCCGGTTGCGCCGTGGTACTCCGCGTTGCGAACGGCCGCGCGGTGCGCGACGCGCATTGCGTCCGCCAAAGTATCACCGGCCAGCAAACGGGAAAAGTAGGTTGCGCCCCAGACGTCGCCGCATCCCGTGGGATCGCCGCGCGGGACGACGTAGGGCGGGGGAACGAGCGCGGTGCGCACGGGTCCGGTGGGCGCGCCCATCGACGGTCGCCGCGCGAGATCGCCAATGCAATCGAAGGCCGCGTCGGCAAAATACACCGCGCCGCGGCTGCCGAGCGTGACGACCAACGATCGCACGCCCGACGCGAGCGCGGTGGCGGCGAGCGCCATGGGATCGGCGGCCATCGCCGTGACCTCGTCTTCGTTCACCTGCAGCATGTCGAAGCAGCGACACCAGTCGGCGACGCGATCGAGCGGTTGCAGTGCGCGCCATCCGGTTGGCAGCACCGACATGACGAGCATGTGCAGATCACAATAGATGGGACCGCGAAAATGCTGGCGGATGAGCTGACACGTTTCGAGATCCAGCTCCCACCCGCTCAGGAAATTGATGTAGAGCGCGTCGAGATCGGCGAGCAGCGGCTTGAGGCCGAGCCAGTTCCAGCCGGGAATGCCGCCGGTGAGGCGCTCCGAGCGGCGCTCGGTGGTTTCATAGCGGAGCTCGACGCGATTGTTGGGATAGGGCACGCCGATGAGCGCTGCGTTAGGCGCGGTGTGCCGGAGCGTGGCCATGAACTCGCGCGCGCGGTCGGCCAGGTCGTTCCCAACTTTGATGAGCGGCACGATCTGCCACGCATCGCTCAGCGCCGCATCGAGTCCGCTCAAGGCGTACGTGATGCCGCCCCATTCTTCGACGGGGGCCTGGCGCGGATCGCGGCCGTAGATCGTGTCCCAGACGAAGGTGCCGATGACGCCGAGGGAAGCGGCGGCTGGCGCCGCCTTGGGGAAGCGGGCTTGGCCCTCGGGGAAGCCGCGACTGGCGTCGCGTTGGGGAAAAGGGAAATCATCCTTACCCATTGGCTGCTTCACGCGCCCCTTTCCCTGAGTCGGCGCAAGCTGGCGTTTCCCTGAGGGCGAAGCCCGCTTCCCTCAGCCGGCGTCAGCCGCCGCTTCCCGTGTTCGCTCATACCGTGCCTAACGTCTGCTGCTTGAACGTGGCGACGGCGCCG